>NZ_JBEZXR010000014.1:17027-132403 GCF_040638135.1 Streptomyces sp. NPDC026673 | reverse complement strand
GTGCCCCCCGGGGCGTTGGGGGGGGGTTTCGGGGGGGCCACCCCGGCCCCCTTGGGGGGGGGGGGCGGGGGGGGGGGGGGGGGGCCCCCCCGGGGGGGGGGGGGGGGGGGGGGGGGGGGGGGGGGGGGCCCCGCGCCCCCCCCCCCCCCCACCGCCGGTGTGGATCGGGGCCATCAGGCGGGCGCGGGCTGCTGGTCGGTACGCCCGGCCGGCAGCGACGCGGTGGAACCGGACCCCGACGCGCTCAGCGAGCGCAGGATGTCCTCCACGCTCTCCTTCGCGTCACCGAAGAGCATGCGGCTGTTCTCGCGGAAGAACAGGGGGTTCTGCACGCCCGCGTACCCCGAGGACATGGAGCGCTTGAAGACGATGACGTTCTCGGCCTCCCACACCCGCAGCACCGGCATTCCGGCGATGGGGCTGGAAGGGTCCTCTTCCGCCGCCGGGTTGACGGTGTCGTTGGCGCCGATGACCAGCACCACCGTGGTGCCGCCGAAGTCGTCGTTGATCTCGTCCATCTCCAGCACGACGTCGTACGGCACCCTGGCCTCGGCCAGCAGCACGTTCATGTGCCCGGGCAGCCGGCCGGCCACCGGGTGGACGCCGAACCGTACCCGCACCCCGCGGCGGCGCAGGGCCTGGGTCAACTCCGCCACCGGGTGCTGGGCCTGCGCCACCGCCATGCCGTAACCCGGGGTGATGATCACCGACGTGGCACTCTCCAGCAGCTCCGCGGTCTCCTCCGCGGTGGTCTCGCGGTGCTCGCCCTGCTCGGTGTCGCCGCTCGACACCGCCTCGACGCCGAATCCGCCGGCGATGACCGAGATGAAGGACCGGTTCATCGCCTTGCACATGATGTACGACAGGTACGCGCCGGAGGAGCCGACGAGCGCGCCGGTGACGATGAGCAGGTTGTTGTTGAGCAGGAAGCCCGCCGCCGCCGCGGCCCAGCCCGAGTAGCTGTTGAGCATCGAGACGACGACCGGCATGTCGCCGCCGCCGATCGAGACGACCAGGTGCCAGCCCAGCGCGAGTGCCAGGGCGGTGACGGCGATCATCAGGCCGAGGCCCGGGCTCACCGTGAACCAGACCGTCAGCGCCACGAACCCGAGCAGCGCGCCGAGGTTGAGGGCGTTCTTGCCCGGCAGCGTCAGCGGGCGGGACTTGATCCGTGCCGACAGCTTCAGGAAGGCGACGACGGAACCGGTGAAGGTCACCGCGCCGATGAAGATGCCGATGAACACCTCGGCGTGATGGATGCCCAGCAGGTCCTGGGCGACCCGGGTCTGCGCGGCGCCGTGCGCCTCGACCTCGTAGTAGCTGTTCCAGCCGACCAGCACCGCGGCCAGGCCGACGAGGCTGTGCAGGACGGCGATGAGCTCCGGCATCTGGGTCATCTCCACCTTGCGGGCCCGCCACAGGCCCACGGCGCCGCCGACGGCCGTCGCGGCGACGATCAGCACGACGGCGGTGGCGGAGATGTCCCGCGAGGCGGCGACGACGGTGGCGACCAGCGCCAGCGCCATGCCGGCCATGCCGTACGCCACACCGGCGCGGGAGGTGCGGTGCTGGGAGAGTCCGGCCAGGCTGAAGATGAACAGCAGCGCGGCGACTATGTCGGCGGCCTGGGCGGCCGTGGTTGCGTTCATCGATCCTCAGCCCTTCGAGAACATGCCGAGCATGCGGCGGGTGACGGCGAATCCTCCGAAGATGTTCACGGTGGTGAGCATGATCGCCACGACGGACAGCACGGTGACGGCCACTCCGTCGCGGCCTATCTGCAGCAGGGCCCCGACCACCACGATCCCGGAGATGGCGTTGGTGACCGACATCAAGGGGGTGTGCAGGGCGTGGTGGACCTTGCCGATCACGTAGTAGCCGATGACGACGGCCAGCGCGAACACCGTGAAATTGCCCACGAGCTGGGCGGGGGAGAAGGCGACGAGGAGGAACATCGCCAGCATGCCGAGGCCGATCAGGCCGTAGCGGGCGGCCGGCGAGAGGCGGGGCTCCTTCGGCTGCGGGACCGCCGCCGGCGCCGCCTCCTTCCCGGCGGGCGCGGCCGACACCTGCACGGGCGGTGGCGGCCAGGTCTTCTCGCCCTCGCGCACCACCGTCACGGACCTCTGCACGACGTCGTCGAAGTCCAGGGTCAACCGCCCGTCCTTGCCGGGTGTGAGGAGTTTCAGCAGGTTGACAAGATTGGTCCCGTACAACTGGGAGGCCTGGGCGGGCAGTCGGCCCGCCAGGTCGGTGTAACCGATGATCGTCACATCGTTGTCCGTGACGATCGCCTTCCCGCTCACCGTGCCCTCGACGTTGCCGCCCTGGGCGGCGGCCATGTCCACGATGACGCTGCCGGGCTTCATGGAGGCCACGTCGGCCGCCGTGATCAGCCGCGGGGCCGGGCGGCCGGGGATCAGCGCGGTGGTGATGACGATGTCGACGTCCGCGGCCTGCTCGCTGTAGATCTCCGCGGCACGCCGGTCGTAGGCCTCGGAGGTCGCCTTGGCGTATCCGTCGCCGCCGGCCTCCTGCTCCACCTCGACGGCGAGGAACTCCCCGCCCAGGGAGCGGACCTGGTCGGCGACCTCGGCCCGCGGGTCGGTGGCCCGTACGATCGCGCCCAGGCTGCCGGCCGCGCCGATCGCGGCGAGACCCGCCACGCCCGCCCCGGCCACCAGGACCTTCGCCGGCGGCACCTTGCCGGCCGCGGTGACCTGCCCGGTGAAGAAGCGCCCGAAGACGTGGGCCGCCTCGATCACCGCGCGGTAGCCCGCGATGTTGGCCATCGAGCTGAGCACGTCCATCGACTGGGCCCGGGAGATGCGCGGCACGGCATCGAGCGCGAGCACGGTGATCGGCCGGGTGGCGAGCTCCTCGACCAGGCCGGGGCTGATGGCGGGGGCGATCAGCCCGATGAGGGTCGCTCCGTCACGCAGCTTCCCGATCTCCTCGTGCGAGGGGGCGTTGACCTTGAGGACGACGTCCGCCCGCCAGGCGTCGCCGATCCGCGCTCCCGCTTCGGCGTAGGCCTCGTCGGAGAAGCCGGAGGCCGCTCCGGCCTCCGACTCCACGACGACCTCGTAGCCGAGGCCCAGGAGCCTGCGGACACTGTCCGGTGTGGCCGCCACCCGGGTCTCCCCGGCGGTGGACTCGGTGACCACACCGATCTGCTGAGGGGGTGAATCCGACATCGCTCTCCTTTTCCGTCGCTTCCGACTGACGTCACGGCGGCGCCGTCGGCCGGTCCGCCCGCGATGCGTGCGTGCCGGCCGCGCTTGGCGACCGTGACGTTCCCAGGACCGCATGTGCGGCGAAGCGTTCCCCCGCTTCGTGCTCGATCAACCTGTCCGGGCCCTGTGTGACCCGGTTCATGCCCTGTGGGGCGCCGGGGGCGGATCGGCCCTGCGGTGGCGCGGACTCGGGCCGTGTGCGAGCGCGCGACTTTCCGTGAGGGGACTGTACATCCAGAGAGAGTACTGCATACAGTATTCACTCCCCCTTCGAATGGAGAGGAGTCGCCGTGAAAATCGCAGTCCTCGGAGCCGGTGCGATCGGCGCTTACGTGGGCGCGGCGCTGCACCGTGGTGGCGCCGACGTCCACCTGATCGCCCGAGGTGAGCACCTTCAGGCGATACGTGCCCATGGGGTTCGGGTGAACAGCCCGCGCGGTGACTTCGTGGCCAGGCCGCACGCCACGGACGACCCGAAGGAGATCGGTCCCGTCGACTATGTGTTCCTCGGGCTGAAGGCACACTCCTACCCGACCTCCGGCTCGCTGATCTCCCCGCTGCTCGGTGAGCGCACCGCGGTGGTGGCGGGTCAGAACGGCATTCCCTGGTGGTACTTCCACAAGCTCACCGGCCCCTACGAGGGGCGGCGCATCGAGGCGGTCGACCCGGACGGCGCCACCAGCGAGGTGCTGCCGCCGGAGCGGGCGATCGGCTGCGTCGTCTACCCCGCCACGGTCATCGAGGCCCCCGGTGTCATCCGGCACCTGGAGGGCACCCGGTTCTCCATCGGCGAGCCGGGCGGCGGAGTCTCCGACCGGTGCACCGCGCTGAGCGAGGCCATGATCGCCGGCGGGCTCAAGTGCCCGGTCGAGCCCAACCTGCGCGACGACATCTGGATCAAGCTGATGGGCAACGTCGCGTTCAACCCGATCAGCGCCCTCACCCGGGCGACGATGGTCGACATCTGCCGGCACCCGCCCACCCGGCGGCTGGTCACCCACCTCATGGAGGAGACCCTCGACATCGCGGCCCGGGTCGGCAGCACCCCCGACATCTCCATCGAGAAGCGGCTGCGGGGCGCGGAGGGTGTGGGGCACCACAAGACCTCCATGCTCCAGGACCTGGAGGCCGGCAAGCAGCTGGAACTCGACGCCATCGTGACGGCGGTCGTGGAGATGGCCGACATCTCCGGTGCCGACGCCCCCCACCTGCGGGCGGTGCACGCCGCGACCGACCTGCTGGCACGGGGCGGCACCGCGGCCCCCGACAACGGCGCCACCCGGGAGCCGGTCCCCGCCTGACCTCCCGTCCGCACCCCTGACGACACCACCCGATCACCCACCGATCGCCGGTCCACCGACCGGGCGATCGCCGACGCGCATCCGGCGCCCGGTCCCGTCGCAGCCCGCGGCGGGACCGGGACCGGGACCGGGACCCGGACCGGCGACCCGCCGGCCGGCCCGCGGCGCGGCCCGTGCGACCGGCGGGACGCGTACGGGACGACACCCCGCGGCGCCCGCACCGGCCCCGTCGGCGGGCACGAGTGAGAGGTGCGCCGCGGCGCTCGGTACGCTTGGCCGGCCGCAGGGCAACCAGCTCGTCCGTCGTCGGCCGCACGGGGACGTTCTTCACCCACGGGACGTCGACCAGCCGGCACCGACGGCCTCGCGACTCCAGCGGAACGTGCCGGCGCGGCCGCGGCCCCAGGCAGAGAGGAGTCGTTCATGCTGTTCCGTCAGCTGGAGTACTTCGTGGCGGTGGCCAGGGAGCGGCACTTCGCCCGGGCGGCGGAGTCCTGCTACGTGTCGCAGCCCGCGCTCTCGGCCGCGATAGCCAAGCTCGAGCGGGAGCTGAACGTCACGCTGATCAACCGCGGTCACAACTACCAGGGCCTCACCCCGGAGGGCGAACGGCTCGTGGTCTGGGCCAAACGGATCCTCGCCGAGCAGGAGGCGTTCAAGGCCGAGGTGGCCGCCGTCCAGTCCGGCATCACCGGCACCCTCCGGCTGGGCACCGAACCCACCGCGTCGACCACCCTCGTCCTGCCCGTCGCCGCCTTCTGCACGGCGCACCCGCTGGCCAAGGTCCAGGTCCGCTCCCGGTTGTCCACGACGGAGCTGCACCGCCAGCTGCTCGCCTTCGAACTGGACGCCGCGATCGCGCACTTCGCCCCGCACGACCGGGAGAACCTCCAGGTGATGCCGCTGTACGAGGAGCGGTACATGCTCCTCGCCTCCAGCGACCAGCTCCTGCCGCAGACCGACACCATGAGATGGGCGGACGCGGCCTCGATGCCGCTGGCGCTGCTCACCCCCGACATGCGGATCCGCCAGGTCATCGACGACGCGTTCGCCGAGAGCGGGGTGGTGGTGACCCCGCAGGTCGAGACCGACTCGGTGGCCGCCCTCTACGCCAGCGTGGGCGCCGGCGCCTGCGCGAGCATCGTGCCGCACACCTGGCTGCGCGCCATGCCCCCGCTCGGCAGGATGCGGGCCGTCCGCCTGGTCGAGCCGGACGCCAGGGCCCAGGTCTCGGTGGCGATCCACGCGGCGACCCCCGGTTCGGTCGCGGCGCGGGCCTTCATGAACGCGGCGGCGGGGCTGTCGCTGGACGAGTTCTTCGACCAGCCGCTGCCGGCGGAGCACCGCGTCAGGTGAGACCGGCCCCCGCGGGCCGGTGCGCGTACAGCACCTCCACCGCCGCCCGGTCCAGCCCTCCCTTGGCCGTGTGCGGCAGGGAGTCGACGATCCGGATCAGATCGGGGACCTCGAAGGGCGCCAGGCGGCCGCGGGAGTACCGCAGGATCTCCTCCGCCCCGGGCCCCCCGCCGCCCGACAGGACCACGGCGGCCGCCGCCCGCTGCCCGTACGTCGCGTCGGGGACGGCGAACACGGCGGCCTCGGCGACCCCCGGGCACCCGGCGAGCACGTCCTCGACGTACTCGGGCGAGATCTTCTCGCCCCCGCGGTTGATGAGGTTGGTCAGGCGCCCGGTGAGGAACAGATGGCCGTCCTCGTCCAGTGAGCCCAGGTCCCCGGTGCGGAACCACCCGTCGGCGAAACCGCGCGCCGTCTCGGCGGGGTCGCCGAGGTAGCCGCGGGCCACCGTGGGGCCGCGCACCCACAACTCGCCCTCGCCGCCCGCCGGGCAGGGCTTCCCGTCCGGGTCGAGGACGCGCAGGTCGACCCCGGTCACCCGGCCGACCGAACCCTGCTTGAGCGCACCGTGCTGCGGCAGCGGCTCGCTGGTCGCCTGGTGCGCCGACTCGGTCATGCCGTACGCCGACAGCAGGGGAGCGCCGAGCGTACGCTCCAGCGCCCGCTGGGTGGCCGTGTTCAGGGGCGCGCTGGAACTGCGCACGAACCTCAGCGGCGGCACCTGGGGGCCCGCGGCGTCCGCCGCCGACCGCTCCAGGAGGATCTCGTGGATGGTGGGGACCGCGGTGAACCACGTGGCGCCCGCAGCCCGCATGTCGTCCCAGAAGGTGCGCGCCGAGAACCGCCCCCCTTCGGGCAGCAGCACGCAGCCCCCGCTCGCCAGGGTGGCCAGCAGCGCGGCGAACAGACCGTGCCCGTGGAAGAAGGGCATCACCGCGACCGTCGCGTCATCCGGCCCCAGCTCGTACGTGGCGCAGACGTCCTGTACGGAGGCGGCCACGTTGGCGTGCGTCAGCGGGACCATCTTCGCCTGGGCGCTGGTCCCCGCGGTGAACAGCACCAGGGCGTCGTGCGCCGACAGTTCGCCGGCCGCGCCCCGCGCACCGGGCGCGGTGCCCGCGCCGGTGTCCAGCGCGACGGTTGCCGTACCGGTCGCGGCGGCGTCCACCCGCAGGGGCCAGACGGGAACACCGTGCACCACGGCGGGCGCCGCGCCGGCGCCTGCCGACGGCCCCAGCAGGACGGCCCGTACCCCCAGCGCCTCCAGCCGCGCGGACATCCGCGGTTCGGGGAGGGAGGGGTCCACCGGGGCGACCACCAGCCCGGCCCGTGCCCCGGCCAGCAGCGCCACGACGAACTCCGCTGTGTTGGCGCAGACCAGGCCGACCGCGTCCCCGCGCCGCAGCCCCGTTCCGGCGAGGCGCGCGGCCAGGTCGCCGGCCAGCGTGTCGAGGGAACGGTAGGAGAGCCCCGCGCGGTCGCCGCCGGCGACGAGCGCACGAGCCCGCGGACGCTCGCGCACCTGCCGGTCGAGGAGATCGGCCAGGCCCGTGATCGCCGGCGGCCGGTAGCGGTCGGGACCCCGCACGGATCCCGCGGCCGGAACGGCCATGACCGCACCTCCTCGCGCCAGGTCTGGTGAACCGTCCTCAGCGAGATTGCGCGGCCTGTGAAGCACCCGTCCAATACGCGATGGCGAACGGCCGATAGCGGAGGTCTATCAACCGAGCTCACGACCCCCGCGGCGTGCGTCGATAAATGCTGTTTATCGGCTGGTCGCCGATAGGTCTTGGACGCGGGGAAGCGCGCTGCGGAAGGTGAGAGAAGAAGCCGCACTCGCATGACTTGCCCAAGGAGGACCTCGGACCATGACCGCCCCCTCAACTCTGGAGACCGCGGCGAACGCCGACGCACCGGCCGAGCTCACCGACGGGTACCACCTGGTGGTCGACGCGCTCAAGATGAACGACGTCGACACCATCTACGGGGTGGTCGGCATCCCGATCACGGACCTGGCCCGCCTCGCCCAGGCGCAGGGCATCCGCTACATCGGCTTCCGCCACGAGAGCAACGCGGGACACGCGGCGGCCGCGGCCGGCTACCTCACCAAGAAGCCGGGCATCTGCCTGACCGTATCGGCGCCGGGGTTCCTCAACGGACTGGTGGCGCTGGCGAACGCCACCACCAACTGCTTCCCGATGGTCCAGATCTCCGGCTCCAGCGAGCGCCACCTCGTCGACCTCAAGCAGGGCGACTACGAGGAGATGGACCAGCTCGCCGCCGCGCAGCCGTTCTGCAAGGCCGCCTACCGCATCAGCCGGGTCGAGGACATCGGCCGCGGCATCGCCCGCGCCCTGCGCACCGCGGTCTCCGGGCGCCCCGGCGGTGTCTACCTCGACATCCCCGCCGCGGTGCTCGGCTCCATCATGAACGCCGAGGACGGTGCGAAGACGCTGAGCCGGCTCGTGGACCCCGCGCCGCGTCAGCTGCCCGCCCCCGAGGCGGTGGACCGCGCCATCGAGCTGCTCGCCGGCGCGCAGCGGCCGCTGATCGTCCTCGGCAAGGGCGCGGCCTACGCCCAGGCGGACACGCAGATCCGCGAGTTCATCGAGTCCACCGGCATCCCCTACGTGCCGATGTCGATGGCGAAGGGCCTGCTGCCCGACGACCACCCGCAGTCGGCGGCGACCGCCCGCTCGCTGGCGCTGAAGAAGGCCGACGTCGTCATGCTGGTCGGCGCGCGCCTGAACTGGCTGCTGAACCACGGCGAGGCGCCGCAGTGGAACCCCGACGCGAAGTTCGTCCAGGTGGACATCGAGGCGAAGGAGATGGACAGCAACCAGCCCATCGCCGCACCGCTCGTCGGTGACATCGAGTCGGTCGTCGAGGCGCTCATCGAGCGGAGCAAGCCGGGCCGGATCGCGACCCCCGCCGCCTGGCGGGAGGAGCTGGGGGCGCGCTCGGCGCAGAACGTCGCCAAGATGGCCGAGCGCCTCAAGGCCGACCCGCACCCGATGCAGTTCATGGGCGCCCTGAAGGCCGTACGCGACGTCATCCGCGAACGTCCCGAGATCTACCTGGTCAACGAGGGCGCCAACGCCCTCGACATCGCGCGCAACGTGATCGACATGCACGTCCCGCGGCACCGTCTGGACAGCGGCACCTGGGGTGTGATGGGCATCGGCATGGGCTACGCCATCGCCGCGGCCGTCGAGAGCGGCGAGCCGGTCGTGGCTGTGGAGGGCGACAGCGCCTTCGGCTTCAGCGGGATGGAGATCGAGACGATCTGCCGCTACAAGCTGCCCGTCGTCACGGTCATCATGAACAACGGCGGCGTCTACCGGGGCGACGACGTCAACCCCTTCGACGACGCGCCGTCGCCGACGACCCTGATGTCCGCGGCCCGCCACGACCAGATGTTCGAGGCGTTCGGCGGCAAGGGCTACCGCGCGACCACGCCCGCCGAGGTCACCGCCGCCCTCACCGAGGCACTGGCCTCGGGCGGTCCGGCCCTCATCGACTGCGTGATCGACCCTTCGGCCGGCACCGAGAGCGGCCACATCGCGCACCTCAACCCGAAGGGCATCACCGTCGGCAACATCACGCCGGCCAAGAAGTGACCGCCCCGTAGAGCGAAGTCCCGCACCCCGAAGCACCGTTCCCTCAGCACCGCCCACCCGCGCACCGCGAACATCCACAAGAAGGAAGCCACCATGAGTGAAAAGCCGCTCGCCGGAATCAAGGTGATCGACTTCACCGGGGTCCAGGCCGGTCCCGCGTGCACCCAGATGCTCGCCTGGTTCGGCGCCGACGTCATCAAGGTCGAGCGTCCCCAGGGCGGCGACGTGACCCGCAACCAGCTCCGGGACGACCCCGACCTGGACGCGCTGTACTTCACGATGCTCAACAGCAACAAGCGCTCGCTGGCGATCAACACCAAGACCCCCGAGGGCAAGGAGGTCATGGAGAAGCTGATCCGCGAGGCCGACATCCTGGTCGAGAACTTCGCGCCGGGCGCCATGGACCGCATGGGCCTGGGCTGGGACCACATCCACGAGCTCAACCCGCGCCTGATCTTCGGCTCGGTCAAGGGCTTCAACGACGACTCGTCCTGGAACGACCTCAAGGTCTACGAGAACGTCGCCCAGGCCGCCGGCGGCGCCGCGTCCACCACCGGCTTCTGGGACGGCCCGCCGACCATCAGCGGCTCCGCCCTCGGCGACAGCAACACCGGCATGCACCTGATGATCGGCCTGCTGACGGCGATCATCCACCGCAACGCGACCGGGGTGGGCCAGAAGGTGTCGGTGTCCATGCAGGACGCCGTCCTCAACCTCACCCGGGTCAAGCTCCGCGACCAGCAGCGCCTGGAGAAGATCGGCTACCTGGAGGAGTACCCGCAGTACCCGAACGGCGAGTTCGGCGACGCGGTGCCCCGCGGCGGCAACGCCGGCGGCGGTGGCCAGCCGGGCTGGATCCTGAAGTGCAAGGGCTGGGAGACCGACCCCAACGCCTACATCTACTTCACGATCCAGGAGCAGAACTGGAAGCGCACCGCGGAGGCCATCGGCCACCCCGAGTGGGTCGAGGACCCGGAGTACACCTCCGCCAAGGCGCGTCAGTCGCACATCTTCGAGATCTTCGGCGAGATCGAGAAGTGGCTGGCGGACAAGACCAAGTACGAGGCCGTCGACATCCTGCGCAAGTGGGAGGTGCCCTGCGCCCCGGTGCTCAGCATGAAGGAGCTCGCCGAGGACCCCGACATGCGCAAGAGCGGCACCATCGTCGAGGTCGAGCAGAAGGGCCGCGGCACCTACCTGACGGTGGGCAGCCCCATCAAGTTCTCCAACTTCAAGCCCGAGATCAAGGGTGCCCCGCTGCTCGGCGAGCACGGCAGCGAGGTCCTGGCGGACCTGGGGTACGGCGCGGACGAGATCGCCAAGCTGCGTGACGGCAAGATCATCGTCTGACGTACCCCGCGGATGCCCCGCGAGTGCCCCGCGCGATCCGTGCGCGCGGGGCACTCGCGGCTCCACCTGGCTCCATACGGCTCCACACGGCGAAGCCCTCGTGCCGGTCGGCACGAGGGCTTCGCGTTCGTGGACGCGGATGTCAGGGAGTCGCCGCGTGCTCCGCCTTGGCGGCCGCCACCTTCTGGTACAGCTCCTTCTCCCGGGCGCGCCGCGCGGTGACGTCCCGGATGACCGCCCCGACGTAACCCGGGCGGCCCTCGGCGTCGTTCAGCAGCACCACGCTGAACTCGATGGACAGCTTCCGGCCGCCGGCGCCCACCGCGGGGACGGTCAACAGGTCGTCGTCCCCGTACTTGGTGGTCCCGCTGGCCATGGACTTCTCGAATCCGTCCCAGTGCCGCTGCTGATGCCGTTCGGGGATGATCACATCGAGGCTGCGGCCGTCGACCTCGGCCGCGGAGAACCCGAAGATCCGCTCCGCGCCGTGGTTCCAGTAGCGGATGAGCCCCTCCCGGTCGATGATCACCACGCCGTCGGGTGCCCGAGCCGTCATGCCCAGCACTATCCCGGGATCCAGGTCGTCCATGTCTCCTCCGCGCGTCCGGGAGTCTGTATACGGATGACAGAATACAGTTTCCTCTTGCGGGTGGAGTGGTGCGGGACGTTGCCAAGAGGGCTTGAAGCGGCGAGGGTTCGGGGATCCCGGCAGGCCGGTACCGTTCCCGGCGAGCGGGCCGATGCCGGTCACGGCCTTCGGGGAAACCGGGGGTCGCGGGCCGCCCCGCCCGCGTGAGGGTGAACGGCGGCCGTACGGAGGCCGCTTGCCGCTGGGATGTTCTAGGCTCGTGCGGTGCGCGTACTCCCCGCCCTGGAGCAATGGCTCGCCGAACTCCCCGGCGAGCGTCTGACGGCCCTGCTGGAGGAGCGCGCACTGCCGCGTGCCGCGGGCTACTCACCCGTCAGGACGTTCCGGCAACTGGCGGAACACCTGCTCACCGACGAATCGGCGGAACGCGCCGTCGCCGCCGGGACCGGCGGCGAGGCGGAGCTGTTGGCCTGCGTGGCGGCCAGGGCCCTGGAGGCGTACGGCCCTGTGCCGGCCGCCGAGCGGCAGACGTACGCCTGGCGCCCGGCGCCGCCGCCGGTGGACCCCTACACCCGGCTGGTGCCCGAGGCGGAGGTGCTGGACTGGCTGGAACGGGGCGGCACTCCCCGCGAACGGACTGCGGAGTCGCTGCGACGCCTGCGGGAGCGGGTCCTCGTACTCCCGGCCCCGAGCGGCCAGTTGGCGCTGCCGCCGCTGCTGCACACGTGGGCGGCCCGGATGGACGGCTACGGCAGGCCCGCCGACACCCTGCTCACGCAGGCGTACAACGCGCCGGAGATCAAGCGGATCGCCGCCGTACTGGGTGCGGGGGAGCTGCGCACCCGCGCGGACGCGCAGGCGGCGATCGGCGCCCTGCTCGCGGACGCCGACCGGGTGCGGGAGATGGTCGCCGGAGCCCCCGCGGACGCCCACGCGCTACTGGACCACATGGTGCCGGGCCCGCCGCTGATGCGCACGCACTGCTTCGTCTCCCGCGACGGCGGCTACGCCGGACCGGAGAGCAAGTACACCTTCCGGGAGGGCGGCAGCGGGGACGAGGGCACCGACTGGCTGGCCGCACGCGGCATGGTGGTCCCCGTCGGCCCGGACCTGGTGGAGCTGCCGTACGAGGTGGGCCGCGCGCTGCGCGGAGACCTGCCCGCGCCGTCGCCGAGCCTGGACCCGGAACCGCTGACGTGCCTGACGCGCCTGCCCCGGGAGTGGGCGGGGGAGGGTGCGGTGGCCGCGGGGGCCGCCGCCTGGCGGGCGGAGCTGGTGCTGCGGGAGCTGGCCGCGCATCCCGTGGCCGTGCGCAAGGCGGGCGGGATCGCGGTACGCGACACCAGGAGGCTGGCCAAGGCGGCCGGCACGAGCGAGGAACACACCAGGCTGTGGCTGGACCTGGCGGTGAACGCCGGTCTCGCCGCGCCCCACGCCGAGAAGGAGGCACCCGCCGCGCGCGGCCGGGGGCGCCGCCGGCCCGAGTCCCCGAAAGAGCCCGCGCGCCTGCTGCCCAGCGAGCGCTACGACGCGTGGGCGGCGGCCACGCCCGCCGGCAAGCTGCTGCCGCTGGTGGCCGCCTGGGCCGTGGTGCCCGAGGTGTTCACCTACTGGCCGGAGGAGGACGAGACCCCCGTCGCCCTGATCAGCCCCCAGGACCCGTACGCGGTCCCGCTGCGGCACGGAGTGCTCGGGGCGCTGGCCACGCTGCCGGACGGGCAGGGATCGGCCGCCGGCGAGGAGGCGCGTGAGGAACTCCTCGCGCGGGCCGTGTGGTTCCGGCCGGTGCTGATGACCCCCTACGAGGAGGAAGACCTCGAAGGGCGGCTCGAGGCGACGCTGACCGAGGCGGAGCTGCTCGGTCTGACGGCTCACGGCGCACTGACCCCGGTCGGCCGCGCCGTCGTCGGCCTCCTCGAGGCCGGGGCCGCGCGCCACTACCCGGCCGTACCGGGCGCGGACGCCGACCCGGCGGCCGCAGGCGCGGACCGGCTGGGCGAGGGGATGGCCGAACGCCCGGCACTGGCCGAGGCGGTGTCCGCGCTGCGGGAGGCCCTGCGGTCGACGCTGCCCGCACCGAGCACCACGGCCCGGTTCCAGGCCGACTCCACCGCGACCGTCACCGGCACCCCCGCCCCCGACCTGGCGGCACTGCTGTCGGCGGTCGGCGACATCGAGTCCGAGGGGCACGCCGTGGTCTGGCGCATCACCCCCGCCTCACTGCGCCGCGCCTTCGACGCGGGCTGGGACGCCGACGGGATCCTCGACCGCCTCGCCGCCGTCTGCCGGCCGGGAACCGAACTGCCGCAGCCGCTCACCTACACGGTCAAGGACGTCGCCCGCGGCCACGGACGGCTCCGTGTGGTGCGCTCCGCCTGCTGCGTGCGCTCCGAGGACACGACCCTGATCGCGGAGGTCGCCGCGGTGCGCGGCCTCGCCAAGCTGGGGCTGCGGCGCATCGCGCCGACGGTTCTCATCTCCACCGCCCCGCCGGACGAGACCCTCGCCGCCCTGCGCGCGGCGGGCTACGCCCCGGCCTTGGAGGCGGAGACCGGGACGACCGTCCTGGAACGCGTCCCCGCGCAGCGGTCCCGCCCGATGGTGCCCACCCTGGACCAGGCGCATCCACAGTACGGCGAACCCGTCCGCGGACTGCCGTCCTCCGCCCGGGAGATGGCGGCGCAGCTCACCGCGGGGCGCTGAGGCGCCGTCACCCGCGCGCCGCTTGCCTGCCTGACAGGCGCCGACCCACCGCGGTGTGGACCAGCCAGCCCGCCGCGGCACCGACGGCGTACCAGAACAGGTCCGGCGGATTGAAGGTGGAGCCGAGGATCAGACGGGCGACGGTGCTGCGCCGGGACAACTCCGCGGGCACATCGCTGAGCTGCAGGAACTCGACGCCCCAACTGAACGCCAGCGCGATTGCGGCGGCTTTGAGGGGCGCGAGCCGTGGCGCGACGAGGACGACGAGGGTGAGAACCAGGACGGTGTAGAGCGCGTCCCCGCCGTACTTGGCCGTGCTGCCCGCCGCCATGGCCCGCAGCCCCAGCCCGGCACCGACGGTCACGATCGCTGCCGCGGCCGCTGCCATCCGGATCCGTATCGGGTCGTGGGCGCGGGCACGGGTACCGGGGAGGAAGGTCACGGGGTCATCCTGCCGGACGCCCGGTACGCGCGGCGCGGCCCGGGACGGGCAGGACGGGCCGCACCCTGGATCCGCCGCTCAATTCCCGCTGGAGGCAACCCCGCCCCCTTGGCGAACGGGCACCTGGTGCCGACGCGGATCCAGTCCCCGCCCCGCTCCGGGTGGGAAGGTTCAGGTGCCATGGTTCGTGCCCACGGCGCTCATCGCGCGTTCAGCACCGCGGGGACGTTGACCTGGAGGTGGATGGATTCGTACATGCTGTAGTCGCTGTATTCCTTCATCTCCAGTGCTTCGCGGGCCTGGTCGGGCGACAGGCCCTTGTCCCGGGCGTCCCGTGCCAGGCCGGTCAGCTCCTCGAGGTAGGCGATCGAGTGCGGGATGTCCGCGCGGCGCATGGTGCGGCCGTGGCCCGGCACGATCAGGGTGTCGTCGTCGAGGATGTCGTAGAGGCGCCGGTAGGTGGCGAGTGCCTCGTCGGCCCGCCCCTCCAGCAGCCACGGGAATGCCGGGGGCGGCGCCTGCAGCATGTTCCCGACGAAGACGATGTTGTCCTCGCGCATGCGGACGACCAGGTCGCCGTCGGTCTGGGCGAAGCCGATGTGCTCGATGTCCACGTGCTTGCCTCCCAGGTCCAGGGAGCACGACCCGGACACCGCGACGTCCGCCGAGCGGGCCACGACCTCCTCGATGCCGGCGTTCGGGCCGAGCAAGTCGATCATGAAGGCGCGGTCCTGCTCGAAGCGCTCGTCGATCACACGCTTGGTCGCCTCATGGTGAATGATCACCGTCTGTGACGGGAAGGCGAAATTTCCGAAACAATGATCACCGTGGAAACTGGTGTTGACCAGGAATCGAATGGGCAGCGGGGTCACTGTGCGCACCGCGCCGATGACCTGGGACGCCAAACGGCCGTTGCTCAGCGATTCGACCACCAGCACCCCCGAATCGCCGACGGCGAACCCGGCGTTCGTCGCGGTGTGGTCGGTGTCGTCGACATCCGCTGCCATGACCGCGTACACGCCGCCGGCGAGTTCGCGCGTGTGCATCCGGACGTCGGCGAGTTCGAAGGGCCTGTTCTTCTGCTGCATGGTTCTTTTCTCTTCCGGAAGGCGGGTCGGCCGGTCGTTCTCGTTCGGCGCCGCCCGCGGCTCTAGGCACCCGGGCTGCGAGCCTGTCCTCTTTGTCTCATGGGTGGACGGCCGGGGCATCCTGCCCCGACACACGTCGCGGCGATGCCCTGAGAAGGGCGTCGCGGCACCCGATGTGGACCTGACGGCACACCGTGCCCGGGTGGGTGCCCGCCGCGGGCGGAGCTGGACCCGGACCCGGTTAGGAGACGACCTTGTCGAAGACCTCGTTCAGGGCTTCGGTCGAGCTCGGGTGGGTGTAGATCGAGTCGCGGAGCTGCGTGGCCGTGATGTGGTGCCGCATCGCCAGCGCGACGGTGTTGACGATCTCCTGCGCGTCGATGCTGAGCAGGGCGGCCCCGAGGATGAGATCGGTGTCCGGGTCCACGATGAACTTCATGACGCCGCGGGTCTCCTCGACCGTGTAGGCGCGGGGCATGGCCACGATGTCCGCGACCTTCTCCCGTGAGACCTTGATGTTCAGCCCCTGTGCGCGCGCCTGGCTCTCGGTCAGTCCCACCGTGGCGAGCGGGGGAGTGATGAACAGGGTGTGGGGCACTGCCCTGCGGTCGCTCGTGGTGCGCTTGCCCTCACCCAGGAGCTGGTCCAGGACGATGCGCGCGTCGTCCAGGGAGATGTAGGTGAACTGCTCGCCGCCGTTGACGTCGCCGAGTGCGTAGATGTGCGGTTGGCTGCTGCGCAGGTACTCGTCGACCACGATCGCGCCGTTCGGCGCGGTCCGGACGCCGGCGGCGTCGAGCCGGAGGCCGTCCGTGACGGGCCGGCGCCCGGTGGCGGGCAGCAGCGCGGACGCCTCCACGGTGTGGGTCCGCCCGTCCTTCTCATAGACGACGGTCGAGACGGCCCCGCTGTCCCGCACCTCGGTGACGTGAACGCCGGTGACGACGCGGATGCCGTCGCCGGTGAGGATCTCCCCGACGGACGCGGCGATGTCCTCGTCCTCCCGCGGCAGGAGCCGGTCGGCGGCCTCGAGGACCGTCACCTCGCTGCCGAAGTGCCGGTAGATCCCCGCGAACTCCAGGCCGAGGTATCCGCCGCCCAGGACCACGAGACGTTCGGGCAGGTTCTGCGTGCGGGTGAGCTCCGTGCTGGAGACCAGGTGGGAGCTGCTCGCGAGGCCGGGAATCGGGGGGATCACCGGCTCCGAGCCGGTGTTGACCAGGATCGTGGGGGCGGTGACGGTGATGCGGTCCGCTCCTTCGCCGACGGCGACGGTGTGCGGATCGACGAACCGGGCCGTGCCGGTGATGACCGTCGCGGTGTCCCTGCCGTTCAGCGCCTCGAAGTTGCCCGCGCGGAAGGCACTGGTCAGCGCGCGGACACCGGCGACCGAGTGGGCGAAGAACTCCTGAGCGTCGTCCTGGAGGCGCTTGGTGCCGGAGTAGTGGACGAGCATTTTGGTCGGAACGCAGCCGACGTTCGGGCAGGTCCCGCCGTACATGTTCGCGGACCGCTCGATCAGGACCACGCGGCGGCCGGCCTCGGCGAGCGCGTGAGCGGCGGTCTTGCCGCCCTTGCCGAAGCCGATGACCAGGACATCTGCGGTGAGTGCTGTGGTGATCTCCATGCGTCGAGTCTGCGAGCCGGCCACTCGTCCAAATAGACTCGACCGTCTCACTCTCCTGCCCGAAAGTCTCACCGTGGACTCCGTCAGCCGACTGCTGCGCCTGGCCCGGCTCAGGGCCGACCTCGACAAACACTGCCTGCTCGGGGCGGGCACCAGGATGGAGGTGGCGGCCCACGGGGAGCGGGAGGCGCCCTTCCATGTCCTGCTGGAGGGCACGTGCCGGCTGCAGGTGGGCACGGTCCTGCTCGACCTGCGCCCCGGGGACGTGGTGATGATCCCGAGCGGCGCTTCGCACCGGGTGATCACCGACGGCGAGGGCGGCCCGACGGGGACGGCGGAGACGGCCGGCGACGTGTTCGTGACCACGCGCAGCGAGCACGGCGGAGAGCCCGTCATCGACCTGTTCTGCGGGCACTACACCTTCGACGCCGGTACGGGCTCACTGCTGTTCGCGAGCCTGCCCGACCCGGTGCACGTCTCCTTCGGGCAGTCCGCCGAGAGCGACGAGGTGCTGCGCATGCTGAGCGCCCTGATGCGCGGTGAGGCACGACGCGAGGGCGAGGGCACCGCGGCGATCCTCTCCGCCCTGTGCACCGTGCTGCTGGCGATGGTGCTGCGCACCGCGCGGGGCGCCACCACGGGGACCACCCTGTGGACCGCGGCGGCCGACGGCCGCATCGCGTCGGCCGTCGAAGGCATGCTCGCCGACCCCGGGGCCGACTGGACGATCGAACGGCTCAGCCGTACGGCCGGCATGTCCCGCGCCACCTTCCTGCGCCACTTCACCCGGGAGACGGGGACGACCGTGGGCGCCTTCCTGACCCGGGCACGGCTGATGGCGGCGGCGGAACTGCTCACCACCACCGACGCGACCGTCGCGGCCGTGGCCGGCCAGGTCGGCTACTACTCGGAATCCGCGTTCTCACGGGCCTTCCGGGCGCACCTCGGTACGACACCCGCCCGTTTCCGGCGGGAGCATGCGCTGCGCGGGGTGTGACGGGTCCGACGTGAACGTGTCCGCGGCCGGTTGCCTCCCGTCGGGTGGACGGCCATCCCGCGCTCACCGTCACCCCGCACGGAGGTGAGCGGCGGAGTCCACCGCGACCGCGATTCCGACCCCGACCGCGACCCGGACTGCGCCCCCGACCCCGGTCACGAACGCCGGGCACGGCCTCCGCGACCCGGGGGTCCGCCCCGCGGTAATTCCCTTGCCGCAGCCACCCCCACCCATTATCGTCAAGCTGACATTTATGGGAGGTAGCCGCGTGGTTCTCGCGGATTTGCTTGCTCGGCTTCAGCAGCCGCTGTTCACCCTGCTGGACACCCCGGTCAGCTGGGTCGAGGTACTCGGCTTCGGCAGCGGAGCGCTCTGTGTATGGCTCGTGGCGCGCCGGCACATTGCCAACTGGCCGATCGGCATCGCCAACAACCTCTTCTTCATCCTCCTCTTCGCCGGTGCCGGTCTGTACGCGGATGCCGCCCTACAGGTCGTTTACGTGGCACTGGCGGTGTACGGATGGTGGTCCTGGATCGCCGGGGGATCCGGCCCGGGACGGCTCGCCGTCAGCCGTACGAGCGGCCGCACCTGGGCGGTCCTCGTCCCCGCGACGGTGATCGCCACCGTGCTGCTGACCGTCGCGCTCGACCGCGCCACCGACTCCACCGTGCCCTTCTGGGACGCGCTCACCACCGCGCTGTCGCTGGCCGCCACCTACGGCCAGTGCCGGAAGAAGATCGAGTCCTGGTATCTGTGGATCGCCGCCGACCTCGTCTACATCCCCCTGTACGCCTACAAGGGGCTGTACCTCACCTCGCTCCTCTACGCCGGCTTCCTGCTGCTGTGCGTCGTCGGACTCCGGGGCTGGCGCACCGAACCGGCCGTCCGCACGGGGCCGATGAGCCGGACGGAGGTCGCGGCGTGAGCGAGTTCGACCACGGGCTGGTGCTGGGCAAGTTCTACCCGCCGCACGCCGGCCACCACCACCTGGTCCGCAGCGCCGCCGCGCGCTGCCGCCGCCTCACCGTGCTGGTGTGCGCCTCCGCCGTCGAGTCGATCCCGCTCGCGGAGCGGGTGGCCTGGATGCGCGAGGTCCACCCCGAGACGGGCATCGACGTCGTCGGCGCTGTCGACGACATACCCGTCGACTACTCCGACCCCGCCGCATGGGACGCCCACATGGCCATCTTCAAGGGCGCCGTCGCCGAACCCGTCGACGCGGTCTTCACCTCGGAACCGTACTGCGAGGAACTCGGCCGCCGCTTCGGCGCGGTGGCGGTCACCGTTGACGTCGGACGTACGGCGTATCCGGTCTCCGGCACCGCCGTACGCGAGGACCCCGCCGGGCGCTGGCCGTATCTGGCCGCGCCGGTACGGGCGGCCCTGGCCCGCCGCGTGGTGGTCGTCGGCGCGGAGTCCACCGGCACCACCACCATGGCCCGCGCCCTCGCGTCGCACTACCGGGCGCGTGGCGGGGTCTGGGAGGCGACCCGCTGGGTACCCGAGTACGGACGCACGTACAGCGAGGAGAAGTACACACGGCTGCTGGCGGACCGCCCGGGCGCCTCCTTCGACGAGGTCACCTGGGAGTCCGCCGAGTTCGAGCTGATCGCCGAACGGCAGCTCGCCGAGGAGGACGCCGCCGCACGTGCCGGGTCACCCGTCCTCTTCTGCGACACCGACGCCCTGGCCACCACCATCTGGCACGAGCGCTACGCGGGCGGACACAACCCCCGCGTGGAGGCCGTCGCCGCCAGGGGCAGGCAGCATCTGTGGCTGCTCACCGACGACGCCGGAGTGCCCTTCGAGGACGACGGGCTGCGCGACGGCGAGCACCTGCGCTCCTGGATGACCGGCCGCTTCCGCACCGAACTCACCCGCCGGGGCCTGCCGCACGTGGTGCTCACCGGCCCGCACGAGCAACGGCTGCGGACGGCCGTGACCGCCGTCGACGCGCTGCTCGCCCGCGGCTGGCGGTTTGCCGCGCCCCTACCGGAGCGGAGGAGGTACAACGCGCCGGAGTGATGCGGGCGACGGTGACTCGCTGGATCAGTGTTCGGAGCGGTAGTGCTCCGGCCGTGGATCGTGGTCTTTCAAGCTGTGGCTTGGTGCCGGCGTTGCCAGTGGGACCAGCCGAGCCGGTGGATCGCATCGTGCACGGGTCGGACGACGAGCCTATCCAGGCGATGACGGGCCCGTTGTGGTGGTGGAGTGCGTCCAGATCAGGCAGTCATGCCAGATGTCGTCGCGGGGATCCTCGGCCGTCCATGCGCGGCAGTGACGCGGCAACCGCTGCTCGAGGCGGTAGCCGGCGCGGGCAGCCAGCCGCAGCGATGCGGTGTTGTCCGGATCGATTTCAAGCCAGACGCGCGACAACCGCAGCGCGGTGTGCGCCCACTCGGTAAGAGCGGTGACGCCGCGCAGAGCCAGCCCCTGTCGGCGGCTTTCCGGACGGACCCAGTAGGCCAACTCCGCACTGCCCGGCCCGTCGAACATCAGCCCGAGCGCACCCACCAGTCGGTCACGGTCGAGCAGGCCGTACGAGGTCTGTCGCCCTGTATCCGGCGCCCAGGACCGCAAAGCGGTTTGCGCGTCGCGATCGGAGTACGGGCCGCGCGGGTCCGGTCCCCACAGGGCCGAGTCATCCTCCCCGCAGGTCCCTTCGACCAGCAGCGGCGCATCGCGCCAGGTCAACGTACGAAGGCGCAACTCTTCCCCGAGCGCGATGTCCGCCATCAAGTTCACAGGCCGATCATCACCACCCCGGCCAGCACCCTCAACCCATTATCGAGACGAGCGATGACTGTCCCGCACAATACGCACAGCACAGCACAGCGATCACGATCTACGGCTGCAGTAGTGGACGCCCACGACCTGGCGTGGATCACCGTGTTCTGTCGCTCCCATATCCGCCGGCCGCGGTCGCACCGCCCCGGCGCTCACGACCCCGCAGCCCGTCGACACGCGTCGTGCGAACGGCCGATCAATGCACTGCTTCAGGCGTTCCGGGCGGTCGGCACCCCCGCCGAGAGCCCGCCGGACACCCACCCTGTCGAGCGGCTGTGGACGCCCGACCGGCGTTGTCAGTGATCGCAAGTAAGTTCATTGACGTCCCGCCGATGTGGCGCGGAATACCCCATGCTGCTCAGGAGATGGCGCGATGTCAGATTGGGAGAGGTCGAGCACGGCCCGGGTGACGGCACCCGCGCGGCCGCGCAAGCTCGCCAAGGTGCCGTTCGTCGAACTGGCCGACGGACGCCTGCAGGGCGTGGTGTCCAGCGGCTCGGACATCGAGCGGGTCTACGTCTCGTCGGTCGCCGCGGGCAGCTACGCCTACACCTGCAGCACCAACAACAACCGGCCCTGCGGCGGCGCACGCGGCGGCTTCTGCAACCACATACGCGCCCTGATCGTCGAGGCCGTGCTGCAGTACGGCGCCGAGCGCGTCGCCCGCTACGTCAAGGCGGAGAGCGCGAGCGGCGAGCCGGACGCGCAGAGCATCACCGTCGCCATGACGAGCGCACGCCCTCCGCAGGGGGACAAGCAGGCCGCCGCGCCGGTCTTCAGCCGGTTCCTGCGCCACCTCGCCTACCTCGAACTCGCCCCCACCACGGCCCCGCTGCCGGAGATGCAGTGGTTCCCGCCGACCAGGGCGGTGGCGTGATGCGCGTCGACATGCTCACCGAAGCCCTCCCGGGGCTCGACGAGGCCCTGGCGGCCGTCGACGCCTTCGACAGTACGCTCGTCGGCGGACTGCTGCGCCCCCAGGCCGCCCAGACCGCGGGCCTGACGGAGCTCGTCCACGCCGTCGCGGGGACCCCGCTGGCCGCCAGGGTCGCCGAAGCGGCCGAGAAGGCGGCGGCCGGCGCCGCGAGCGAGGACCACCTGGTTGTTCTCGCCGCCGCCCGCACCGCGCTGCTCGGCTCCGCCCACGACGCGCTGACGGCCCGGATCCAGGAGGCGACCGGCCGGTCCCGCGCCGAGGAGGGCTTCCCGGAGCCCGAAGGCGGCCAGGCGCCGAACCTTCTGGCCGCCGCCCGGTCCTGGCTGTCCGACCTGGCCCGCTCCGGCTGGCAGGGCCTCGACCACGACCTGGTGTCGGGCGCGGCGCAGATCGTCTCCGCGATGCTGCCCGACCCGGCATTGCGCCGCCTCGCGACCCTCCTCGACGGCTTCGCCGCCGAGCTGGCTGCCTCCTGCCCGGGCGCGGCCATGGAGCGCTTCCCGGTACGCCGCTGGGCCGACCTGTGGTCTCGCGCGATGCTGCTCACCGTCCCCGGCGTGGCCGACACGCCCCTCGCCGTCACGGCGACGGGCCGCCTGCTGCCCCTCGGCGTCGACCTGCAGGAGCACGCGACCGCCGTACAGGCCCAGATCCACGCCATATTCGAGCCCGCGGACGGCACGACGCCCCACCTGGTGCGCGCGAGCGTGTCCGCGCCCAAGCCCGACACCGTCGTCGGCGCCGGACTCTGGCAGCTGCTCCGCCCGCACATGTCGCTGCTCGCCGCCGTCGGCGAGGGCCGCTCCATGGACCTCACCGGCATCCCGGTCACCGCCGAGGGCGACCTGCTCTGGAACGACGACCACGCACAGGCAGGCGAGCCCGCCGACGCCTTCGCCACCGCCCGCGTCGCACTGCCCACCGCCGCCGATCCGGCCGTCGCGCCCCTGGACCGCCACCCGGCGCGCATCGCCGTACCGGTCTTCCTGGAGGGCTACGCCGCCGCGATCGAGGACGGCGTGGTGACGTTCACCCTCGCCGGGCAGACCCTCGCCGTCGACACCGACCGCATCCCGTCCGCCGGGCCGCTCGCCCCCGAAGCCGTCGCCGCGTCGCGCGCCTGCATCGGGCTGCTCCGCTGGGACACCGGGACGTACCGCGTCCAGCCGCTCGCCGTCGAGACGACGGTGCGGAAGAAGGCCGTCACCGTCCACGCCGGGGCATGGGCGGGCGGGACGACCGACAAGAACGGCGTCAAGGCCGAGAAGGCCGCCACCGACACCGTGGCTGTCCTGCGGGAACGCGCGGGAAGGCTGCTGCGGAAATGACCGACCAGACCACGGAACAGACCACCGGCCACACCGAGGGCACCGACGGGCCTCCCGTCGCCGACCCGCACGACAACCGCCGCCAGGTCCTGTACTGGCGTCTGCTGGCCCGGCTCTTCGACCACGAGGAGCAGGCCACGCTGGAGTCGGCGAGCCTCGCCGTCGTGGAGGACATCGGGCTGCCGTCCGCGCTGCTGGATCCGCAGACCTCCGTCGACTCGGTCGTGCAGCGCCACCCGGAGCTCGCCGCCGAGTTCGACGGTCTGATGGTGCCGGAAGCGGACGACGGCCCACGCGACCGGGCCGCCGAGGTACGACGTGCCGCCCTGGCGTCGAAGGTGCTGCTCAATGTCTTCGCCACCGGCAACGGCACGGTCACCGCCGGGCAGCTGGCGCGCTGGCAGTCCGACGCGGGCTGGCTGGAACGCGCGCTCGGCTGCCGCCCCGGCGAGCTGCGGGGCGGCCGCGCCGGGGGACGTACGGCCGGACCCGGAGCGGGAGCCGGACACGGAGTCGGACCCGACCCGACCGGCACCGGCGGCGGGGGCACCACACCCGACCTCAGCCGGCTCATCCCGGCGATGGGCCCGGAACTCGGCGCGATCGAGGCCGACCTCGTCAAGCGGATGCACCTGCGCGAGGTGCTGGCCGACCCCAAGCTCGCCGCACAGCTCACTCCGAGCATGTCCCTGATCGAGCAGCTGCTCCGGGACAAGAACAACCTGTCGGGCGTCGCCCTGGCCAACGCCAAGGCCCTGATCCGCCGCTATGTCGACGAGGTCGCCGACGTGCTGCGCACCCAGGTCGAGAAGGCCTCGGTCGGGGCCGTCGACCGCTCCATCCCGCCCAAGCGGGTGTTCCGCAACCTCGACCTCGACCGCACGATCTGGAAGAACCTCACCAACTGGAGCCCGGAGGAGCAGCGGCTCTACGTCGACCGCCTCTACTACCGGCACACCGCCCGCAAGACGACGCCGCAACGGCTGATCGTCGTCGTGGATCAGTCGGGCTCGATGGTCGACTCGATGGTGAACTGCACCATCCTGGCGTCGATCTTCGCCGGGCTGCCGAAGGTGGACGTCCACCTGATCGCGTACGACACACGTGCCATCGACCTGACCCCCTGGGTGAACGACCCGTTCGAGGCCCTGCTGCGGACCAACCTCGGCGGCGGAAACGACGGCCCCGTCGCGATGGCCATGGCCCGCCCGAAGATCACCGACCCCGCGGACACCGTGATGGTGTGGATCTCGGACTTTTACGAGTTCGACCGCTCCCAGCCGCTGTACGAGGGCATCGAGGCCGTCCACCGCTCCGGAGTGAAATTCATCCCGGTCGGCTCGGTCACCAGCTCCGGCCGCCAGGAGGTCAACCCCTGGTTCCGCGAACGCTTCAAGGCCCTCGGCACGCCGGTGATCTCCGGCCACATACGCAAGCTCGTCCGCGAGCTCAAGACGTTCCTCGCCTGAGCGTCCCAGGGCAGTCCCAAGCAACGCAAGGCACCCCGAGACGACCCGCGAACCCCACAACGCCCGAAAGGCCCCTCATGTCCGACCTGTTGCGCGCCCCCGCCGAGACCAAGTACGCCGAGGAACTCGACTGGCTGGAGTCCGTCGACGACAACCCCAAGCCCTTCTCCTGGCGCCTGTCGCCCAAGATGGTCCGCCTGTTCATCCTCGGCTCCGAACCCTCCGACGGCCTCGACCGCGAGATCGCACAGAAGTGGTTCGGCGACCGCAGCTTCGTCGAGCGCTCCATCGTCACCCTCGCCTCCGACCGCGGCCTGCTGCTCATCGGCGACCCCGGCACCGGCAAGAGCTGGCTCGCCGAGCTGCTCTCCGCCGCGATCTCCCGCAACTCCACCCTCGTCGTCCAGGGCACGGCCGGCACCACCGAGGACCACATCAAGTACTCCTGGAACGTGTCCATGGTCATCGCCAAGGGCCAGTCACGGGACTCGATGATCCCCTCGCCCATCATGACCGCGATGGAGACCGGCGCCATCGGCCGCTTCGAGGAGCTCACCCGCTCCACCAGCGACGTCCAGGACGCGCTGATCTCCATCCTCTCCGAGAAGTACATCTCCGTCCCCGAACTGGACGGCGACAGCGACAACATCGTCTTCGCCAAGCCCGGCTTCTCGATCATCGCCACCGCCAACAGCCGCGACCGCGGGGTCAACGACCTGTCCTCCGCGCTCAAGCGCCGCTTCAACTTCGTCCGCATCCCGGTCGTGACGAACAAGAAGAGCGAGGCGGAGATCGTCCGCTTCCGCACCGAGGAACTGCTGCGCCGCCACCAGATAGAGCTCGACGTGCCGCCCACCCTGCTCGACGTGCTGCTGCAGAGCTTCGCCGACCTGCGCGCCTCCGCAGCCGCGGCCGGCAGCGACGACGAGAAACTGGAGTCCGCGCTGTCCACCGCCGAGCAGATCGGCGTACTCGAGGACTCCATCCTGCACAGCAACTTCTTCGGCGAGCGCGCCCTGACCGCCCGCGCCCTCGCCTCCTCCCTCGTCGGCTCACTGGCCCGGCGCGAGCCCGAGGACCTGGCCATCCTCAACAAATACCTGCACGGCGTCGTCGAGCCGCGCAGCAAGGACGAGGGCGGCGCCTGGCCGGAGTTCCTGGAGGGCGGCCGCGACGCGATCGCCAAGCTGTCATGAGCGGCACCCACGAGGGCACCTTCGAAGCGCTGCGCGGCCAGCTGCGCGAAGCCGCCACGACGTTCGCGGACGGGCCCGACGCCCTGGAGGGCATCCTCCTGGGCATGGTCGACGACGTCGACCGCGCGGTGCGCGAGCCGCTGGAGATCTTCCCGGTCTGCCACCACTCGCCCGCCTCGGCGGTCGCGATGGCACGCCGCCTGCGGGAGAAGCAGCCCAAGGTCGTCTACCTGGAGCTGTGCGAGGACATGGCGCCGATGCTGACCGAACTGCGCAACTGCAGGCTGCCGGTGGCGGTCCAGGCGTTCGCCACCGAGGTCGACGGTTTCCCCGCCGAGTGGGCCCCGCTGTCGGTCGTCGCCCCGATCACCGAGGCTTCGGCGGAGTACCAGGCCATCGCCTACGCCCTGGACACCCCGGGCGTGGAACTCGTCCTGGTCGACCGCTCCTCCGACCACGTCTTCCAGTGGGACGCACAGGCCGAGCAGCCCGCCGCACCGGACGATCCGGAGGCGCCGCCCGCCGAGGAGGAAGCCGCGCTGCACGGCGACGCGGTCGGCGTGGAGATCGGCGACCTGCGACCGCGCTTCGCCGAACTGGAGGAGCATCTGCTGCGCCACGGCCGGGTGCGGCACTGGTCGGAGTGGTGGCACCAGTACGTCGAGCTGCCCCTCGGCGACAGCGACCACGACACGTACCGCCAGGTCATGTTCCTCATCGGCAGCCTCTTCCGGCGCCTCGCGCCCGGCGACCCGCACCGGGTGGGCGTGGACGAGGACCGGGAGCGCCACATGTGGACCCGGATGCGCGAGCACCTGGCCGCCACCGGCACCGATCCGGCGGACTGCCTCTATGTCTGCGGCGCGTTTCACGCGGCCAGCCGCGTCGCGGAGTTCGGCGTGGACGGCGCCGACACCTTCGAGATCACTCCGCGCAGCGCCACCAAGTGGCTGCACGGCCTGATCCCGTCCAGCCACGCGGCGATCGAGGCGCAGTTCGGCCTGGCCGCCGGCTCGGTGTCGATCGCCGCGACGCAGTGGACGAAGAACCTCAAGCGCACTCGCGTGAGGCCCTACCGCCTGACGGGCCAGGCGGGCACGAAGTCGACGACATCCCCCAAGACCCCGCCACCCGTACCCCAGGCACCGGCCGCCGACCAGCTGACCGGCTTCCTCCAGCGCCCACCCGTACTCGACCACCTGGACGAGGCCGAACTGCTCGGCTGGTCGGTGGAGATCGTGCGCGCCGCCCGCCGCAACGGCTATCTCGCCTCCACCGCCGACGCCATCGCGGTGTTCGAGACGTCGATCCTGCTGGCCGGGATCCGCGACCGGGCCAAGCCCACGCCGTACGACTTCCAGGACGCGGCCGTCACCTGCATAGAGAAGGACACTGTGCCCGGCCGGCGCGACGTGCGCCGCCTCGTCGAGATCATGATGGGCGGCGACCGGATCGGCCAGGTCGGCTACGACGCGCTGCCGCCCCTGGCCCGCGATGTCCACGACCGCCTCGCGCCCTTGGGCCTCAAACTCCAGCAGCGCGGAGTGCAGCGCGCCCTGCTCGACATCGCCGGGCGACCGGAACTCGGCCCCTGCTCCGACGTCCTGTGGACGCTCCGCCGCCTGATGCCGCAGGGCACCGCCCGTCCGATCATGGGTGAGCGCACTCTCGGCGAGCGCCCGATCCAGGAGTCCTGGGACCTGGCCCTCGGCACGCACCAGCGGGCGCTGATCGAGCTGGGCTACGAGGGCGTCAGTATCGAGCAGGTGCTGGAGCAGCGCCTTCGCCGCACGGCGTACGGCCCGCGGGCCACCGCGGCGACCGTCCTGGAGACCGTCGAGGACGCGACGCTGTACTTGCGCAGCCGCCGCCTCGCCGACGAGCTGGGCACGCGGGCCCTGGAAGTGCTGTCGTCCGAACGCGGCGTCGACGGGGCGCCGGAGGTGCTGCGCCGCGTACGCCGGCTCCTGTCCTACTACCGCACCAGCGAGCCGGTGCTGCCGCCGTGGATCGAGTCCTTCGTCAAGACCGGCTACGCCCACTACTGCACGCTGCTGCCGACGGCGTTCACCGACGAGGACGCCACCGTCCGCCAGGTGGCGGCGATGCTGGGCTTCCTGTTCAGCATGGAGACCCTGGCCCTGTCACTGGGCTGCGACCGGACCCAGCTGGAACTGGCGGTCGCGCAGTCCCACCCGCAGGACCCGTCGAAGACCGCGCTGCTGTGGGCGGCCCAGGTCCACCTGGGCACCATGACCCGCACGGACCTCCGGTCCCGGTGCGACGACCTGCTCGCCAATCCCCTGGTCGTCCCCGCCTACCCCCGCTACTTGAGCGGCTTCCTCCACGCCCTGGAACCGGTGCCGAGCCTGGCCGACTTCGTGGTGGAGGCCGTCTCCAACGCATTCGCCCGCCTGCCCGACCAGGTCCTCCTGCCGTGGCTCCCCACCCTGATCATGAGCCTCCGCAAGGGCGGCACGGAGCTGGCCCCCCTCCTCATCCGCGAGGCCGGCCGCATCTTCCCGGGCCGCCTCGCCGCCCTGGACGAGTGGATCCCCCCGTGGCGCGCGGTCCAGCCGGCGTCCCCGGCCCTGCCCCCAACCCGACAGTCCCCCCGCCCCGCCACCCTCCTCACCACCCACCCGACCACGACCGACGCCCTGGCCCACCTCCTGGGTTGCAACGACCCCTGGGCCAGGCCGGAATCCGGTCCGGCGGGCGCGGCGCTGCTCGACCGCTACCCGGGTACAGCGGAGGCGCTGGAGGCGCTACTGACCAGAGCGTGAGACGGCTGTGACGGTGGGCCCCTGAACTGGGGCCCACCGCCGTAAGTGGCCCTACCCCCGACGGGCCTTCGAGTTCACATCCGCCCGGAGCCCAAGGCGGCTTGCGTCCCGGCCACCCCAGGCGTCTCGCGTGCCCCAGATGAGATGGACGCCGAAGACCCCGCGCGCGGTGTCGCCCGACCACGTTGGTCGGCGCGGCCGCCGACCTCCCGACCGAGGCGTCCGTCCGCCGACTCGTCACGGTCACCTTGGCCGGGATGCGCTCGTGATCGATACCCCGCAGCAGGAACGGTAGTGACTCACAGTGCGTGACGCGAACGTGCCGCCCCCGCGCTGGCTGCGACACGGGCATTAGCTGTGCTGAAGTAGTTGCTGCTCTTCAGGAGCAAGCAGTCATCGCCTGTGAGGGCCTACAGGGTGCCTCGCTCCAACAGATCGCGCACCGCGTCCTCCTCGCGTCGGAGCACCAAGCGTCCGTCGCCCTCACTGTAGGCGAGGATGCGGCTCCCGGGGTCGAGTCCAGCCTCGGCGAGAAGTCCGAGTGGGAGCACGACACGCCCGTCGGCGTCGATGATCAGCTCTACGGGGGTGCGGGACACGCGTGCAGTGTCCCACATGCCACTGCTGCATGTCGTTGCTCTCCCGGAGCTGACGGTGGGGCTCGTCCGGCAGGTCATGGATCACGGCAGTCACCATCTGTCGAATCGCAAGCGCGGACAGTAGCGATCCGTCTGAAGGTCTCGGCAGCCTCGGAGAGCCGATTGATGTCGTGGTTCGCTGATCCACGAATGCGGGAGAATGGCCATGTGTCGCCAACCGCATCATCGGCCGCCGTTGCCGCGCGCATGAGTCGCCAGGCATCCCGCGACACCGCGCAGGAGCTGGCCGTTCGTCGTCTGTTGAATGGGAGCGGGCTGAGGTACCGCGTGCACGTTCCCGTGCCCGGTATGCCCCGCCGGACGGTGGACATCGTGTTCGGCAGGCAGAGGATAGCCGTGTTCCTCGACGGCTGTTTCTGGCACGGCTGCCCCGACCATGCGACGAGGCCGAGAGCGAACGCGGAGTGGTGGCGCGCCAAGCTGGACCGCAACATCGCCCGTGACCGTGAGACGACACAGCACCTGATCTCAGCAGGCTGGATGGTGCTGAGGTTCTGGGAGCACGAGGCTCCCGAGGAGGTCGCCCAGCGGATCGCCACGAAGGTACGAGCGGGGCGATCCGGACAGCGCTGACGTCCGGGGTGTGCGGGCCGGATGCTCCAGCGTCATGCGAAGACAGATCGTGACCTGGTTCCGCCCTTGCGCCCCGATCGCGGCGGTTAATGTGTGGGAGTTGTGCGAGGAGGCACGGTGTGGCGTGCCTGGGGCGCTTTGTCCGCCATGCCCGCTTGTGAGCCGCGCTCCTACGCGGGCTGGTCTTCGTGGTCCGGCTGTGTGCACGAGTGGAAGCGGGGAACGGTCGACTGCCATGACCGATGATCTCGACGGAATGTACGACACGTTCAAGGCACTCCTGGACGCGTTCCCGCCCTCGGAAGCGGTCAAGCGGCTGGAGCAGTTGGGCATCAGCCCGGACATTGTGCAATCGATCCGGGAGCGGCACGAGCAGCAGATGATCCGGGTCAGGGAGCTCGAGGAGCCGCACGCCGTCGTTGTAGACGGTCGTGACACCTGGTATACGGGTCCGCAGGCCAAGGACAAGTGCTGGCCCGCGATAGTGGACCTGCTGCGCAAGGACGGCTGGCCCGAGGAACCGGCGATCCGGAGCCTCGACGACTCCTCCACCCGCGTCGTCTCGCTGCTTAACCACCCCAAGGAGAAAACGTTCTCCACGCGTGGCCTGGTCGTCGGCTACGTCCAGTCGGGCAAGACGACCAACTTCACCTCGGTCATGGCAAAGGCGGCCGACCGAGGCTACAAATTGTTCATCGTTCTGGCGGGAATTCACAACGGCCTCAGGCGTCAGACCCAGGCTCGACTCGTGCAGCAACTGGTGGAACCCAACCCCTCGCGATGGTCCCAGCTCACGGGACTCGACAAGGACTTCACGCCGCACGAGAACCCGGCCTCGTACTTCGGGCGGAGCAACGGGACGCACGTGCTGTGCGTGGTGAAGAAGAACGCGACGGTGCTGCGCAAGCTGGCCGGCTGGCTTGAGAAGGCATCGGACTACCTCCAGGACTGTCCCGCGCTGATCATCGACGACGAGGCCGACCAGGCCACCGTGGCGACGAATTCGATCAATCCGCTCATCCTCGAGATCATGAGCCACTTGCCGAGGTCCGCGTACGTCGGATACACGGCTTCGCCCTTCGCGAACCTGTTGATCGACCCGGGCGCGCAGGATCTGTATCCCAAGGATTTCGTCGTCAATCTTCCCAAGCCTGCAGGGCACTTTGGCACCGAGGTCCTCTTCGGTCGCTATGCCCTCGACGGTGAGGACCCGGAGCTGGTCGACGACGGCCACGACATGATCCGGTCGGTACCCGAGGCCGATGTGCCCGCCGTGCGCCCGGAAACCAGAGCCGATATCGAAGGCTTCGAACCTGTCATCACCGACACTCTGCGTCGCGCGGTCGAGTACTTCTGGCTGGTCACCGCTGCCCGACGGGTCCGCGGGACAGGCAACCCGCACAACACGATGTTGATCCATACCAGCGTCAACACCGCTGTGCACAACAGCTTCAAGAGACCCCTGGAGAATCTGCGCGACCGGTCCACGCGGGCCTTGGCGTCGGCGGACGCCGACTTCGTCTCGCGGTTGCGTGATCTGTGGGACAAGGAGACCGGGCGCGTGCCGGCCGGTGACTTCGGCGAGACCAAGGTGCAATTCGAAGAGCTGCTGCCCGAGCTGCCCGGGACGCTCGACAGTTGCCGCGTCATCATGGACAACTCCAGCAGTGAGGACCGCCTCGACTACGAGAACGGTCCGGTCGTGGCCATCGCCGTGGGCGGCAACACCCTTTCGCGAGGGCTGACGCTCGAAGGTCTGTCCGTCAGCTATTTCGTCCGCTCCGTATCGGCGTACGACACGCTGCTGCAGATGGGACGTTGGTTCGGCTTCCGCAACGGTTACGCCGACCTGCCGCGGATCTGGATGACGGACGAGCTGGCCGAGTGGTTCCGGCACCTGGCCACGGTCGAGACCGAGATGCGCCGGGACATCGAGATCTACATGACCGAGTCCGAGACCCCGCTGACCTTCGCCGTGCGCCTGCGTACGCACCCGGCCCTGCGTGTGACCGCTGCCGCCAAGATGCGCGACGCGGTCGTGGCTGCCTCTTCCTACGGTGGCAAGCGAGTTCAGACCCACTACTTCCACACGAACGCCGACTGGCTGAGCAACAACATCACCGCCGCACGGAATCTGGTCGCCTCCGCTGCCGCGAACGCGGTCAGGACCGAGGAACGGGTGGCCGACGGCAGATACGTATTCCGCGGTGTGCCGCACGACATCGTGATCGACTTCCTGTCGAGCTACAAGTTCCACGAGAAGTCGCCGGAGAACGACGCAGACCTGATCATCCAGTACATCCGGAAGCGAGTCACCACAGCCGGATCGCTGCGCCGATGGAATGTCGCGATCGTGGGCAACCCCAAGGGCGACGACTTCACCTTCGCCCCCGGGGTGTGCGTCGGGCGGAACAACCGTGCCCGCCTCGAGATGCCCAACCCCGCCCCGGACTTCGCCGACATCAAGACCCTCATGAGCCGTCGGGACGCTGCCGTGGACCTGACCGGGGAAGTGGGCAACCTGACCGAGCAGGGCATCATGGACGAGCGTCGTGAGCAGCTTCCCGACACCGGACTGCTGGTCCTCTACCCGATCGACAAGGTCTCCCGGCCGAGCCCGGCGAAGAAGCTGCGTGCACCCCTGGATGCGGAAGAACACGTCATCGGTGTGGGCCTGGTCTTCCCGGAACCCCCGTACGGGGACAGCACAGTGGAGAGCTACATCTCCGCCGACCTGTCCAGGGTTCGGATCGAGGACGAGGACTACAGCCTCCTCGACGGCGCCGAGGCATGAACGACGACGAACTGCGCAGTCTCGTCGAGCAGCAGTGGAGAGCGCTGGAGGCCGAGACAGCCACAGGGGAACGACGCCTGCGCGTTTGCGACCTGCCCCTCGACGTCGAGATCGGGCCGATGGCATTGGCCGTCGACCACGAAGGGCATCGTCACGTACTCCTTCCGATAGCCGCACACCGCAAGGTCCGCCAGGGCCTGGACGGACCGGTGCTCCGCCTGCGCAAGCGGCCCCTGGAGGACGCCAGGACCTACCAGACCTACGCCGACCTCTCCTGCCTGCGGCACGATCTCAACGACCTGTTCACGGAGCTGTGCGTCGATGTACTCGGTGCAGCGGGGGAGTCGCCCGACAATCCCGTCAAGGCGCTCCACGGTGTGCTCGACAGGTGGAAGGCCCTGTTCAGTGCACAGGGCGGGCCACTGGGGCCCGAGGAACTCGCCGGGCTGTTCGGCGAGCTGAAGGTACTCAGTCAGCTCCTCCGTAAGGACCCGAGCGCCCACCGGCTGTGGTCCGGGCCCGAGGGCCACCGTCACGATTTCCTCGCCGGAACGAGTGCCCTCGAGGTGAAGACGACCACAAACAGTGAAGGGCGAAGGCCACGGATCCACGGCCTGGACCAACTCGAGGCACCGGAGCACGGGACGCTCTGCCTGGTCTGGTTCCGCCTGCACCGCGCCGGCGCGGACGGCGGCGGCACCGCTTTCACGGAAGCAGTCGCCGAGGCACTTCGACTCTGCGACGACGAGAGCGCGCTGCTCGACCTCCTTGCGCGGGCCGGCTACCACCTTGCCGACACCGACCACTACCAGGACGTACGGTTCACGATCGCCGAAGAGAGGTGGTACGGCGTCGACGCCGACTTCCCTGGACTGACCGCCCAGACCCTCATCGCGGCAGGCGTCCCGGTGTCGGTACTGGACGTCGAGTACACCATCGACCTGTCCGGCGCGCTCCCCGCCCCACTGCAGCCCGACCAGGTTTCCCGGACGATCGAGACCATGATCCAGGAGTCCGTGTGACGGAGCCCCGCTGGTTCTCCCAGCCCTATCCGCCGGAAGGGGCGAGCGCGGCCGAGGGCATCCGCAACCAGCTCGGACGCCCCGAGCTCGACCTGCTCACCGTCCTGGTGCGCGAGTCCGCCCAGAACAGCTGGGACGCACGACTCACGCCATCACCCGGCCCGGTCGACTACCGCATGGACATATGGACGGTCGGCCCCGCACATGCCGCCGCATGGCGCGAACTCCTCCTCGAGGGCGCACCGGCGGGGCCGGAGCAGTTTCCGCTGCGTGAGACCCTCAAACGAGGCCCGGTCCGGGTTCTGGCCGTATCGGACCGCGGCACCCGAGGACTCGGAGGGCCCACCCGCGCGGACAACGCCGTCGGGCCCGAGCGTGACTTCGTGTCCTTCATCCGAAATATCGGAGAACCGCGCGACTCTGCGCTGGGCGGCGGCACCTACGGCTTCGGCAAGGGCATCTTCTACCTCGCGTCCAGGCCCGGAACGATCCTCGTGCACTCCCGCTGCCGTACCCCGCAGGGCGGCCACGAGACGCGGCTCATCGGCTGCACCCTCTGGAAGAGCTACGTTGCCGCTGAACCACAGGGCGATCGCCGCTACACCGGCCGCCACTGGTGGGGTGACACCTCCGGCGCCGTTGTCGAACCCTTGGTCGGCCGACTGGCGGAGATCACAGCACGACGTCTGGGACTCAGGCCCTTCGAACCCGACGAGACCGGGACGACGATCGTCGTCGTCGACCCGAACCTGGACGAACTCGAGCCCGTCGCAGCAGCCGACTACCTGACCGAGACCATCGCCTGGCACCTCTGGCCCAAGATGATCTCCACCGACGGCAGGCCTCCCGCCATGCGCTTCACCGTCACATGTGACGGCGTCGAACACCACGTGCCGGATCCGAGGGAGACCCGGCCGCTCGACATGTTCGTCGCCGCCTACGAGACGATGACCGGCCCGACCGGCAGCGACCTCCATTGCCTCAAGCCGAAGCGCCATCTCGGGCGTCTCGGCCTGGTCAAGCGGATCATGCCGCCCCTGGAACCGACCCGCGCCTCGCGGGTGATCGACATCGAGGACCTCGTTCATCACGTGTGCCTCATGCGCCCTGCGGAGCTCGTTGTCACGTACCGGCCCGGACCGAAGCCGCCGAGCGTCAGCCAGGGCTACGCCGGAGTCTTCCGCGGGGACGAGACCATGGACGAGATCTACGCCCAGGCTGAGCCGCCCACGCACGACGCCTGGCACCCGCAGTCACTCGACAGGCCGGAGAGCACCTTCGTGCACACGACCTTCCGGCGTATCGACGAGGCGCTGCAGGGACTGCTCTCGCTGGGGGGTGTTGCCCGCCCCGGCGCCAGCCACGTAGCGCTCGGCGCGGCCAGCTCTCTCTTCTCCGGGCTCGTGGGCGGAGCCTGGGGAATCGGTGGGGCCACCGCCTACGCCAAGCCCGGCAGCACTGCCGTGCGTGCTCGCCCGCAGGATTCTGACGAGGAGCAGGAGAGCCCACGTGGCGCCAGCTCGGGCCGGCCCACGCCGAACGATGCACACGGTACCCATTGGTCCGCCGGTGCCGAAGCGGTCAGGTCCAGTGATTCCACCGCCGACCAGCATGCGTCCGTCGACGGTCCGACCAACGGTGCCGCCGTCACGGCACGCAGACGGCCGCGTGTCCAGTACGTCGGAGAGCCGTACTACGAGGATCGGGAGGACGACACGGTGCTCGTCCAGGAATTCCGGCTCCCCGTCCCCGGACTCCAGCGGGTCCGGATCGATCTCGCCGTGACACTCCCCGGCGCCAACGGCCGCGAGACGGACCCACCCAAGGGTGCGAGCATGCCCGTTCTCGTCGGCTGGGAGGACGAAGCCGGTGACCTCCGAACGACCGAGCCGTGCGAGATCGAGGGTGGGGACTCCCTCTGGCGCGCCCTCGTACGCCCGGCACCGGACACGATGACCGAGATCGACATCAAGGTCGAGGCGGTGAGGAGCCAGTGACCCGGCGCGTACTTCCGTACCGCACCCCGAGCGAGGACGTCGTCGCCGCCGAGCCGTGGTTCCTCGTCACCGAGGATGGCGAAGTGGCCATGCCCGATGCCTTGCCGGACTGGGACTACCACATGGACTTGCATCTGCGCAGGATCGTCAGAGTCGACCTTGATCGTGCCCGCGCGCAGTCCGGCCTCCCCGCGGATGCGGCACTTGCCGTCGCTGTCGTGTGGACGGCCACCGGATCCAACCTCGGCGGACCGGCTAACCATGCACGCCTGACCGGCGGCGGCACGATCAGCACGGAGATCGACGTCCTGCTGCGCGGAGCCGACCTGGGCGGCCTCCTCCTCCTCGACACCGCTCTGGTCCTGGCCGAGCGTCGCCACGAAGCCCGCCCCTCCTCACCCCGTCGGGCAGGCTCCGTGCTGTGGAGCGACCGGGAGTCGTTGCGCCTCCAGGGTGACGCACCCCAGTTCCCCATGGCCGTGATCGACTTCGCCCGGACGTCCTTCCCCGACCACGCGGCCTGGCACCTGCAGATCAGCGGCGGCCTGGACAGTGCCACCATGGGGTCCTTGCTGCTGCTCGTCAATGAGCGGAACCCGGTCACCGCCACCGCATTCGAGAACGCGGCCAAGCCTCGTCCGATCGACCGGCTCGTGCTCTCCGCGGTGTATGCGGACACGGCCCGGATCATGATCGAACACGCCCTCGGCCACGACGACTTCACCGAGGACGCCGACTTCCCCGACGGCTCGCTCGGCGCCACCATGCTGAGCCTCTTCCACCACATGTTCCCGGCGCAGTCGATCGGCGACATCCGCCTGCGGCAACGCAAGTCACCCGCTTTGTTCGCCTCCGATCTGCAGGCGGCGGTCAAGATCTTCGAGGTGTCCTGATGAGCTTCCTCTACCCTCGGCTGCTCGCCGAGCAGGCCAGACCGCTCTTCGAGGAGTACCAACACCTGTCCGTGGCCGAGCTCGCCGGTCGAATCGCCGTGTCGCACGAATCGGCGGTCTACGTGGCCACAGGCGGGGACCGGGTCTCCGGCCGGCAGCTCCGGGAACTGCGCGCCGGCGTTGTCGATCTTGCTGGGCGTGCAGGATTCCCCGAGGACTTCGACCGCGCCCACAATGCCGAGTTCGACCTCCGGGTCGCCGCCTTCCTGCATGCCGAGACGGGTATGGTGCCAGCCGAGGCCGCCTCCCGAGACGTCTGGGCCTTCCTCGCACTCGTCCTGCTCCCGGACGTCGCCTTCTGGCGCTATCCCCAGCCGCCCAAGGACCGCGTCCTCGGTACCGACCTCACCCGCCACGTCTTCGGCCGACTGTGGTGGCGTGCCCAACTCGTACGGTCCTCCGACGATCCCGAGCCCTACAGTGCTCTCAAGATTCTCGGCGAAGCCGCCTTCGACCAGATCTACGCCCGCCGGGCCGCCCTCGGCGGTAGCCCTCACCTTGTCCGGGCCATCCTCCGCGTCTGGAAGGACCTCGACCTCACCGGGCTCAACGAACGCGAGACCCTCCGTGACTTCCTCAAACGACTGCTCCGTCTCGCCCCCTTCGTGCTCTTCGACGGCATCGAGGAGGACGCTAGGGACGACGAACTGCGCGCGGTCGCCCAGGAATCCGTCGACGCTCAACGTCTCACCGCCGCAACCGGCGCAGACGAGGGCGGCACGTCCGGGCACGGAGCGACCCGCACTGCTGCTCCCCGCGGGACGTCGACATCCGCGCGACAGGAGGCCGAGCCACCCAACCCCCGGGTTGCTCCAGCCGTACCACCGCTCGACGCGCGGCGGTTCACATCGCTCGAGATTTGCGCTGGCGCAGGAGCGCAGGCCCTGGGACTCGAGCGGGCCGGCTTCGACCCGGTACTGCTCATCGACAGCAAGGCCGATGCCTGCTTCACCATCGACCTCAACCGGCCGGGATGGGATGTCGTCTGCATGGACGTCGTGCAGTTCCGGACCGACATGCGTCCGGAGACGATCCGCGTCGACCTTCTCAGCGCCGGGCTCCCACGTGTGAACTCCATGGCGACAGTCGCTCGGGCCGAGGACGCGGACGAGCGCAGGATCCTCAGAGCCGCGATAGCCCTGGCACGAGACATCAAGCCCAAGGCCGTACTGCTGGAGAATGTCCCCGACCTTGTCGAGAGCCCAGGCTTCGCCGCCGACCGCTCATGGATCGAGGCCGAGCTCCGGGAAGCGGGCTTGCGCTCGGCCTGGAAAATCCTGAACGCGGCGGACTTCGGCGTACCCCAGAACCGCAGGAGCGGCTTCCTCGTCGCTCTCCGGGACCCCTACTTCCCCAGCTTCTCCTGGCCCGAGCCGCAAGAGCCGGCGCCTCCGACCGTCGGCCAGGTCCTCGGCCCTTCCATGTCCGCCAACGGCTGGACCGGTGCCGAACGCTGGATAAAGGGCGCCAACCGCATCGCCCCCGCCCTCGTCGGAGGCTCCGACCGGCGCGGTGGGGCCGACCTCGGTCCCACCGGCAGCAAGAAGGCCTGGGCCGCGCTCGGTGTGAACGGCAACAGCCTGGGCGACACCCCGCCGGACATCGGCTTCCCCGTCGACGAGCACCCGAAGCTCACCGTCGACCAGGCCGCGCTCATCCAGGCGATCCCGGAGGACTGGCGCTTCTTCGGAGGCAAGACCTCCAGATATCGCCAGGTCGGTCACGCCATGCCCCCGCCCCTGGCCACAGCAGTCGGCAAGGCGATCGCAGCGGCGCTCCGCATGTAACGGCTCCTGACCCCGAATGCTTCCCGTGGCCTGAACATTGGCATCATCAGCCACGCGGCCGGCTACCATGGGGGCCGTTCAATGCCCCTGACCTGGGGAGCAGCGAGGACGCCGACCTGCCCCCCTCCTCGTCCCGCAAGGAATGCGCGTGTCCGACACCTTCAAGATCGTCGACCTCTTCGCCGGCCCGGGCGGATTCGACGTGGCCGCTCGAAACCTGGGCGTAGAGGTCGTCGAGGGGATCGAATGGGACAAGGACGCGTGCGCCACTCGCCTCGCCGCCGATCTGCACACAGAGTGTGGAGACGTGCGGAAATTCGGACCGGAACGCTATCCCGAGGCAAACGTGCTCGTAGGCGGCCCGCCCTGCCAGACCTTCACGGTGGCCGGCAACGGTGAGGGTCGCGCCGCATTGAACGAGGTGTCGAAGTTCGCCGAGCGGTACGCCGAGGTCAAGATCGTGGAGGACTTCGCATCTATCGGCGGGGAGCTGAAGCACCTCAGCGACGAGCGCACCGGTTTGGTGCTTGAACCCTTGCGATGGGCACTCGAGGCGCTACTCAGAGAGACGACCCGACCGTACCAGGCAATCGTCCTCGAGCAGGTTCCGGCCGTACTGCCGGTCTGGGAGGTGTTCGCGGGCATTCTCGCGGGCAAGGGGTACGAGGTCGCAGATCCCAAAGTGCTGCGGACAGAGGAGTTCGGCGTACCGCAGACGCGCCGCAGGGCGATCATGATTGCGCGCTGGGCCGGTGAGGGAGCGCTGCTGCAAGGTAAGCCGGAGCTGCCCGAGCCCACTCACTGGCACTACAGCCGAAGCACCACCCGTGGCGCAGGCACGTCGCGGCTCGAAGAACCGGTCGCGATGGAGAAGGTGCTGGCGCGCCAAACCCCGTACGAGGTGGTCTCCAACTACGGCACGGGAGGAGATCCGAAGGCCCGGGGGCGGCGGCGTCACAATGAACCTTCGGCCACGGTCACCGGCAAGGGCTCGCGGAACAAACTGGTGTGGGGTGACCACAAGCTCGGCGAGTTTGACTTGCACGAGCTGGGACAACTGCAGACTTTCCCGGCGGACTACCCGTGGCGTCGCCGCAACGGCGACGACGCGAAAGCCCCCGGCGCGCGCAGCGTCATCGCGCAGCAGATCGGCAACGCGGTTCCGCCGCGCTTCGGCATGCACATCCTTGCCGCCGCGCTGGGCCTCGATGCAGCGTTGGAGAGGGCTTTGAAGCGACCTCTGACCTGGCGGCCGTGCGAGGCGGAGTAGTTACCCGGCAGGCTCCGCATCCTGCTCACCTGCAGTGGGGCGAAGTCCAAGCGACGTACCACCGACCGCAGCCGGGGCCACGTCCGGCTGGAGACCTGCGTGGTGAAGCCTGACCAAGACCGGCAAGCGGACACGCCGCGAGCAGCACGACCGGTTCCGGCTCCGCGGCCCGGCAGCTGAGCATGATCCGGTCCGCGCCGCGCAGCGCGGCAGCCGCGACGACCGCATCGACATCGGGCCCGCGCCGCTCGTGGGGTTGCGCGACGTCCGCCAAGTATCGCAATCACAGGTCCTCTCACCCCGTCGGCCGGCTTGGGGGAGCAATCGTCAAGAGTTGTGGATGGTCTCTTCTGGGTTTGACGCGATGATCTCGGCCGCGGCGAGGCGGGCTTCCTCGCGCACTTCCTGGTCGGGGTGGGCGAGGAACGGCTCGATCATCGGTAGTGCCGTGGGAGCGTGCGTGGCACCGAGGATGTAGATCGCGTGCCCGAGGATCTCGGGTTCCATCGTCGGCATGGCAGCCGCCAGCGGTTTGACGAGGTCGAGGGGCAGGCGGTGGTGGTTGAACGCCTCACTGACCGCGTTCAGAGCGGATTCCCGAACCCGGGTGACGGGTTCGTTGACGGTTAGTCTGACCAGACGCCCGACGACCAAGCGGGCCGCATCGGTGTCCAGGGCGGTGCCGCGTAGGAGATCCCCGAGCGAGGCGGCGGCGAGGTCCCGCCGGTCCGGATCGCGCTCGGTTAGGGCTTCGAGTGCAGCGAACATGTCGTTCACGCGGCCACCTCGGACCGCTCGACCAGCACGCCGCTCTCGAACCGGGCTCCCGCACGGACGAGGGGCACCAGATGGGCACCGGTGATCGCGCGCCATCGAGCCTGGGCGGACTCGACCAGCTTGAACACCATCGCCAGGGCTGCGGCCGGGCTGCCGGCACCGCGGGTGACCTTGGTGCGGAGCTTGACCGTGGAGAACGTCGACTCGATCGGGTTCGCGGTCCGCAGGTGGAGCCAGTGCTCGGCCGGGAAGTCGTAGAACGCCAGCAGCTCGTCCCGGTCGTCGGTGATCTTCGCGGCGGCCTTGGGCCACTTGGCACCGTAGGTGCGCGTGAACGCCTCGATTGCCTTCTCCGCGTGGGCGCGGTTGAGTCGGCCTGGAGCGCGGTGCTGGCGTTGCCGCCAGCCCGTTTCTCCAGGCCGCTCTCCGAACCCGCCGTGCGCCTCACAGCGCAACGGGCTCTCCACAAGTCCCGTGCTGGGTCGCACTGTTACCTTCATGCTGCTGTCGGCCACGGCGTCGGGATGACGGTCCCTCGGTAGCGGTATCGCGTAGTGCGTACCTTTGCCGGGTCGAACAGTTCTCGCTCCTGGCCGCGTGGCCACCACCGTCCGCCGCAGTAGCGGCGACGGAGGTCCTTCCAGGTGGTCTTGGGGTGCTTGCGTCGCAGCCATCCGATGACCCGTTCCCACGTGTAGTGGCCCAGGTACTGGAAGGCGGCGTGCGAGACCCCGGGGCGGAAGTACGCGCACCAGCCCCGTAGCAGCCGATTGAGCTGGAGCAACAGGGCGTCGAGCGGTTGGTTGGTGTCCCATTCCCGGCATCTGGCTTGCACCTTGTCCATCGCGGCCTTCACGGCTTTGCGCGAAGGATAGGTGTAGACGTAGTGCCGGTCTGTGCCCCGCTTCCGATGGCGCTGGATGTGCCATCCGAGGAAGTCGAGGCCGTTGTCGATGTGGGTGATCAGCGTCTTCTCCTCCGACAGGCGCAGGCCCATCGGGGCCAGCACCTCGGCAACCTCACCGCGTATCTGTTCGGCGTGTTCCCGGGTGCCGGAGACCAGCACGAGGAAGTCGTCCGCGTACCGCACCAGGCGATAGTTGGCCTTCCCGTGCCGTCGCCGCTTGTTCCGCTGCGCCTGAGACGAGCGGGGGCCGCCGGGATGCTGGGCGAGGTGCTCGTCCAAGACTGACAGGGCCACGTTGCTCAGCAGCGGCGAGAGGATCGAACCTTGCGGGGTGCCGGTGTCACTCGCTCGCAGCTGGCCGTCCTCGGCGAGGATGCCCGACTTGAGGAATGCCTTCACCAGGTCCAGCACGCGTTTGTCTCCGATCCGATCCCGCACCCGGTCCATCAGGGCCGTGTGGTCGATCTCGTCGAAGCACGCCGTGATGTCACCTTCGACGATCCACTCGTAATTACGAGGTCTCGAAGCGAAGTAGTGCACCTCGGCGATCGCGTCGTGGGCCCGGCGCATCGGGCGGAACCCGTAGGAGCACGGGAGGAAGTCCGCCTCGAAGATCGGCTCCAGCACCAGCTTGAGGGAGGCCTGGACCGTCCGGTCGGCCACGGACGCGATTCCCAGGCGACGAAGCTTGCCGTTCGCCTTGGGGATCATGCGTTCGCGGACCGGCAGCGGCCGGAACGTGCGGTCCTTGATCTGCGACCGCAGCCCGCCGAGGAAATCCTCGACGCCGCGCACGTTCTCGACGTAGTAGACGGTCTTGCCGTCCACGCCCGGCGTGCGCGCTCCCTTGTTGCCCCGCACCCGCATCCATGCCGTCAGCAAGAATGCGGGATCGGCAACGAGGTTGAACAGGTCATCGAACCTGCGATGAGGGTCCTCGCGGGCCCAACGGTGCAGCTTGGCCTGGATCTCCAGTACCCGGCGTTCCGCCGAAAAGGCGGCGTCCTCCAGCGCGTCAGTGTTCACCAACGTCCTCCCGGCATTCCAACATCCTTGCTGCCGACTTGCTGGCCCCCTTCGCCATGCGACCGGCTCTCCCGGCCTCGGACTACTACGGGGCCTCCGCCCCGTCCCACGGCCACCAGTCGGCGACAGACCTGCCCCCAGGACGGACCGGCTGCCCGTACCAGGGGCGACCGGGGACGGTTCCCACGTTCACCACATGACCGCTTGACCAGGGCGGTGCCCAGCTCTATCCCGGCAGCATCGCCACGGTTACGCCGCAGACCTTCACCGTGGCCTCCGGACCGGCCACGACCACCGGCGCCGAAGACGACCCCTCGAAGACACAGGGGTACGAGCACTGCACACCGGCCCAGATCCGCCAGGTTCGAGCCGGCACAACGATTACGGGACTTCAGCCGCTGGTTCACTCGCGTTACACCTTCTGATCTCGCTTGCCGGGCCCGACCCGTCTGGCAGTACCGAGTCGTCCCGTCGTTGTCGGGGCTGCTTCCCACCCTCCCCGGTGTCCCCCGGATCAGGCTGCCCCCAGCTTCAACCGGGCCGCTGCGACGGCCCGGATGCGGTGGCCTTTCACCTCCGCACGATCATGCGACGCCTCGTGGCGCACGTCCTCGGCGTTGTAGATCTCCTGCATCGCCTTCGTTGCACCCGGCTGAGCCGACTTCGGCAGGCAGTTCGTGATATTCCGGGCTTTGTGAACCCAGCACCTCTGATGCCTTGCGGCGGGGAACACCTCGGCGAGCGCATTCCACAGGCCCATCGCTCCGTCGCCGACGACGAGCTCGGGGTCCCGCATGCCCCGGCGGCGGCAGTCGCGCAGCAGGTCGGCCCACGACTCGGTGGACTCGCGCAGCCCCTCCGCCAGCGCGATCAGCTCCTTGGAGCCGTCCAAGCGAACGCCGAGCAGCACCAGAACGCACGAGTGCGCCTGCCCGAGCCGCACCTTGGGGTGCACGCCGTCTGCCCACACGTAGACGTAGTCGCGGTCGGACAGGTCGCGGTCCTGGAATGCGGCGTGGTCGTCGCTCCACTGCTTCGTCAGCCTGGTCGCCGTCGCCCGCGACAGGCCGGCCGTGCCGCCGAGGAACTGCTCCAGCGCGGGAACGAAGTCCCCGGACGACAGTCCATGCAGGTAGAGCAGCGGCAGGACCTCCGAGATCTTCGGTGACTTGCGGCACAGCGGGGCGAGGATCTTCGAGGAGAACCGCTTGCGCTCGCCGGTCGCCTCGTCGACGCGGCGGTCGTTGACCCGCGGCACCGTGACCTCGACCGGGCCGGCTGCGGTGACCACGGTGCGGGACCGGTGGTGGCCGTTGCGAACCACCAGACGCCAGTCGCGCTCGTCGGTCTCGGCCGCCAACTCGGCTATGTATTGGTTTACTTCGGCCTCCAAGGCGGCGGCGAGCATCCGGCGGGCGCCCTCGCGGACGATCTCGTCGATCAGGGAGCCGACTGGGTGGAGCCGTCGTCGGTGACTACGCTGAGCATGGGCGCGCCTTCCCGACCCGCGCTGCGAACGCGGGCCTACTCGGTGACCATCACAGGATCATTCGGGAAGGTACGCCCTCCGCGTCCCTCCCGGAACCGGTCCACAAGTCCTGAGCATTGCTCGGCTTGGGGGGGGTGACAACCACTCTTGGGCTGGGACACGGATCACATCATTCCTGACGAAATTTGGCGAAACGTAACCTGCTTGGGGTGTATTGCCCGGTGAGGTTGGGGACGCGGCTGGCGGGTGGCTTGCCTGCGAGCGCGGTGTGTCCGCGGTGGTGATTGTAGGTGTGCAGCCAGCCGGGGAACGCCTCACGCCGTTCGGTCTCTGAGCGGTAGGGCTGTGCGTAGGCCCACTCCTCGAGCAGGGTGCGGTTGAAGCGTTCGACCTTGCCGTTGGTCTGAGGCCGGTAGGGCCGGGTTCGCTTGTGGGCGATCCCGGCCGCGGCCAGGGCCTCGCGCCAGACGCGGGAGCGGTAGCAGGATCCGTTGTCGGTCAGGACCCGCTCCACGGTGACACCGGCAGCGGTGAAGAACGCCTGGGCGCGGGCCCAGAACGCGGTGGCGGTCTCCTTCTTCTCGTCGGTGAGGATCTCGCTGTAGGCGAGGCGGGAATGGTCGTCGACGGCGGTGTGCAGGTAGCTGTAGCCGGTGCCGGACTTGTTTTTGCGACCCGCTGGGCGGCCGAGCATGTTGTGGCCGCCGCCGTCGGGGATGTTGCCGAGTTTTTTGATGTCGACGTGGACCAGCTCGCCGGGCTTGTCGCGTTCGTAGCGGCGGATCGGGTGGCCTGTGGCGCGGTCCAGGTGGGTCAGGCGGGCCAGTCCGAAGCGGGTCAGCACGCGGTGCACGGTGGAGGGCACCAGGTTCAGCAGGTGTGCGATGCGGGCTGGTCCCCAGCGGCGGGCGAGGCGGACCTTGATGATTCGGCGTTCGGTGCGGGTCGGGGTCCGGCGCGGGCTGTGGTGCGGGCGTGAGGAGCGGTCGGTCATGCCGGCCTCGCCCAGGGCGCGGTAGCGGTCTGCCCAGCGCTGGGCGGTGGTGGGCGAGACTTGGAAGCGTTCGGCGGCACGGCGCAGCGGCCAGCCGTCCTCGACGACGCAGCGGGCCAGGCGCAGCCGTCCGGTCTCGGTCAGGGGTGCATTACGGTGTGGCACGAGGGCCTTTCTGGTCGCCGGTGCAGATGTCGCAATCCACACCAGGCCAGAAGGCCCTCACCCATTTCAAGATCCCTCAACCGAGACCTGCATCACCCGTCCACAACCTCCCCGGATCGGCCTCCGGATGGGGTGAGGTGGACCTCACGTGCTGCTCCGGACCTCATCGAGTACGTGATCAAGCAGGCCAGTCACACCACCTCCCCCCAGAACGAGCTGACGGTCCAGCAGGCGGTTGCCCGTCTCGCACGATGTCTCGCTGACCAGGGCACATCCGTGGCACGCCGACAGATTGAGCTGAGCCACGCCCTGGCGGTCGCTCTCGATGCACACCGGGTCGTTAGAGCAGACATCGGCGTCACTCAGGGCGGCCAGCAGCAGCGGGAGGAGCTTGTCGGGGGCGCCCAGGCGAACGAGCCCGCCGAGCGTCCCCTGCGCGTCCCCGGCAGCCGTGTAGATCAGGATTCCCGCTGTGCGGTCCGGACGCTCCGAGTTGGCGTAGATGCGCTCCTGCAGAGACGCGGATGCGTAGCCACTCGCGAACGCGAGTCTGCGGATGAGGAGGTGGGCCAGCGTGTGCAAGGCGATGAAGCGAGGCTCTGGAACGTCCAGGCGGTGAGCCCACTCGCTCGCCTCGCGCCGTCCGATCAGGATTTCCGCCCGTGCCCGGACATCGGGCAGATTTTCCCACTCGGAGATCCGGTCCTCGTCGAACCGCAGGAAGATCCCTTCGCCGAACATCTCGATGGCCGGGTAGACAGGCCTGCGCCTGCGGTCGGGTCCGAGGTCCGCAGTGATCAACGCGGCCTCGGCGCTGTGGCGTCGGAAGCCACGGAGCGCCCTGACCTCACGGACGCGGCGCACCTGACCCACGCCGACGAGTCGGCTGGTCAGCTCCGTCGGCCAGGCCGAGTCGGAGGGAACCGCCCATCCGTCGACGACGAAGTCGCCGACGCCGTGGTCCCTACCACCCTCGAGCTTCTTGACGAAAGCTGCCCACTCGCCGTCCTTCAGGTCGAGAAGCGGGCTTTCCGGGGAGTCGTCGATGCCACCGTCCGCGAGGTTGAGGACCTCCTCCGCGGTCGCTCCGACCTCGTTCGCGATCCATTCGGCGACCATCTCGGCCTGCGGGCCGCCGTTGTCCGCGACGACCTTCTCGAAGTAGATGTGGCTCCGGATGCGATCCGCCGTCCCCACCGACTGCGGGCGCTCCTCGGGGATATCGAGTGCGGAGAGGCGTTCGGCGATGTAATTGCCCGTGGCGCCGCGCTGAACGGCGATCAGCTTGTGTTCGCACACGTTGCCGGGCTTGGGCTCCTCCCACGGTTGGGTCCCACCGCAACGGACGCCGTCGCGGTGGAGCGACTCACCCCCGACGAGATCGGAGAGGGGACGCGAGCGCTTGCACCCGTTGCACTCGACCCGGAGCGAGGCCAGGCCTTCCCCGTGCTGGGACGATCGGACGAACCGCAATTCCTTGTAGGCACGGCAATGGCGCACCGACTCGGTTACGCCGGCGTCGCGCCCGCGGTGAGCCCACATGAACCAGTGAATGTCCTGGATATGGCTGCCCTTCTCGCAGACGGCCACGTACCGCATCGGCACGAGTGCACCGCCACAGTCGCAGTTGTTGCTCCAGCGTCCCTTGTTCCTGCCGGTGAGCTGCGAGAGTTTCGTGCACCGCTCGCAGAACCGCCACGTCGGGAACCGCCAGTAGAGCAGATGGGCGGTCTCCTTGGCCGCACGTCCCGAGTGGGACGGTGCTTGCCGCAGGACGCCCGCGCCCAACCGTGCGAGGAGGCGTTCGCAACTGACCTCGGGGGCCGACTTGCGGTCCCACCAGGAGGTGTCGGGCGCGATCAACGACTCCCCGAGCACGTCGACGATGGCTCCCACACCGAACGGTGTGATCGTCTCCGAGAGACGCAGGTCATGCAGGATTCGTTCCACGATCGCCTCCTTCGAAGGGCTCACGTACTTGGACAGCGACGTTGGGCTCGACGGACCGCATCGAGTCGGCGACGAGCCAACCTTCCCCTTGCTGCCCGAACTGTTTCAGCAGAGCATCCTCGTCGGCCTTCCGACGGCGGTACATCAGGGCCGAGTCGGATTCGCGTGCGAGTCTCGCGCGGCGATCCCAGTCATTGAGGAGCAGCCACACCTGCGCCTGCGTCTCCTCGGCCTCGATGTGCTCCGAGCGACTCACCAGGTCGACGAAGGTCTTGACGAGTCGCTCGATCGCGCCGCGCATCCGGTCGTCCTCGAGGTCGAGAGCCGATGCCGAGTCGTGTTCTGCGAGCGCGGGGAAGGTGTGCCGCATCAGCGCCACGAGGGCACCGGCCAGTGACCGGTCGCGCGACGCCAGGGACCAGGGGGTGACGCTCGTCGGCTCGACGTCGCGGTAGAGCGCCTCGTGGTACCCCTTGAAGGTCTCGAAGTGCGACCGGTCGCGGGCCCGGTTCGACCTGAACAACGTCGTCACGATGCCGTTGTTCCGGCCACGGCCCACCCGGCTGGTGGCCTGGATGTATTCGGCGGTCGTCTTGGGCTGGCCGACCATCAGCATGAGTGCCAGGCGGGGTATGTCGATGCCGACCGACAGCATGTTCGACGAGAGGACGACATCGACGGCCTCGTCGGTGTGGTCGGCGCTCCGCCCGAGTTCCCGCAGGTCGTTGGGTAGTTCCTCGGGCCCTCGGCGACTGGTGAGTTCCAGGACCCGACCGGCGCGTACGCGTCGGAACGGCAGGTCCAGTCGATCCGCACGGGGCTCGAGACGTCCGTTGACGTCGTCGACCACCAGCGTTCCGCTGCGGCCGAGCTCGCGGAGACTGTTGTGGTACATCACCGTGGTCCAGTACGAGTCCCGCGTGGCGCCGGAGTCCGTGTCCCTGGCCAGCACCGCAGGGATCTCGATCAAGGGCGCGGTCGCCGCAATGACCGCGGAGACCTGCGAGACGGACTGCGGCATCAGCCCGACGTAGAGGCGGCCCTCGCCGCTCTCGACAGGGCGCGAGAAGAAGGTCCGATCGCCGTCGAGCCCCGCGGGGGGATAGAGCGCGACCTCACGTCCGTAGAGCCCTCGGACCTGCTCCGCCGAGGCACGGATCGTCGCCGTGGAGGCGATGATCTTGGGAGTGGTGCCGCCCTTGCTCAGAAGCATCTGGATGACGGCGTCGAAGACCGCGACGGTCGTGCCGAGCGGCCCCGACAGCAGGTGCAACTCATCCTGGATGATCATTGAAGGTTGACGGTACATCGTGTTGAGGCCCAACAGCTGGCCTGCCTCCGGCTTGAACTGGAGACGGGCGAACTTGTCGACCGTGGCGAGCAGGATCGTCGGGGGCTCCTCGTAGAGGACGTCGTCGACGACGGCCAGGGGAAGCTCGTCATGGAACCGGCAGTCCGCGCTGGTGCAGTGGATGACGATGTCGTTGCCGTCAAGCCGGAAACCGTACTGCTTCGGGTCGTGGGACCTCGACGCGGGGACCAGAGCCGCCCCGCACCACGGGCAGCTCTCGACCTGGAACTGATTCGTCTCCTCGGGCCTGGCGGCCTTGTGCAGGCGCTGGAGCGCGGCCTTCGCATCCGCTCTCGAACTCGGAGTGACCTCATTGCCGACCCAGAGACCGATGGAGAACCTGGCCATGGCCCTGGCCCGCGGATCGTCCTTCCGCAGCAGTTCCATGGCGCAGATGAGTGAGGCGGCCCGCTGGAACTGCTGCGCCGTGAGAAGCCGGAGGGTGTATCGCGTGATCACCGCCGTACCGGCGCCGGCGATGCCGTGCATGATCCGACGACGGAAGATCTCGATCGCCGCCAGGCCGAGATACGCCTCCGTTTTGCCGCCGCCTGTGGGGAACCAGATGAGGTCGACAAGCTCCCGCTCCGGGTGCTCCTCGTCCACTGTGGACGCCAGTGACACGAGAAGGAAGCCGAGCTGGAAGGGACGCCACTGGGGCTCCTCCACTCGGTCCGGGTCGGCACCGCGCTTGAGCGCGGTCTGCAGCATCTGCAGACGCATGGCCGACATACCGAGCGCGAAAGCAACCCTCAGCTGTTGCCGACGAGGGTCCCGCAACAGGGCGACACCGGCTTCCATGCGCTCCACAGAAGTGCGGGCGCGGTTCGTGATGGCTCGCGCCACGTCGGCGTCGTCCCCGAAGCCATCGACTCGGGCCTCCTGCGCCGATACCCACTCGGAGAAGGCCTGGACGAACACATCCAACATCGGCACGACTTCGTCCGACGCGGTGTCGATGCGCGCCAGATTTTCGAGCCGGAGCGCCTTGGCCGCGTTGGAATCGGCCTCGAAGCCCGTCGTCTCCACCGCGGGGACGACGAACGCCGGGACGGAGGCGAGGGAGACAGCGGTACATCTCCCGTCGATGAGTTCCCAGTCGGCGGCCATCCCGTGGCCCACCGCGTACACCTTCCGGTCCCGATAACGAAGACGCAGCTCCGCGGACTCCTCGTCCACGGTGAAGGACTTCGCGGGGTCGTACTCCAGGATCTGTCCGCCTTGCGCGGACGCCACCGCCAGCTTGACCTGGAAGAGCATTCGCTCGATGTCGAGCCGATCATCACCCGTCGATTCCGAGCGCACACGTGCGTGCACGGTCACCAGGTGGTCGTCGCCGTAGGCGCGCCACCTCGAGCCGATCTCGAGCTTCACGTCCCCCGCGGTCAGTTCATGCGGGGGCTGCTTCGGGGAGAGCTCGAATCCCTCGAACGAGAACGGGTGCCGCCGCCAGCGCGGAGGGCCGTCCCCGGCGACCCGCTGGTACGTCCCTCCGGAGAACGCGACGGTGACGGTGGACCTGTCCGTGACGAAGGAGACGGCCACCGACGACGGGCGCCAGTCCTCCGCGAGAGGCACACCGGCCCCGTCCTCCTCCACGTCTCCGGAGGACACGTCGGCCGAGACGTCCGTCTCCGAGCCGGAGCCATCGGGGCTCATCACCCGTGATCCGCTCGGGAACAGCATGCCGACTGCATACTGGCGATCGGGCAGATTGAGGAGTACCTCGTCGTCATCGCCATCGGGTCCGACATATGCCTTGCGGAGATGCTCCAGCGCGATCTCCTGCGCCCTGGTCAGTTTCACTTTCCCTCCAACTGCTTCCGAGCGAGGTGCTGGAGCTGCCGTCGGTCCTCCTTGGACACCACGATGTGCAGCGAGACACGGGCTCGTGTCACGGCGACGTAGAACGCCGCACTCTCGGCGATGCCGAACGACGCGGGCAGGTCGCAGACGACGACGTGCTCTGCCTCCAGGCCCTTCGCGGACTTGGGGCTGGTCACGACGAACCCGTCGGTTGTCCTACGGGCATCGTCGAGAGATGTCACGCTGATGATCCAGACGGTCTCCGGGCGGACACCATCGGCGACGAGCTGGCGTACCACGGACTCCGCCGCGTGGATGCCGGCGGGGACGTCGGACGAGTGCCAGGTGACCTTCTCGCCATGGACGATGCCCGGGTCGCCGAGGTCCGCACCGAGGTACTCCTTCACCATGTGGACCATGGCACGCGTGTTCCGCACGTTCAGGTCCAGATCCACCGAGAGTGCCTCGGATTCGACGATCTCGAAGGTGTCGTCGTCGAAGGCGCCGTCGACGTGCGACTGGTTGTTCTTGTCCAGGAACATCCGCCACCGGCCAGAGGCACGACCGCCGACGATGATCACATCGAGGGTGTCCATGACTTCAGGAGTCATCAGGTCCTGGGCTTCGTCCACGAAGACGATGTCGTAGGCCTTGCTCTCCCTCAGTTCCCCGAACGGGATCACGTCCAGGGAGCGGCCTTGCACACGGGGAACGAAGAACTCCACGAGCCTCGGGGACCGGAAGGTGATCAGCACGGACCTGCCCTGATCCGCCTCCTGCTTCGCCGCCTCGGCGAGGACGAGTGACTTGCCCGTGCCGGCGCCGCCGGACACCATCATCCGCGGGTTGCGGGCCAGTGCGGCCAGGACCCTGGCCTGGCCGGTAGTGGCACGGTTCTGCTCCTCGATCACAGCGCCACGCTGCGCGTCGATCGCGGGCATGCGGGTGAACTCCCCGAACAGACGGGCCCGCAGGTCCTCCACCCGGGCAAGTTTCTGCCCCACCGGTGGCTTCCGTGCGGACGCCGCGATCGCGTCCAGTGCAGCGGTCAGACGGGCCGTGGTCATGTCGTCTTTCCCCAGCCAGTTGGCCGGCTGCCACTCGACCGAGTGCGGAGGGGTGTCGATGTCCGGAGTGATGACGACGGCCTCTTGCGCGAACCAGCCGACGCCCTCCTCGTGGAGGATGTCCCGCAGCGCGTACATGGCAGACCTCGCCTGCTCCATGGGGGAACCGGCGAGCTTGTGCCAGTCGTTGCGCCGGTCGACGCTGTACCACACGCCCTCGTACTTCCGGACTCCTCCCCCCTTGGCCTCGATGACGATCACGACCTTCTTCCACAGGATGACGAAGTCGGCCTCCGCCTGCTGCTTGTAGGCGTGGGAGCGCAGCTTCACCGAGTGGAAGGCGACCGCGTCGGGGTCGTCGTGCACGTCGCGCAGAAGCTGGGCGATCCGGCGTTCGGCTGCGCTGCCTGCGGTCTTCTCGATGTCTGCCAGGTCGGGAACGAGGATCACGCGCCCTGCTCCTTCCAGAGGTCCTCGTACTCGCGGTATCCGAGCAGGTCGGTGACGTCCCCGTCCCCGAAGTCGTCCTTCATGTCCACGATGAGGCACTCGGGCTTCCCGCCGTTGGCAGGGCCGCGCAGGCCGCGTCCGGCCATCTGGATGTAGGCGTTCGGGCTGAACGTCGGACGCGCTATGTAGAGCGCCCGGACACCCGGGGCGTCGAAGCCCTGGATCAACAGGTCGCAGTTGGTGAGGACGCGGATCTCGTTCTTCTTGAAACGCGTGATGATGTCACGGCGCTCCTGCCGACCGGTCTGTCCGCTCACCGCTGCCGCCTCGACGCCGCGGTACCGCAGCGTCGCGGCAAGCACCTGCGCCGACAGCACATTGGGCGTGAAGACCAGAACGGGCCAGGCTGGGTCCAGCCCCATGATGTGGTTGACCAGGGTCGACATTCGTGCCTGGTCCTGGCCGATGCGCTCCAGGACGCTCGGGCTGATCCTGCGCTGCCTCTTCGCCTCGTCGATCTCGTCCGGCTCCAGCGGGACATCGACGCCGAGGAGCACCTGGTGCTCGACCCGTGCCAGAACCTCGATCTCCGCGAGTTCCCGGTAGGCATTCTCCTCGAAGGCCTTGATCTTGCGGCCGCCGAAGCGGTTCACAAGGGCCTTGGTCGCCGAGATGGACTTTCCCTTGAAGGGTGTCGCCGAGAGTCCGACCAGAGGGCGTTCCCAGCCTCGGCCGGCCACGCCGAGCCAACCGAGAATGCGCGTGTACAGCTCGGAATCACCCGCACGGTGGCCCTCGTCGACGATGACGGTCGACGCGTGGCTGAGCCACGCGTACTCCGGGCTGTGGAGAATGGCATCGAGCTTCGCATCTGTCGCGACGATCACGCTGAACTCGGTGTCCGGCTCGTGTACGACATTGCGATCCCAAAGACGCCCGATCGTCAGAGGTCGTTCGTCCCCGAGACCGCGCCACACCGTGCTCCAGGTCTGGACGGCCTGCTCGCAGAGCTCGAGGGACTGGGCGATCCACAGGACGGGACCACGAAGCTCTCCCTCGATGAAGAGCCTCAGCACGGTCTCCGCCGCGACGCGTGTCTTTCCGGCGCCGGTCGGCAGCTCCACCATCGCCTTGCGATGGCGGCCGTTCTCGTCCCGGACGATCAGCACGTCCCGGAGCTGCTTGCTGATCCTCTGCTGGAACGGGTGCAGGGGGTTGAGCTTCACGGCACCGGGGACGACGAACTCGGCGTCCTGGTACATCGTGCGCCGGCCGGCGTACACGGCTGGGAAGCCCATCTTCCGCAACCAGGAGATGGTGGTCGCTCCTCCCGACCACTGGGTCGGGACGTCGGGGAACTGTTCCTGTCGGAACAGGTCGGCGAGCAAGCTGATCGAGTCCGAGCCGTACACCGTGAGGAAGAGCTTGGCGATGGACGTCTCGTCGTCGACCAGTCCTTGCGCCTCGAGTGCAGGCCAGAGGCCCTTGGGCAGGGCATCGCGCAGGTCATCCGGGCCGAAATAGATGTCAAGTCGCTCGACATCCGTGTGGGCAGCCAGAGCCCTCTGCCGAAGCTCCTCAAGTCGGTGATCGAGCCCGACCCTCCGTACCCCCTCGAGCTCGGCATTCGTGAGCTCCAGGGCGAAGGCTTCATTGACGATGCCGAGGAGCTGACGCTCGTCGAATTCGCGTCGCACCGTCAGCCTCGGACCGTCGAGATACGAAGGAAGCGGACGGTCCTCGACGCCGTCCTCGGCGGTCACACGCTTGACTACCTGCACGGCGCGAGTGATCGTGGCGTTGGCCAGCCTGTCGGCGACGTCCGTACTGCGCAGCCCGGTGAAGACATCGAGCACTCGCTCCTCCTCCTGGGCGCCCTCGATGACCATGGAGAAGGCGAAGCTGTCCTCGAATCGACAGCAGCCCACGGAGCCGACAAGTTCGGTTGCCTGATCCTCCGTCGCCTTAAGGTACGGGCGCTGGCGAGACGCGAGCAGCTTGGCCTGTTCATCCGATACTGCGATGTAGACCGCCGAGGGACAGCGGGGCTCCACAGCACGTCCCACGCGCGCCGGAATGCTCGTGGGCTGCGAGCCGGCACAGGCGACGCGCCATGCCGTCAGAATGAAGTCGACGAGGACAGCGTCGCTGGTGGCCGGAGCGAACAGTTTTGCCTCGAGCGACTCCCTGAGCACCGGAGGGGGCACCAGAGCGAGTTCGTCCGGAAGCCCCAGCGCATCGACGACCTGTCGTGAACCGCTGAACAGCGGGAGCAGCTCGCGGTACCTGATGAGAGACGGAGCAACCACGTCCGCCGGTGCACGGTATCCACGGGTCGATTTCAACAGACCGGCTTCCTCCGCTGCCCAATGCGCAGGCGACTTCACGGTGTAGGCCGTGTCCGTGTCGAGATCCTCGCAGGTCCAGGCAGCAGGTCCGGCTTCGAGCAGCTTGACCGTCCAGTTCTCGCGCACCTGCGCGGGCGCCTCCGCATGGCGGAGGATGAACAGCATGGAGAAGGGGCCCGGACCCTTGCTCGGGCTGAACGCGATGCGCTCGATCGGACGGTCGCCGACACCGAGCTGCGCGTTCAGCTCGGACAGGACCCATTGCCGGTACTGCTCCATGCAAGGCTCGTCCTCGATGGAGTAGTCCCTGACGACTGCGCGGACGACGCCCAGCCGGTGCGCCACTTCGGGCAGACAGCGCTGACGGTCCAACGTGCGCGCAACATGCTCGTCCCCCAGGGGGACGTCGAGGTCGAAGACCTTGCGAGGCATGGCCCAGCCGCCGTCGCGGGTCGGGACCTTGACCGCGTTGGAGCGGCTCGTCAGCACCTTCACCGCTTCGGGGATCGGAAGACCGAGGACGGCGTCCCAGATCTTGGAGAGCTCGTCATCGCCGGCAGTGGGCGAGAGGCGGGCAAGACGGGCGTTGAGAATTGCAACGGGGCTGAGATCACGGAACCCTGCCTGACGCAGGCCGTTCTCCACGCCGGGCTGAGCCAGGAAGCCGCGCGAGACGAAGACTGCCTCCTCGATCTCGGCCCCGTCCTCCTGGTTCAGGAAGACGACGTTGTGGTCCGAAATCGCGCGCAGCCCGGCGGTTGTCGGGATGACCTTGGCCCCGTCGACACCAGGGAGCCTCCGATTGTTCAGCACGAATCGCAATGCGTTCGCAGCAGACACTGTATCCGCTCCGGCAGCCCATTCGCGGAGCCAGGACAGTAGTCCTCGTTTGGGTACATTGTCGAGGGAGCGTGACATATCCCTGTCGTTACCATCGATGAGGTCCGGGTTCGCCGCCGCCACGAAGAGCTGCCGCAAGCGCGTAAATCGCTGACCCGATCTGTAACATTGCCAGTGCGGCACATCGTCCCCGGTGTTCGGGGAAACGATCCAGGCCTGGTGGACGCTGTCGTCGACCTGAATACCGAAGTCGAGCGGGCGCAGTTCGGTGGCGTGCTTCAGATTGCCGGTTGCGTTGGGCACGAGCGGGAGGCTTCCACTCATCCGCGGCACGTGGAAACAGAGAATCCCGTCTCCGAACGAGAGAACCTCCCTGCCTCGTGCGGGCATGTAGTCGAGGTGTGCAGCAGGGTCGGTGGGCATCGTCACCCGCGACAGCATGCCGACGAACATCTCGGCGAGCGTCCCGAGGATCTCCCGGTTGTAGTCGTTCTCGAGAAGCGTTGTTCTGTCGTCGTTTACGCTCCACGGGGCGTTGAAGAGTGCGGAGGCAGAGGTCTGATCCTGGAGCGGGAAGTAGGACCAGAACTGCCCGATGCGCTGCCTGGCCTGACGTCTGGGGATCGCGACTGTGACCTTGACCGCCGCTCGCGAGACGGCCTCCCCGACCTGCTGACGGGCCTCGGCGGAGGGGGCATGCATGCGATGCTCGACGATCCATTCGTCGCCCTCGCCGCTCGGCTCTTCGATCTTGTATGTGCCGTCACCCAGGTCACGCGAGACGTAGGCCGTCTCGAACGGGTCCGAGCCAATGACCTTGAGCTTCACTTCACGAACTGCTGTGACGAAGAGGAGGAATTCAGATGAGAATTCCTTGATTCCCTGGCGCAGCCTCTTGAGGTTGGAAACACGGGGGAGCCGCACGATGGTGGCGGCCCATTCGGAAAGGTCGGCGAGAATCGGGTCGTCTGTGAAGGCGGTGGCCGGATCGACGAGGGTCGGTGTGCGGAGGATGGGATAGCGTCTCGCGACCCGGATATCGGCAAGAGTGTCCCGTGCGGTCGACGAGTTGAACTCGAACGAAACTGTCCGGCTGAACACCTGAGGAGCGTCGGAGACGGCGAGGGAGGACTTGAAGCCGAGGCCGAAGCGGCCGATCTCGTCGCCTCGTTTGCCGCTCAGGTGTGCATGGGTGATTGCAGTGATCCCGTTCTTCGAGAACGGGCGACCGGAGTTGGCGCAGTAGAGCGTTTCGTTGTCTGTGTCGAGGATGATCTCGACTCGACCGGCAGCCGTCCCCAGGTTGCCGTCGGCCCCGGACATGGCGTCAGCAGCGTTCTGGACCAGCTCGAGGAGCGTACGGTTTGCGTACCCTCCCACGCGGATGGACTCCTCGTGGTTGGCATGCTCGGAGATGAGATTCGGGTTGACGTTGTAGGCGGCGATGGCGCTGTCGAACCGATCCGCCACCTCTTGCGCGAGGAGTGCGTCTGCAGTCCAGGAGTTTTTTGTGAACGTCACGGGGGTGCACTCCTCATTTCCGAGGCATCCGTCCCGCGGACGTGATCCGTCCGCTCTCGGAGGCTGGAAGGTCTATCAGATGAAGACGAACTTGGGGGCGAAGGGCTCGGTGGCCCTCTCACTACATCTTCAGCGCCGAACGAGGCGAGGTGAAGGCGCTCGATTCAACCAGTTGTGAAGCCGTAGCGTTGGGACTTCGGGCCGAGCCGGTGGGGCACTCCGAGTGTCTGCGCCTGACGCAGGCACAGCCTCTGAACTCGATCATCCTTGAGACTCCTTCCCCGTAAGCACCCTCAGCAGTGCGGCCGCTTCGTCGCGCCAGGCACGCAGCTCACCAGCGGTGGGGGAGAGTTCGTAGGAGTGGTAGTGGCAGGCCTTGCTGAGGCCGGACCAGGCGGCGGACCAGCGGCGGGCGAGCTCAGCGCCTGCGTACGACTCAAGGCAGAGTGCCTGCGCGTGCGTCGGGCAGCGGGCCAGTTCGGGGCGGACGGTGCGCCAGTATTGCCGCAGTCCCTCCTCGAGGGCCAGGCGCAGCAGGAGAGCGGCAGCGCGCGGCCAGACGCCAGTTGTGGAGTTGGTGACCTGGGCAGAGCCGAGCAGCCGGTCGGTGCTCGACAGGAGGTCCACGGGGGAGGTGGGGAGCGCCTCAGCGGCAGGGCCGGGCTGGGCGGGTCGCGGCGGCGTCGGCCGAGGTACGGCCGAGGGCGCCGGGCGAGGGGCGGGCGGAAACCTTGGTGTCGGGGTGCTCACAGCTCCTGCACCTTCCCGGCGAGCCGCTTGGTCTCATCGATCAACTCGTCGACATCGGGGACTGGTACGGCTTCGTGGGAGCCGCGGTTACACAGCCGGATCAGTTCTGCGGCCCAGCCGCCGTAGGCGCGTTCGAGGTCAGGGAGCACCTCGGCGCTGCGGGCCCGGTCGCCGTACATGGCCAGAGCGGCGAGCTCGGTCAGCTTGTGCGCACGGGAGATCTCCCGCTCGACAGAGGCATGGTCGCGGCCGCTGCGGAGCAGGCGACGGCGGGCGGCGGGCAGGAAAGCGGCCTCCAGCGCGGTGCGGCACAGGCCCGGGAGCACCCGGGAGACGACCTCGGGAGGCATGTTGCGGGCCTTCGTGAGCGCCTTGGCGTCGTACAGGGCCTGTTTGACGGGATCGTCTCCCTGTTTCACCTGGACGACGGACCGCTCGCGCCGTACGACCTCCAGGATGGTGGCGGGCAGCCGCAGGTACTTCAGGGCCTGGGGGAGACGGGTGTCATGAGTGAAGACGACGACCTGCTGCTGCAGGGCGAGCGCGGACAGGACGGTGGCCAGGCCCTCGACTTTCGCGGGATCCATGGACTGCACGGGGTCGTCGATGACCAGGAAGGGGAAGGGATTCTCCGCGAGTGTGGTGCGGGGCAGGAAGAGGGACAGCGCGAGGGAGTGCAGCTCGCCCTGACTCATCACCCCGAGAGCGGGGGCGTCGATGTCGTCGACGGAGACGTCCAGGACGACGCGGCGCTGCGTGCCGGTGCCGCCGAGCTGCACCGGTCCGAGGCTGACGTTGCTCCGCTGCCGAAGCGCGGCCCAGGTGGCCTGCGCCCCATTCGCAATGGGCCGCATCCGTTCGGCGCGCAAGTCCTCGTGTGCGTCCTTGAGCCATTTGCGGGCCGCTTTCACGTGGTTCAGGCGGGGGCGGCCGGTCTCCGCGGTGCGGGCCCGTTCCAGCCACGCCGCGAGGCGGGCGGCGTGGCCGCGCCACTCCTCGTCGTGCTCCGCGAGCTGCTTGGCGGCCTGCTGGGAGGTGAGCCGGCAGGCGTCGGCCAGTACGGCGGCGCTCGACTCGGCGCGCGATGCCAGCTCGGCGGCCCCCGCTTCGGTGAGGCTGCGGCAGCCGGCCCATGCGCGCCACAGCTCGGCGAGGTCGGGCGGCAGCCAAGCCGGGGGAGGCACGACCAGGTTCCGCAAGGCCTCGCCGGCGTCACTCAGCTCGCGGCGGGCGGCACGGGCGTCCGCGGCATCCTCGCGCAGACGATCGACCTGCTCGGCGGCGGCCGCCGCCCAATGGCCGTCGATCCGGTCATTGCTCCCGCAGACCGGGCAGTCGGGGCGGGCGGGGTGGCGGCGATGGTGGTCCAGTGCCGCGGACAGCAGTTCCGCACGCTGCCAGGAGTCCTCGGCCGAGGTGGCCCGTGCGTCCTCGGCACCCGCGGCCGCTTCGCGCAGCCGGGCCACCGCCGCGCCGACCGCGGCGAGGTCGGGACCGGTCAGTTCGGCGAGGCGGCGCAGTCCGGTGAGGGCGTCACCGTCGATGGTCGACTGTCCGGCCACCAGCGCTGCGGCCTGGTCGAGGTCCTGCGTACGCCCGCTCAGCGCCGAGACGGCGGCCGCGGCACGCGGGTCATCGACGGCGCCCAATTCTGCAATCAGTGCGGGGAGTTCGGCGGCAGCTTGCTTGAGAGCGCCATCGAGCTCCTTCGACTGGTCCATCAGCCGTTTGTCGGCTCCCGCGAGCTGCTCCAGTCCGAGGATGGCCGCCACTGCGTCGTACATCTCGCTCGGCTTGCCGCCGATCAGCGCGCCGAGTTCGGAGTAGGAGAGGAACGGCCGGTAATGGGCGAGGTCCCGCTCCCACCCCAGTGCGGTCAGCGGGGCGGGTTCGTGGCCGGGCCGCTCCCACTCCGCGTGCGACTCGGCGACGTCCTGACCGGTCCAGGCGCGGTAGACGGTGCTGGGCGCGGTGTCACCCTCGACCAGCAGCTCCACGGCGACTTGCGGGTCGTTCCCCTCGTGTAGGTTGCGCCAGCTGCGCCGCCAGATGTCGGACCTGGTCTTCCAGCGCGCGTTGTCACCGGTGAGCGCGATCTCGATGGCCTCGGCGAAGCTGGACTTGCCGGAGCCATTGCGGCCGACGACCAGAGTCAGGCCGGGACCGGGCGTGAGCGGGAGCCGGGCGGTGCGGCCGATTCCGCGGAAGCCGCTGACGGTGACCGACTGGAGGTAGGCGCGCGGCGCGCGCTCCCTCGAGGAGGTCGTTTCCTCACCAAGGCATTCGAGCAGCAGTGCCTGGGCCTCGGGGGCGAGCGAGGAACCGGCCAGCCGGAGCCGGATCAGGTCGCGCAGGGAGGGGGGTGCTTCGGCGGAAACGGCTTCGGGCTGAGTTGTGCCGGAGGGCTGCTCCGGCGGTGGGGTGTTCACGACGGTCTCCAGTGGACACGGTCCGGCGGCGAGATGGCTTTCGGGGTCGGCCGATCGCCCCCCCGCGGAGCACACGAAGAGGGCGAGGCGACCGGAGTATGGCGGCGGAGGGTCGTGCGGGGTCAGCCGTCCGTGGGGCCCGTGCGCTGCGCGCCCCGACGCGGTGCCGGGAGCCCCAGGTGGGTGATGACATGCGAGTGGAAGCGGTCAACGGCGGTGTCGACGCTGCGGATGAAGCCGCTTTCGGCATTGCCGCGGGTGTTGCCCATGGTCTTCGAGAGGGTGAGCCGGAAGCCCTTGACCTGCGCGGAGTCCTTGGGCAGCAGGTCGCCAGGTTCGGGGCGCAGCTTCTCCAGGGTGCCGCGCGGCCCGGCACCCTGGCCCTCGGCGAGCAGCGTTTCGACGTGCAGGTCGGCCGGCGCCTCGGCAAGCTGGCGGACCAGGCGTTTGGCCCAGGAGAGGGGATAGCCCTGCTCAGGCGCGGGCACGTCGATCGAGGTGCGGAGCTTTCCGGTGCGCAGATCCGCGGTGATCGCGAGGGTACCGATCGCGCTCTCGATGTGGATCTCCGCGTGCAGTTGCCCGTTGTCGGCGAGGCGGTCCGCGAGTTCGGCGCGCCGGAGCTGAAGGTCGGTACCGCGTTTGGCGCGTACGGGGGACACCTTCTCGCCCAGTTCGCCACTGAGACGGAGGCTGACCTGCTGGATGAGACGCTCCCAGCTTTCGACGACCTCCACGGCCTGCTTGTCGCCGCGTACCAGGGTGTCCTCGCTGATGGCGTTGCGGAGGGGGACCCAGGCCGTGCCCATGTTCTGGAAGCCGTGACAGCCGGAGTTCTCGTGCTGGAGGTAGTGCAGGAGTTCCTGGAGCAACCACGCGTGGGCCAGGTTGGCGACGCCGTCGTGGCGAACGAGCATCTGGGCGTGGTGGACGACCTCGGCCCAGGAGAGGTGCCACAGGGCGACCTTGTGCTTGCGTCGGCCGTCGATCTTGACATTGACGACAGGGCTACCGGGCAGGGCCACGTCATTGGAAAGCGTGATCACCGCCTCGTAGCCGCGGCGAGCCGCGATGTCCATGTAGGACTGGACCTGCTCGTCCTTGAGCGGATTGCCATTCGTCTTGGTCTCGACCAGTGCGGTCCAGATCTTTCCGGCGCGGGAGGCCCGGATGACGCCGTCGGGGCGGACCGTCGTCGCACCGTAGGTGAAAGAGGTCTCGACGAAGGTCTCCATAGCACCGGCCGGGGCGTTGAACCCGGCGGTCAGGCGGCGGCCGAACTCCGGTACCTGCGCCATGACGGACAGCAGCACCGAGGTGGCGCGGACCTCGCGCTCACGATCGCTCTTGAGTTGCGGCACCGGGAACAGCCGGGCGGACCGCCAGGACTCGTTCTCGGCCAGCGACTTCTTGGGGCTTGCGGGCAGCGTCACCTTCTTCTTCGCGATCCGTACGCGCCTGTGCGGTGCCGCCGGCCGGGCGGGGTCTGCCGGCTCCGGTGCTTGCGGAGCGGCGTCCTGCGTCCTGGTGGCGTCGGACTGCGCGGGGATCAGGGCAACGGCAGGTTCCGGGGCGGCGGCCTCCGGCTCGTCCTCCGTGACGTTGATACCGTAGTCGGTGGCCAGTCCCGCGAGGCCGGAGTGGTATCCCTGGCCGACGGCCCGGAACTTCCACTCCCCGTTGCGGCGGTAGATCTCGCCGAAGACGAAGGCGGTCTCCACACTCGCGTCCTTGATGGAGAAGTGGAGGAGCGGCTCACCAGTCGCATCGGCCAGGGTCAGCCGCAGGTCCTCCAGTTCGCCGAACGGAGCGCTGCCGGTCCGGCTGGCGGCGACCACGATGCACTCGATGTCGGCGGGGATGGCCGTCAGGTCGAGGCTGATGCGGTCCTCGCTGCCGTCCGCGGTCGGCGTCGAGCCGAGCACCTGGACGCTGCCGTCCGCACTGGCGGGGTTGTTGTAGAAGTAGAGGTCCTCGTCGCTGCGGACCTTGCCATTCGCATTGAGGAGCAGCACGGACACGTCCGCTTCTCCGGTCCCGGAGGGATCGGTCCAGCCCAGGGCGACCTGGATGGATCCGGTGTCCTCGCTGAGCGTGGCCAGGCCGATGTTGGCGCCCTTGGATATCTCGTGCATGCGGTGTCCTTGTCGCGTGTGCTGCTGCGTCCAATGTGTATCAGGTATGTGCAAGTCGTGGATGAATGGTGTGCAGTCGAGGAACGTGCCCAGTTGGTGCCACCTCGCGATGGAGCGGTTCCGAGTGGCGGACTCGTCAGCCGAGGGTGTTGGCGAGAGGCGGGCGAACGAATGTCGTGCGGCGGTGGCGGACGTCAGTTAGCCGACCTTGGCCCACTTCTGGCAGCCGGTCGTCTTGAACACCTCGCCCTTGCGGACGGTCACCCGACCGCTGCCCTGCAGGTTGTTGTTGGCGATGATCGAGTCGAAGTCGCCGGTGGAGTCCTTGGCGCGCTCCCAGTAGCACAGGGAGCCGTCGGGGCCGGCGGTGCGGTAAGTGCCGGCCTTCATGTCGGCGCCGACCAGGTACTCGCCGTCCCCGGCGACGGTGGTGGCGGGGCCCTTGGGCTTGGGCGGCTTCGCTGTGACCGTCTTGGTGGCGGTCACGGTCACCGTCGGGGCCGGGGCGGCGGCCGCCTTGGCGGTGGCGGTCACCGTCGCGGCCGGAGCGGTGACCGAGTTGCCGTCGGCCTCGGCGCCGCCGCCGTTTGCGGCGGTGCCGAGGAACAGGGCGACGACTCCGACCGCGCCGTGGGTGAGCCAGGCCTTGCGCCGCGAGGGCTTGCCCGGCGGCTGCGGCGCAGGGGGACGGGCGATCGGGTGCTGCGTCGCCCATTGTGGAGCGGACGGGTTCGGCGGGTACGGAGGCATGGCAGAGCTCATGGCGGTTCCTTGGTGAAGTGGCCTGGGTGGCGCGAATGGCGACAGTGGGTGTGGGAGTGCGCTGCGGCCGTCGGCAGGGTGGGGCCTGATACGGCGCATGGCGAAGATGTATGCAGGCTCTGCCCGTTGGGCTGGAGCCGTGCGGTTGCCAGGAGCGTAGCGCGGTCTGGTCGAACTTTGGAACCCTTTGGAAAACATTGGAAGCGAGTGGAGTCTGGGCTATGCTGCCGACATGCCCGAGTCACTCGAAGCACTCGAACAGCGGATGACGGACCTGCGTGCCTCTCTGCGCGAAGCAACGCGCGCGGGCGACAAGGCTGCCGCGACGAAGGCCCGAAGTGAACTGCGCGACGCGGAGCAGGCGTGGCACGACGCGCTGGACGCGCTGGACGCGGAGGCAGCGGGCGCGGGCCCGGACGCGGCACGGCCGACCGAACCCCCGCTGCGGCCACGACCGGACTCGCCGGCAAGGACGCTCGCCCGTGCCGTGGGCGGCGTGATCCCCGTGCGTGAGCAGGTGCACCAGGCGCTCACCGTCCTCGGAGCCAGCGCCGCTCCCAAACTGATCTCCGCCGCTCACGAGGCCTTCTTCGCGGACACGATCGTCACCACCCGCCTGGCGTCGCTGCGACGTGACGAGGAGCGCTCCTTCGCCGCACAGGCCTACGCGCGCCCCTACTACATCTGCGCGGCCCTCACCCACGACCGGCTGACGCCTGCCAGAGGGCTACTCGCCCTGTCCACCTGGCCGCTGGAACAGCGCATCGTCGGGCCGCTCGGCCCACGCACCGACTTCCTCACCCAAGCCGTCAGGGTCGCCGAGCAGATACAGCGCATCCAGGCGACCGGCGAGCAGCCATCGGACGCCGCCTGGCGACTCCTGCACCGCTTCGCGCAGAACGTACCCGGAGCCCACGAAGGTTTCGGTGCCGCCGACCCGGAACGGGTTATCCGCGCCGCCACGACGGAATCCGAGGTCCACGCCGCGGACGACGCCGAACAACGGCAGGCAGCCGCACAGCGCGCCCGCAAACTGACCGATACGCAGAAACTCTTCGGCGCACCGGCACTCGGGCTCGCCGACCAAACGGGCACCGACGGCTCCTAACGACCCCGCCCGATCACCGTTGTTCCATCTCTGCTCGCACGCACCACCCAGGAAGATGCCATGGCGCCGTCGCCCAGCACCGATGACACGCTCTCGCGCCTGCGCGGACCGATCGCCCCGCAGCCGTACACCGCGCGGAAGATCACCGCGCTGACCGCCAACCCCGGCTGTGCCCGCCGCGCCGTGCTCGACGCCGCGGGCGTCGACAAGAACGCGCTCGCCGCCCGCGTCGGCTTCGACGCCCGCTTCGGGCAGTCCCCGTTCGCGATATCCCGCGGCAACGCGTTCGAGGAGCTGGTCAAGGCCGACGGCTACGCCGCCCTATTCACCCTGTTGCGCACGGAGCTCGACGTACCCGTCCGCGAGGCCGGGGTGGCGGACCTCAACACGGTCGGCCAGAACCCCGATCTCAAGCTCCGCGCCGCCGAGACCCGCCGGTTGCTGGGTCGTGTCACAAAAGGCACCGACGAGCGTCTCATCCTGGACCACCCCGTTCTCACCCTGCAGGTCGCCGGGCAGACCGCCTACCTGGAACCCGACGCCGTCACCCACCGCATCGGCGGCAGGTTCTACATTGCCGAGATCAAGTCGTTCGCCGCGATCGATGGCCAGGCCGACCCGGGCAAGGTCGCCGAGGCGGCCAAACAGGCCGCCGTCTACGTCATCGCGCTGCGGCAGACGCTCCTCGCCGTCGGCCTGGACGCGCAAGCGGCCGCCGACGCCGTCGCCGACCAGTTCCTGCTTATCTGCCCCAAGGACTTCGCCAACCAGCCGTACGGCAGGCTGGTCGACCTGCGCCAGAAGCTGGACGCGATCGAGTTCCAACTCGGCCGCCTCGACCGGGCCGAGGACCTTGCTGCCATGCTCCCGGCCGACGCCAGCTTCGACCTGTCAGAGGGCCGGGACGGAAGGCCGGCCCGTACCGGCCGGGAACTCGCCGACGCCCTCGACGACCTCACCGCCGCCTACAGCCCCTCCTGCCTCGACTTCTGCGAACTCGCCCAGTACTGCCGGGACCAGGCCACCACCGCTTGCGAACCGGCCCGCCTGGGCACCTCTGTGCGCAACGAACTGCCCGGCGTCGACTCCACCCGTACCGCGCTCGGTCTCATCGACGCCGCACTCGAACCCGACCCCACTCAGGCCGACATCGTCGAGCGCCTCCGCGCCGCCGACCGGCTGCGCGCACGCCGGATCGGAGGCGTCGCATGAGCACCCTCACCGCCCTCGCCAAACTCCGTGCCGAGCAGGCGGGCCGAGCCCAGCCGGTCACCACCGTCCGGCACACCCACATCGCCGAGCGGCCCTTCGTCCTCATCCCGCTCAAGCTGGCCGGTGAGGCCTGCGCGCCGCTTGCCGCCATGGCCGGGACTGACCGCGACCAGCCGCACCTGCTGGTCGTACCCCAGCCGCGCAACCGCACCCAGCGCTTCCGCTTCACCGAACAACTCGGCGCGCTGCTCCTGCCGTACCTCGACTCGTGCCGTGAGCAGACCGAGACCTATACGGCTGCCCGGGGCAAGGAGACCCGCGAACGCTACGCGGACGCCCCGCAGATCCTCCTGCCCAACCCCGGCGGTCTGGCCTTCACCCGTCTCCTCGGCCGCTCCACCAGGCTGCGCCGCACCACCGGCGAACACGCCGTCGACCCGGCCGTGCCGCTGCTCGGCAATTGGCTGACCTGGGCCTGCGACCAGAGCGAGTTCCCCGGCTCCAGTCTGCTGCTGAGCATGACTGGGCTGCTCACCGCGCACTGGGCCACCGGCCAGAGCAGCAGCGAGGACGGCAACCTGGCAGCAGCGCTGGGCTGGATAGACCCGCCCACCGGCCTGACCGGCCCCGAAGCCGCTCTCCTCGCCGAGGACCCCGGCGAGCACCCGCCCGCCGGCCCGGCCACCGACCCGGTCTTCGACCGCCTGCTGGTCGAGCTGATCGCGGCCTACGACGCGGCTGGCGCGACCGACGACGAGCAGCGCCAGGCCGCCGCCGTCCGCGCCCTCGAATCCGATTTGCGCACCCAACTGCAACCCACCTGGCGTGACATGTGGCACGGCATTGACCTACTGCGCGACCTGCCGGCCGGGCGGACCGTCGCCGACCGCTGGGCGTACGACCGTACGGCCTTCACCCTGCGCTCGCAGTACATCGCCGAGGGCGGAGCACCGCAGCCGCGCCGCGACCACGCGGCGGGCGCCGCCCGCCGCCTCGCCCGCCTTGAGGACGCCGTCGCCCGCTACCAGACCGACCGCGCTTTCGACGATCCGCTGGTCATGGCCGAGTACGAACTTGACGGTGCCGCCTTCGCCGGCCAGGTGGTGGCCAGGGATGCCGAGCGCATGGTCCAAGGACCCAAGCGCGCGGTGTTCCGGCCCCTGATCACGCTCCGGACCGAGACCAGGCCGCGCACCGGAGACGGCAAGGACGTGCGTAGTCCGGCCCGCACCGGCCAGAAGGCCGTGATCATCGACATCCGCGAGGCGGAGGACGGCTTCGACGTCGATCTCGAACTCTCCGGCGGGCTCGGCAAGCAGAAACCTCCGGCACTTCCCGGCGCCGTCCCAGAACTCGGCGAGGAGCTCCTCTACACCGTCCTCGGTGGCCACTTCACCACGGCCGCCGTGCCGGACGACACCGACGTCCCCTGGACGCACGGGGGCCCGCGCGAGGGCTACCAGCCGACCGACGACGATGCCAAGGAGGTCTGGGAATGACCACACCGACGTCCCCCACCCCTCAGGGCTCGGGCAGCCCGGGCGCCCGTGCCGACGCCGCGGTCTCCGCCGTGCTCCACGATCTGGACACCACCAATCAACGGGGCATCGTCGTCGACTCGCCGCCCGGCGCGGGCAAGTCCACCCTCGTCGTCCGCTCCGCCGGACACCTCGCCGACCAGAACCGCCCCGTCATGATCGTCGCCCAGACCAACGAACAGGTCGACGACCTCGTCACCCGCCTCGCCACCGACCGCCCCGACCTGCGCATCGGCCGCCTCCATGCCAGCGGCTACACCGCCCCACGCCGCATCCTCGGCCTCGACAACGTCGCCTTGTCCGCCGACGTGGGCGACCTGCGGGACTTCCCAGTCGTCGTCGCCACCGCGGCGAAGTGGGCCTTCGTCAAAGACGTCTCGTGGGACTGGGCCATCGTGGACGAGGCCTACCAGATGCGCTCCGACGCGCTGCTGCGCACCGCCAAACTCTTCGACCACGCCCTCTTCGTCGGCGACCCCGGCCAGCTCGACCCCTTCGCCACCGTGGACACCGACCGCTGGGCCGGCCTCACCTGGGACCCGCTGCGCAACGCCGTAGACGTCGCCCTCGCCCACAACACCGGGATGCCCCTGCACCAGCTGCCCATCTCCTGGCGTCTGCCAGCCTCCGCCGCGCCTCTGGTGGAGCAGGCCTTCTACCCCTTCTACCCCTTCACCCCCGGCACGCGCGACGGCGACCGGATCCTCACCCTGGCCACCGCTGCCCTCGGCGGCACGCCGGTCGACCAGGTCCTCGAGAAGGCCGCCGCCACGGGATGGGGTTACCTCGAACTACCCCACCGCCACACCCTGCGCACCGACGGCGACCTCGCTGCTGCCCTCGCCGACACCGCCAACCGCCTGCTCCAGCGGGGCGCCCTCACGCACTCGTCCGGCGTAGCAGCCGAGCTCACCGCGTCCCGCATCGCCATCGGCGCCGCTCACAATGACCAGGTCGCAGCCGTCCGCGAACACCTCGACCGCCAAGGGCCCCACCTCGCGGACATCACCGTCGACACCGCCAACCGCCTTCAGGGCCGAGAGTTCGACGTCACCCTCGTCTGGCACCCCCTGTCCGGGCGCGCCGACGCAAGCGCCTTCCACCTCGAAACAGGCCGCCTCTGCGTCCTGCTCTCCCGCCACCGCCACGCCTGCATCGTCATCGGCCGCGCCGGCATCCGGGACCTCCTCGACCGCCACCCTTCCACCTCACCGGTCTACCTGGACGTCCCGCCGAAGTTCCCCGACGGCTGGCGGGCCCACCAGACCGTGCTGCAGCACCTGGGACGGCCGGAGTACAGCGTCGCGGTTGACTGAACGGACCGCGGGCTACCCGGACCGAACGGATCTCAAGACGGACCCGGGTGCGTGAGGCTCCGGGCGTCAGACGTGATCAGGGCGAGGACACCGAGCGATACCGAAAGACCGCCGGCAAACAAGAACCTTCACCGCCGCCAGCCTCATGAGTACCCTTGATCACATCATTGCGGCCCGACGGGCTTCCGCTCCGCTCCGGTGGAGTCTCGAAGGACATGCCCCCACCCGCACGAGTCACTTCGTGCTGCCTGGGGGAATTCCTTGCTGCTCCGCGAGTCGGCCAGGACGGTCGCCGTCATGGCCCACGACGGGTCGCTCTACCACCGCCTGACCGAACAGTTCGTCCACATGCACGGCTATCGCCCGGGGACCTCCGAGGCCCGCTCCTGGGAGCGCAGCATCCCGGCGCTGGTGGGGGCACTCAACGATGCGGGGCTCGGCGGTGTGGAGGTCATGCTGGAGTACGCGCTGCCGCTGAACAGCAAGCGGGCCGACGCCGTGCTCGCCGGGGTGCACCCGTCCACCGGAGAGCCGTCTTACGTCATTGTCGAGCTGAAGCAGTGGAGCCAGGCGGCCCCTTACGAGGACGACCCGGCCCTCTGCCTGGTGGACGCCTACGCGCACCCTGTGCTCAACCCCATCGAGCAGGTGCGCCGCTACTGCGAATACCTGGTCAACTTCAACGGAGCCGTCGCCGAGCACCCCAAGCGGGTCGGCGGCGTGGCCTACCTCCACAACGCGACCGAGTTCGGGGTCAGCGGCCTGCGCGAAATCGAGCTCGACGACCGCGGTCAACTGTTCACCGCCGAGTCCAGAGGCGAGTTCCTCGACCACCTCCGTGCCAGGCTGAGCGACAAGCACTCGGGGGCCCGTGCGGCCGACGAGCTCCTTGCGGGCAAGACGGTCCCCTCCAAGCAGCTGATGGCCGTGGCGGCGCAGGAGGTGCGGGAGCGAGAGCAGTTCATCCTCCTCGACCAGCAGCAGGTCGCCTATCGCATGGTGCTCAACGCGGTGCGTAAGGCGAAGCGGTCCGACCACAAGGAGGTCGTGGTCGTCACCGGCGGCCCGGGGACCGGCAAGAGCGTCATCGCTCTCTCCCTGCTTGGCGAGCTGTACCGGGAGGGCGTGCCGGCTCTGCACGCCACCGGTTCGCAGTCCTTCACCAAGACCATGCGCAAGGTCGCCGGCGCCCGGAAGCGGGAGGTCCAGGACCTCTTCAAGTACTTCAACAGCTTCATGACGGCCGAGAAGAACACTCTCGACGTCGTGGTCTGTGACGAGGCCCACCGCATCCGCGAGACCTCCGCGAACCGTTACACCTCGTCTGCCCACCGGACGGGCAAGCCGCAGATCGACGAGCTCATCGACGTCGCCCGGGTGCCCGTCTTCCTCCTCGACGAACACCAGGTGGTGCGTCCTGGTGAGATGGGCACCGTGGCAGAGATCAAGACGGCTGCCGAACGAAAGGGGCTAACCTGTCGCGTCGTGCCGCTCGACAGCCAGTTCCGCTGCGGCGGCAGCGATGCCTATCTGCGGTGGGTCGTACGGCTGCTCGGTCTGGAGCCCGGCGGTTCGGTGACGTGGGATCCCGACGACCGCATGCAGCTTCTGGTCGCCGAGAGCCCGCAGGAGATGGAGGCGTTCCTTGAGGAGCGTCGCGCTCAGGGTTACGGCGCCCGGATGTCGGCTGGCTACTGCTGGCCGTGGTCACCGGAGCCCAAGCCCGGCGACCCGCTCCCGCCGGACGTGGTGATCGGCGACTGGGCTCGCCCCTGGAACCTGCGCGGAGAACGCGCGATTTCCGGAGCTCCGCAGTCGGCCCTATGGGCAACCGATCCGGCCGGCTTCGGCCAGATCGGCTGTGTCTACACCGCGCAGGGCTTCGAGTACGACTGGTCCGGCGTCATCATCGGTCCCGACCTTGTCTGGCGCACGTACCGCTGGGTCACCGACCGTACGAAGTCCAAGGACCCGGTCTTCAAGAAGTCCACGCCCGACGCCGACGTGGACCGGCTGATCAGGAACACCTACAAGGTCCTGCTCACTCGGGGCATGGTCGGCACGGTGGTGTATGCGACTGACCTGGAGACGCGCGACAAGCTGCGCGAGCTGGTGGGTCTGGAGCGGCAGACTGCCGACGTCTGACGGAGTGAGGTCCTTGGACAGCGGGTTCTGTGGCGGCCCCGGTCGAAGAGGGGGAGCGGCTCACGAGAGAGTCAGGGAGGCGACCAGGAGGGGGCCGCCGCACGGCTTGGCGCAGGTGGGTGATCGGCTGGCCTGCGACATTCGGTCGCCCCGCGTGGACATCACGATGCGCAGTACCCGTGCGTGGAGCCGTGCAGACAGGCATCGCACTCATTCTGTGCTTGGGAGCTCTGAGCCCCGCTGAGGCCACGAGACGAACCGGGCACCAGGGCCCCCGTAGCGACCCGGGAATCCGCAGGTCGCTACAGGGCCTCTCTCTGCTCGGCCGGCTCGCTACGTGCGGTGCAGCCCCGGCATGCATCGGCGGCACTCGCACGGTGGCCACACGGAGGATTGGAGGGGCTTGAGGTTGTCGCTGCTGTGGAAGCGCAGCCGGCGCCCCCACGTCTGCCCGCCGTCGCGCGATACGCGCATAGTCATCAGTGGAGCTTCGCGCCTACGCATCGGCGCCTCCGGTCGTCAGACGCATGCCGCGTGACTCGGCGACCCGTAGCGTGTTCGACAGGACGTCGCAAAGACGGGCCACGACGAAACGAGATTGGTCCGGGGTCAGCGGCTCAGTAACGGCGAGCGTCTGACGGGCAAGCTCGAGCAGGTCTGACGCTGCGGTGAGTTGTTCACGTTCCATGCGGTCGGCGAGTCGCGCGATCATCCCCTCGGGATTGTCGTCCGGGGTGTAGGCGGGCTTCCCGTCCGGCCCGGTCCACGGAGGCAGTCGCAGTCCCGCGACGCCGCGCGCAGCCTCCGCGTCCACGACCGGCAGGTAGCCGGACCACGCTTCGTTGAAGCCGTTCATTTGGTGCCCTTCGTGGTCTGCTGGCGGGACGCAGGAGAGGTAGCGGCGTCCAGTGCTGACGGCTCACGACCGGGTTGGTGCTGTCCGCAAGGCTTCGCAGTCGCGCTCACGCCACAGCCTCCGGCGCGTAGTCGATGCCCATGGTTGCCAGCACTGCCGCCGTGCGCCGTTCACGCTGTGCTTGCTGCTCTCGGCGCAGCTCGAAGGCGACGAGATAGCGGGGCACGAGCGGCAGGTCGTCAGCGTTGATCACCTCAGCCGGGCGCGGTGAGCGGTAGGCAGGCAGTGAGGTACGTACGCGTTGCGCCGGCTGGGGGGCTTCCGCCCGACGACGACCACGAGCAGGCAGGAACCACGCAACGAGCGCGGCGATAAGGTGCCACATAGCCGAGACTCCATTTCTCGGTGAGCCCCGGTACGGAAGTAGCCGCTTCCTGCCGGGGCGTCTTGTTGTCTGGGCGAACGAGCCTAGCCGATAGTAGGTAGTAGTAGGTAGTAGTAGGTAGTGGTTGGTAGTAGTTCTAGGTAATGCGTGGTTGTAAGTAGCGGCTTACGGTCGGAGCGTGGACAAGATCAGTGCCGACTCGCCCGAATACGTGTACGAGCAACTTGCTGCGATTCTTGAGCGCAAGATTCGTTCCGGTGAGTACGCTCCGGGGGCGCGTCTGCCGGGCGAACTTGTGATGACGCACGAATACGGGGTTGGTCCGGGCACTGTTCGCCGTGCGCTGAGCATCCTTCGGGACGCGGGGCTTGTGGTCACTCGGCCGGCGCGCGGAACCTTCGTCGCTGACCCGATGCCTCCGGCAAACCCTTCCGCGTAGTGCCCCAGGATGTCCGCGGGTCAACCAGCACCGGCAGGCGCCATCTGACGTGATCATGAAGCGGATCACGGACAGCGCCTATCCGCCTGGCAGCAAGCTCCCCAGCGTGGTGCAGATTGCGGCCGAGTTCGGCGTGGTCAACTCGACGGCGCAACGTGCCATGGAGCGGGTACGTGCTGAGGGGCTGACGCACTCCGAGAAGGACGTGGGCACGTACGTGCTCAGGGCGGAGGAGCGGGACCTGCCGTAAGCGGGAGCCGCCGTCGCGCGGACCCAGGCCAGACACCCAGAAGTGATGATCGCCCCATGGCGGCATCCTCACGGCCCGGACGACTCCCCCCGACAGCGCATGCGCCACGAAATGCACTCCCGGCTATCGGGCCTGCTTGAAGCACGATGGAGAGTGGCCAGCCCGAGAGGAAGCTCACCGACTACTGCGGCCGCACTCACCGACCAGGACTGAGGCGGTGGTCGGTGAGTGGTGTCGGGCTGATGCACTGAGCGCCCTGGTGGATCGCGACCCTCGGCGACGAGCAGGCGGGCGGACTTTGCATCAGCAGACCGTCGGACATCGTGGCGAGGCGGGGGGCTGGTTTGCCTGTAGGTCCTCCGCCTGGGCACGCCATCGCTCTCGCGGGGTCCCAGGCGGTGAGTGGCTGGGCGGCTAGGGCGGGCGCGTTGTACGGCCTGTGGGCCTCTCCGGCTCGTGACCCGCACTTGCCGTCGGTGCGTACAAACGCCCCAACACCGTTCCCTACAGTCCTCCCTACACCGCGCCCTACGGTGACCTTCCACCTCGTGTGCAGCGATGCCGCAGGTCAGACCGCGCATTGACCGATGGCGGACGCCTCGACAACCCCTTTACTCCTGCTGCTCTTTGTCTTGTGTGTCAGTGGGGCGTGGTGGAGTGGTCGTGTAGGGGTCGTGAGGTAGGGCCTCGGGATGCCCGCCCCAGCCCCGGATCACCGGCTGCCGCCGTGGCGGCGCGGACGGCGGGTCCGCCGGTGGGGTGGTGCCGTGCCGGGAGCGGTGGGGAGGGCGAGCGCGATGACGGGCACGACGCGGTGGCGGTTCGGGTCGACGGCGCGGACGCGGAGTCTGGTCCTGCTGGCGCTCGGCGTGGTGAAGGTCACTACGGTCGCGCAACTGCGGCAGCTCGTCCTGCCGGGCACCGCCGACGTACAGACCGTCCGCAACGCGTGCAAGGACCTGCGCGACGCCGGGCTGCTGGAGTCGGTCGGCAAGGTAACCGGCACGAACCCGTTGGGGCGGCCGGTCAGCGAGCACCTGTGGAATCTCACCACGGCCGGATTGGCGGTGGCCGCGACCGAGCTGGACCGGCCGCTCGGTGAGATGGGCGGTACCGCTCGGGAGGCGGCCAGGGCCGGCGCGGCGCACGCGGTGAAGGTGACCGACACCATCGACGCGTTCCTGCAGTCACCGCCGGAGCCGACCAAGCCGGTTGCCCGCCGCGGCACACCGCCCGCCGCCGGGCTGATTGAGCCGCTGCCTGCCAGGCCCCCGGGGCTGGGCAAACTTCGCGGGTGGCACACCGAGGTCGCTCTCCCCGTCACCGGCACGTTCACTACGCCGGGTAAGGGCAGCCTGCGCGCCGACGGGGTCCTGAGTGCGCCGGAGGCCGGGCTGCCGGTGCTGTTCGTGGAGGTGGACAACGGCACCGAACCAGCGGCCAAGGTGGCCGACAAGATCGTTCGCTACCGCCGGTTCTTCCAGCGCACCGTGAAGGACCAGGACGGGCAGCAAGTCCCACTGTGGACGACCCTCTGGCAGGCGTCTGTTCGCGAAGGCTTCCCGCCAGTGGCGTTCGTGTTCACCAAGCAGGTCGGTCTCAAGGCCCTGCAAGCACGGATACATGAGGTCGCGCGCTTATCCGAGGAGCACTGGCAGGGCATGTGGCGTCCTGGCCGCCCGATAGGGAACACCGGAGAGCGGGACGGGTACCGGGACTACGACGGCACGGTGCCCGTCCTGGCCACCGCACTGGACCGGCTGCAGCAGCACGGCCCGTGCGGGGCGATCTGGTGGCGCTTCGGACATGACTCGGCCCAGACCCTCACCGATGCCCTGCGCAACCCCGACGACCTGCATGCCTACGGCCGTCGAGACGAACAACGTCGTGCCGCCCAGCGGGCAGCTGAGGAGGAGGAAGCACGTCGGCAGGAGGACGAGTACCGGCAATGGGAGGCCTCGCTGTGGCCCTGCCCGACCTGCGGCGGCGACGTCGACCCCGACGATGCCCCTGGCTTGGCCCGCGGCGATGAATGCCCGCGCTGTTGCGCACAGCGCGAGCGCGTCGCGGCCGAGCGAGCCGAAGCGGAGGCGGAGTGGGAGCGCGAGCGGCGCGGCAATGGGCTGTTCGGATGGCTCCGCGGCTGACCCAAACCTAGGGTGTAGGGCCGATAGGCTGCCAAGTCGTGAGCGAGTACCAGTACTACGAGTTCCTTGCGCTTGACCGCCCGTTGGACGAGGACCAGGTCAGGCAGGTACGCGCGCTGTCCACCCGCGCCGACATCACCCCGACCCGCTTCGTCAACGAATACCACTGGGGCGACTTCCGCGGCGATACGACGAGGCTGGTCGAGCAGTTCTACGACGCTCATCTGTACTACGCGAACTGGGGCAGCCGTCGCCTCGTCCTGCGTCTGCCCGACGGCTCGCTCCCGGCCAAGGAGGCCACCGCGTACGCGATGGAGGATGCGCTCGGCGTCTGGACCCAGTCCGGACACACGCTGCTGGACTTCTCCGTGTCCTCGGAGGACGGCGGCGAGTGGGAATTCGAGACGTCCTACACGCTCTCCGCATTCGTGGGGCTGCGCGTCGAACTCGCGGCGGGAGACCTGCGGGCGCTGTACGTGGCATGGCTTGCCGGGCTCACCGCCTGGGAGCTCGCGGAGGACGACGAGGAGAACTACGCCCGCGAGGTCGAGCCGCCCGTGCCCGCGGGACTGGCCTCGCTCACCGGCCCGCAGCGTGCCCTGGCGGAGTTCCTGGGCGTCGACGCGGACCTCCTGGCGGTCGCCGCCGAGGACAGCCGGCCCGCCACCACGGAGGTCCTGGACCCGACGGCTCTGGCGGCCTTCGTCGCCGGTCTTCCCGCCGCCGACAAGGACGCCCTCCTCGTCGAGGCGGCGCTGACCACCGCGTCCCCAGGGGCCCGACTCCTGGCCCGCTATCGGGCGGCGACCACTATCCCGGGCCCTCGTGACGTAACCGGCCGGCGCACCGCGGCCGAACTCCTCGACATGGCCTACCGCCGTCGTACCGACCGCAGGCAGCGAGAGAAAGTCGCTCAGGCCGCGGCCGAGCAGGCCCGGGCACGGGCCGCCGCCGAGGCGCAGGAGGCACGCTTGGTCAAGCTCGCCGAGAACACCGAACAGGCGTGGAGTGAGGTCGACGGCCTGATCGCTCAGAAGAAGGCCGGTGCCTACGACGCTGCTGTCGAACTCCTCGGAGACCTGCGCGCCCTGGAGGCCCGCACCGGGGGCACCGTGGATTTCGACCGTCGGGCCGGCGAACTGCGCGCCGCACACCGGGGCAAGCCCTCCCTCATGCAGCGCTTCGACGTCATGGGCATCCCCAGTTCCTGACCGGCCCATCTGCCGCAAGGGCGATCGCCCGGCACGACGCCCGCCTTCACGTGCCGAGTTGCAGGTCGCTCGGTGTCGGGCCGTGGACGACGCGGGTGTCCGGCGCCGGGCCGTGGGGGAGGGTTCATCCGTCAGAGGGTGCGTTTCTGATTGGGTTCGCCGGGGCGACGTCCTTCAGGCGCGCCGCGTCGAGCCCCTCGAGGGCGAGGGCGAGGGTCAGCTCGACGCTGTCGGCCAGGCCACCGCCGCGCCAACACCTGGACGCATGCGGGACGTCGAGCGGCGTTGCTCTCGGGCAGGCCCAGCGGCGTGTTCATGCCCGTCATCAGGGCCGGCGCCGGCAGACCATGGTCGACGCCCAACCCCACCAGCTTCCATGCGAGTTCATGGGTCGGACCGATGACTCTCAGGAGAGCCCCGGCACCGGCCTTCACGTCGAGCACCGGCGAGCGGCCCGCCGATTCCCGCTTCAGGGGCCGCGCCTGCCTCCGGCCGTCGCGGAGGGCGCCTTCGCGACGCGACCACAAGTACGCAAGCTGCCCGGTTTGAGGGCGAGGCCGCACCCGGCCGCCATACGGGGGCAGTTGCAGGGCCCGGGCTCCTCGGATCCGCTACTCCGGCGTCACAGGTGACGCCGCGCGAAGGAACCAGCGACCACTGACGCGGCAGCCCGTGCCGACTGGGACGGCATGTCGATTGCCTTCGTAAGGTGGTCGGACTTCTTGCGGGTTGATGGCGTGGACGGGTCGGCCGGTTGCGCGCAGGCAGGAGACCAGCAGTCCGTGGGAGGTCTCGATGGCCACCGGGATCGGGAGCGCGGGGGTGTCGCCGTGGTCGGCCAGCAGATCCAGTAGCTGGGTCAGACCGGCGGCGTTGATGCGGAGTTTGGCTAACGGGGTTCCGTCCTGGTCGATCAGGACCACGTCGTGGTGTTCGCAGGCCCAGTCGATCTCGCAGAACACGCTGGGTATGGGTTTCCCCCTCCGTGTTGGCGCTGGTCACAGCCTTGCAGGGATGCACGGCTCCCTAATGGAAGGGCTCATGCGGCCCGTCATCCGATCAGCCGTTCGCGATCCCCGGCGACCGGCGGGGCCCCCGGTCGGCAGGGGAACTCTGTGGTTCCCGATGCGGTGAGAGGTGATCCCTGCCAGCGGCCTGGTCCACGACGCTAACGACTTCGACGCTCCTGGTGGCGTGGCCCGGAGGGGCCGGGCGAGCGGGACGAAGGCTGGAGCGTGGCCCGGGCCCCGCCGGGCCACGCGTCCCCGGCGAATGCCCGGGACGACCGGCACACGGGCCCGGCTCTGTCTTATGAGGTCGGTGCCTCAGGAGCGGATACGGCTCACCGTGGGCCGGCCATCCCCAACGCTTACGTCCCCATCAGGAGCGTCGGCCCGAGGCGTCGCGCCGCGCGCCGTCGCGCTGTGCGTGGCGGGAGCGCCTTGATCGAGTAGGCAAACTTCCCATGAACAGGTCTCGCCTGCAGGAACGGGCTACGTCCGCTGCTCTTCGATTCCGCTGGGAGAGCGGACGTGCCAGAGCCTTCGCACCGGCGCTCGGCCCGTGCGAAGGCTCCGAGGGCAAAACAGTCCCCGGTAGATCTGCGCGTGTCCTGAAGCTTCAGTCGTCACTGTCGCCTCGGTATCGCGCCGGCTTGCCGGGGGCCTGAACCACATCCTGTCCAAGTCACTCCGCCGACTGGACGTCTCATCGACTTTGCAACTCTTTCGGTGTTATGGCCTATAAACCACGATCCACAACATATGTAGCGAGTCAATAGGTTTTCGGTAAATTCTGCAGGAAGTTCCACGCGATCACCTTCGACTGCGACACCCGGCTCGCCCTGCGGCGCCGCTGCAATCCCCGGCCCTCACAGCGGGCCCTGGCCGTGCTGGTGTACCTGCGCAAGCACGAAACTCTCGCGCAGATCGCTGCCGGCTTCCGGATCAGCGTCGGCGCCGCCCACGCCTACGTCCGATCCGTCACCAGTCTCCTTGCCCGCCGTGCTCCCGGCCTGGCCCATGCACTGCGCGCAGCCGATGCGGGCTATGTGCTGGTGGACGGCACCCTCCCGAGTGCGACCGGGCCGGTGACGGCCGCGCTGACTACTCCGGCAAGCACCGCCGCCACGCCGTGAATCCCCAGGTCATCACCGACCCGTAAGGGGAGATCGTGTGGATTTCTTGTGCTCTGCCCGGGACGCACCCACGATCTGACCACGGCCCGCACCCATCGCATCGTGACCACCTGCGTACGCCTCGGCATCCCCGCTTCGACAGATCTGGCGTGCCCAAGCGCCGGCGATGTCTTCCTCTCCAACCTCGTGATGTCCCTCAACAGCCAGTTGGTCGACCTGGCCGCGCCGACGTGGCTCCAGGGGCAGGTTCGCCCTGGACCTTGATCGGTCCAGGCAAGGTGAATCGCACACCCGCCGGTCATTCAGCGTGGATGTCCGGCCGGACATCCACGATGATGTCCGCGTCCGCCTCGTCTCCCTCCTCGTCGCGCCAGAGGAGGACGCGCACGTGCCTCGCCCGGGAAAGCCCGCGTACCTTCCACTCGCTCATCAGGTCGGCGACGACGAGGGCGACGGCGTATCGGGGGCCCTCGCTCGAATCATCGGCGGTGATCGCGCCCCGCCACCGCTCGGAACCCCGGCCATAAGGGCGCCACCCCTCCGAGCCGTGGGGCTCGAAGACCCGGTACACCCAATCCGTCTCGGTGCCCATAGCACCGATCCTGTCACTGCAAGGAGTCCCCTGTGCCGTATCGGATCGACGCCCGCCGAGCGCGGGTCGACCGCCAACAACAACTGCCCCGACGTCCTGGAGCTGGACGACGGCGAATGCCTCGTCATCGGGGAGTGGCTCGGCGCTGGACGTGACCCCCGGGCGACTGGCAGTGAGACCCGCCTGCCACGGGATCTCGCCACCCTCTTCCCAGCCGCATTCCGGGCAGCGCACCCCTGCGTACAGCGCCGCCAATGCTCCTCCTTCGAGCTGGGCGAACCGCACCGAGCACGGCCAATGACCACCCTGGCGACCTTGGGGTACCTCGCCCTATAGGACCGGCGCTCCACACCGTGGCGCCTCGGCTCCATCCCTCTGCATGGATGCCGTACTCGTGGAGGGCCACTTCGATCCCCACCCCGGAGTCGTTGTCGAAGCCGCGGGCTTCGCGGCTTCCGTCGATGTGCAGGGCCTTCGGCGGTCGCTAAGCCCACTCGACCACGATCAATAAACAACGGTACGCACTCCGTCACTCCAATGGGGGGCATCGAATGGTGGTTCTCCTCCGCCCCGCTCAGTCTGGGCTCGTGCGTTCGATTCGTCCGAATGCACGAGCCACTCAAGGGAGGTCGAACCATGACCCGCACCAAGCTCCTCGCCCTGGCCGCCGCCCCCGCGCTGGCTCTTAGCCTGGCGTTCCCTGCGCTGGCTGTGGAAGTGACCGCCTCGTCCCCCGACACCGTGGACAGTCCGGTCGCGTCGATCGAGGCCAACAAAAGCAAGACCGTCACTGTCACCTGCCCTGCGGGCACCAATGCCATCAGCGGTGGCTGGAAGGTGTCTTCCGCAAGCATCGACGTGACGGACAACCGTGCGATGAGCGCGACAAAGTGGCAGATCACATTCCAAAACGAGTCGAAGAGCTCAGGCACCGTGCAGGCCTTCGTCCGTTGCATGGCCTGATGGCGAGTACCAGCCAGGGCAGGTCAGCCTGTTCGCCGCACCGCAAGACGCGGTGAACGGGAAGGCCGAGCAGCCCCCAGCTCCGTATCCGGCTGACCGCGAAGGACGACGAGGACGCTGCGGACGGAGACGGACGGCTGTATCGGTCTGGACGGCACAGGACCCAGGTCGGGGATCCAACCCCGACCTGGGCCTTTCCTTCTGGAGCGCGTGACGAGAACCGTTGCCGGCGTGAGGGCAGGGAGGTGCCGCAGTCGGGGATCGCGCGGGGCTGGGAGCGGCTCGAGTCGGACTCCTGCGGAGCAGGGGGAGGGAAAGCCGAGCCGTCGCCAGGGCGGTTCGGCTTTCCCCTCCCGACGACTCGTCAGAGGGCATTCATCTGTCAGGCGTACCCCGCCGGGAGCGCTACGACAACCGCAGGTAGTCGATGTTGAAGCCGCCCGTCTCGCAGAAGAGCCTGACCACCTGGTCGCCCGCGGCCAGGGTGACCGGGACGTGCACGGACTGGTACGAGCCCCAGCCGCCCGTGTCCGGGACGGTCACCGTGGCCAGCGTGGTGCCGGCCGCGTCCCGGAAGGTCAGGGCGTCCGGGACGGCCGCGCCGGAGCCGGTGGCTACGCGGAGTTCCAGGTCGTACGTGCCGGCTTTCGGGACGTCGACGGCGTAGTCCAGCCAGTTGCCAGGCGCCGTCCAGCCCACGTTCGCGCCGCCGCTCGCGGCGGGGTTGGCCTCGATGAAGTTGGCACCGCCCGCCGTCCAGCCGTGCTGGTCGGCGTACGACTCCGCTTCGACCCTCACCCCGACCGGCGCGCTGTGCGGCCGCACCGTCACGTGCAGGGTCACCTGGGTATGCGCGGTGCCGTCGGTGACGGTCACCGTCACGTCGCTCTCCCCGGCCACGGTCGGCTTGAGCGTCACCACTCCCGTGGTGGGTTCGACGGTCACACCGTCCGGGAGGTCCGTCGCGTAGAAGGCGAGCCGGTCACCGTCGCGGTCGGTCGCCTTGAGCGGAACCTGCGTCGTGCCGTACTGGTCCGCCACCACGTCGGGCACCGGGGCCAGCACAGGCGCCCAGTTGTGCGTGTCCCGGGGGATGCGCTGCTTCCAGCGGTACGTGGCGTACGAGTTCGCCGGGACCTTCACTACGAAGGACTTGCCGGCGAGCATCACCCGTACCGTGGTGTCGGCGCTGTTGGCGTTGCCGAGGACCGCGACGAAGTTGTCGGCGTTGTGCCGGTAGACGACGTTGCTCACGCCGTCCGCCGTGGTGCTCGACGCCAGCCGTACGTCGCCGGGCGTGAGGTACTTGGCGAACTGGCCCATGGAGTAGAGCTCGTCGCGGACCGTGAAGTCCCTGGTCGTGGTGTTCACCTTGACCAGGCGGTCGGGCCACTTGGTGGTCGCGGCCACCTCGTCCCAGTCGATGTTGTTGTCCCGTGCGGGCGTCCAGTGCAGCGTGCCGCCGTCCTGGTCGGTGGCCTGCGCCCACAGGACGTAGGAGCTCGCGTCCAAGCGGAAGTAGTTCAGTATGGTCGCCGCGGACAGGTCGCTGGTCTCGGTCATGTGGACCGGCTTGCCGGTCTGCTCGAACGCGTCGCGCATGACCTTCGGGTCGCCCCAGTAGGGGTGGAAGGCCACGGCGTCGGTCGCGTTCAGGACCTGCCGGCCGGTGACTGAGCCGTCCGGCGCGTCGTCGAAGATGCGGTGGTAGTTCTTCGTCGCGGTGCTGTTCGGGTCGCGCCAGTCCCAGAAGTTGAAGTCGTGGACGTAGAGGCCCGTGTTCAGGTCCGCCTTGCGGAGGGCCTTCTTGATCGCGAGGGCGAGCTTCTGCTGCTGCGCGATACTGATGTCCATGGCCGGGTACACGACGTCCATGCCGGGCTCGTTCAGCAGGGTTAGTGCATCGACGCGGATGCCGTGCCTGGCGTACGCCTGTATGAACTTGACGTAGTAGCGGGCGAAGACGTCGATGCAGTCGTCCCGCAGCTTGCCGACCTGGTAGTACTCCGTCGAGCTTCCGGGCTTGAGAGCGACCTCGCCCGTGAACCGGTTGTTGGTCTTCATCCACGCCGGGGCGCTCCACGCGGACGCGAAGAACGTGGCCTTCGGGTTGTAGCGCTGGACCAGCTTGATGGTGTCGACGATGTGCAGGTCGATGTCGCGCTGGATGGAGAAGTACTTCAGCCGGAAGTCGTCGGTGACCCCGGCGGGCAGGTCGTCCTCCGACCAGAAGGGCAGGTGCTCGATGAGGTCGGGGCTGCCGATCGTGAGGCGGAACCGGTTCAGGCCCGCCCCCGTCTTCGGATCGACGAGCAGCCGGATGGCCTCCTCACGCTTGGCAGGGGTGAGCTTCCACAGGTTGGACACGCTGGTCTCATCGATGGAGAACCCGATGCCCGAGTACTTCTGGCGGGTGGTGCTGGGGTCGACGACGACGGTCGCATCGGTGGGGGTGTCTGTGCTGCTGGTGCCCGAGCGCACGCTCGGTAACGACTGCCAGGCATGGGCGGCCCCTGCGGAGTAGGTGCCCGTTACCGACGAGCCGTGGTGCGGCACGGCGGCCGGGGCCGCTGACTCCGTGCCGGCGAGAACGACCAAGGTGAGAGCTGCGGCTGCCCCCATGAGGGAACGTCTCACGATGTCCTTCCTTTCTGTTGGGATGCGCGGGTCATGCGCGGTTCCGATCCCGCGGGTTGCTGTCGCCTGGGCCCTGATGGCAGCTCAGGAGTACGCGCCACCCGGGCTCCCGCGCAGCCCTGCTGCTGATACGGGTGCGCTCCGAACGGCTCTGCCACTCACAACTGGACTGTGTGTTGGCGGTGTTGATGTGCGGCCACTGTCCGGCCGGGGATGTCCCGAGTTCCCGGCCCGACTCAGGGGCGTGTTCACGTCGATGGGTATGAGGACCATCCGGTCGGGCAGTGCCCGACCGGATCGGAGGCAGGTGCTGCGGTGTGAACGGTTGAAGCGGCACTGCCGCGCGGTGCGTCTGTGTGAAAGATCGGGGAACTCCTTTGGCGATGCAGAAGTGCGACGCACCGGCCGGTGGAAGAGCGCCCGACCTGGTGCGCATCGCGAGTGACAGCTGTCCGCACTGACGCGTGCTGCTGGGGCTGGAGGGCGTACTGGGACCCTCTCCCCTCCTCCTTCCTCGGGACGCGAGCAGATCGAAACAGCCTGTCGATGCTCTGTCAAGACATGAATAAAGTCGTGAAGAAAGCACCTCTGTGCTTCTTCGGCGAGATCCTGGAGGTGCGCGAGCCGCCTTGCCCTTGCCCGAGCAGGCATTCCCGTGGATCAGGATGTGGGTTGGCACTGGTGGGGGTCGGTGTCGTGGCGTTCCGCGTCGTCGTGGGTCGAAGCCGTCGCTGGGCTTCGGGGCGGCGTCGGTGTGGGCAAGGGCATGCGCGGCGCGGGTCCCGATCGCCAACACCTCGGGGAAGGCGACCGCGTCCATGTTGCGGCCCGCCGCCGCCCCACATCCGAAGCAGTCGTATGCACGGGGGTGTTGCCGGTCAACGACCCGGACCAGACGCGGCGGCCCCATCCCTCCGGGGTGCGTTTTCCCACCGAGTAATCACTGATACCCCGTCGTTGCGCCCCGCCGAGCCCTCCACCACCTTCAAGCCGCAGCCGACCGGGCCCTGACCCCCGTCCTTCACGAGCTCACCGCCCGCCACCCCCACGAGCAGGCCGGCCGCGGCCTTGCCCACGTTGCCCGCGTCGTCATTCCCGAGCACGCCGACCGTATCCTCGCCGACCCCGCTTGGCCGGCGCTGGCCACCGTCCTCACCGACGCCGAAGCCCGCGGCCACCACCCCCACCTACTCCTCCGGGAAGCTGCCGCCCGGCGCGAACTGACCACCACCCACCACCCCGCCCGCGTCCTGGTCACCCGCATTCAACACACCGCCCGCAACCCGGTTCCCAGCCTCCGCGCCGAAGCCGCCCGCCGACGCACCACCCAACCCCTCCATCCGACCCCGACCACGGCCCCGGCGTACCCCAGCCACCTTGGAAACCCGGGGCGGTTCAACCAGCACCGGCACCGCCAGTAGCACGATCCTGTTCCCTCGCTCATGGGCGGCAACGCTGTTCGTGCACCCGGCAAGATGAGCGAGGCTGATCGCATGGCACGATATGGACCGCCCGTGCACCAAGGGCTGGGGCAGCTACGGCTGTTGGCCGCCATCGCCCGTCTCCTATATGGTCCGGTGAGCTTCGATCACTTCGGCTATGAGGCGTCGATCTGCGACACCGTATGCCCTGCCCAAGGCGGCTGCGTGTGCACGGCGCGCTGAGCGAGAGAGCACATCACCAGGACCACTGGGCATCATCTGAATGGGGTGGGGTTTGTCCAGACATAAGTCATCCAAGAAGGGCCGATACATCGCTTGGTCGACGGCGGTTGTCGTCGTCGCCGCGGGTGCGGGTATCGCGGCGCAGACGTCGATGGCAGCTACGGCCTGGCCGACGCAGAAGACATACACCGGCCGGGCATTCGACGCCTGCACGGCGCCCTCGCTCGCGGCGATGAAGGCGTGGAACACCGGCTTCTACGGCGCTGCCGCGGTCTATATCGGTGGAAAGAACCGCGGCTGCGCCCAGCCCAACCTGACCGCGTCCTGGGTGAAGTCGGTCAACTCCCTTGGTTGGAAGCTGATTCCGCTCTACGTCGGCGCGCAGCCTCCCTGCCAGACCAGCGGCAACAAGGAGAAGTTCACCGCCTCCACGGCGGCGGCTGTCGGCGCAAGCAACGCAAAGGACGCGGTGGCCAAGGCCAAGTCCCTCGGGATGAAGGCCGGCAGCCCGATCTACCTCGACATGGAGCCGTACGACATCACGAACAAGGCATGCAACGACGCCACGCTGACGTATGTGCGCTCCTTCACCAAGACTCTGCGCACCAACACCTACCGCGCCGGCTACTACGGCTTCAGCAGTTCCAGCGCCAAGGCCATCGCCACCGCGTCCGACAAGACGGATCTCCCCGGCAATCTCTGGTACGCCCTGTGGGACAACAAGAACACCACCACGACTGACTGGCCGTGGGACCCGAAACTGTTCACCGACCACAGCCGGGCACACCAGTACATGGTGAACAGCAAGGAAAAACGCGGCGCCTACACGATCACCGTGGACCGCAACGCCTGGGACGCTCCCGTCGCCATCATCGGATAACCCCTACCGCCGGATGCCGTCAATGGCGCCGCCTGACGTGAGCAGAGTCGGGCGGCGCCACGCAGCTGCCGGGGTACGTCAGCCTGGCCGGGCACCAGTGCGTGTCCGGCTTCTCGGCTCTGCCGTTATCGATTCCGCAGCGCGCGCGAAGCCTTCATCTCGCCGGCTTCGACGAGGCCATGCTCAGGACCCTGGCCACCGCCACGGGCGACCGGCTTCTCTGTCACGCGCGCGTCGCGGTCCCTGGTGATCCCTGTGTATTGATGTGTTCAGGTTGGTGGTGGGGAGATGGCCGGCCGCCGCTTGAAGCGGCCGCTCACAGGCTTCTGGTGGGACCGTAACCGTGCCCCCGTGGCGCGGACCCCAGGGTTCGGTAGGCACCCAGTACGTGCCGAGCCCTGGCGGCTTGGAATTGCGCCGGGCCGAGGGCGCCGCCGCGTTGGGCGAGCGGCGTGGGAGCCTCCGGTTCGAACTGTACGCCGAGTGCGGTGCTCGGGCGGCGCTGCGTCCCTGGTGTCGCCCGACCCGGATCGCCTCTGATCTCCCGCTACTGCACTCCATCGTGACCACCATGGTCACCTTTCCCTCGGTTGGGGCGGGGCGCCCTGCTGTGGGCCGCTTCGATGGCAGTGTGTGTCGCCTTGCTTGCCAAACGTTGCGCTTGTCACAGGGGCGAGGGAGGCTCCGGTTGCCGATCTTGTGACGGGTTGTCGCTGTTACCTGTCTTTTACTCCTCGCTACTTTCTCTTTGCCGTCACGCGTGTGACGGATGGGAAAGCAACTGGTGGGAGAATCATGGTCTTTGGGATGCCAGGGCGTCCTGGTCGCGGGAGACCGCTGCCGGGCAGAGGCCGCCGGTGGGTGGTCGGGGCTCTTTTACTGGCGTTGCCGGTGACGCTGCTCGATGGGACGCAGCCTGCGTTCGCTGACGAGCCGGTGAAGAAGCCCGGTCACGCCGCGAAGAAGCCCGCGGCCACGCAGGCGCCGGATCTCGCCTCGGCGAGAGTGGGGGCCCGGTTGTCGGGCAAGCGCGTAGAGGCGCTGTCAGAGCGTACGGAGACGTCGACGACGTGGGTGAACAAGGACGGTTCTCTCACCACGGAGATGACCGCGGGCCCGATCCGCTTCCGGGACGAGGCGAGCGGGCAGTGGCAATCGGTGGACCTGGACCTGGTCCGGGCTGCCGACGGGTCGGTGGCGCCGAAGGCCCACCCGCACGGGCTGCGGCTGGCAGGGAAGTCCGGGTCCCCGGCGGCATCGCTGAAGGCCGCCCAGTCGGCCAAGGCCACCGATCTCGTCACGCTTGGCGAGGGCGAGAACCAGATAACGCTGCAGTGGAAGGGAGGCCTGCCCGCCCCGAAGCTGGAGGGCACCCGGGCGGAGTACCCGGAGGCGGTACCGGGCGCAGACGTGGTCGTCGAGGCGACCCGCACAGGTTTCGAGCAGTTCGTCGAGATCAAGCAGCGCCCGGCCGCCGGCGGGTACACCTACACGCTGCCGCTGAAAGCCAAGGGCCTGAAGGCGAAGCAGCTGAAGGACGGCAGCGTCCTGTTCACCGACAGGAAGAACAGAAAACGGGCTGTCATGCCCGCGCCAATAATGTGGGATGCCGACGTCGACAAGGTCTCCGGAGAGCACACGCACCGGGCCAAGGTCGACCTGAAGGTCGTCCAGCGCAAGGGCTCGGTCGACCTGGTCCTCACCCCGGACGCGACGTTCCTCGCCGATCCGGAGACGACCTACCCGGTCGTGGTCGATCCCACCACCGCACCGCTGGGCAACGTCTTCGACACCTACGTCCAGCAGGGTGAGACCGTCGACTGGTCCACCGACGTCGAACTCGACCTCGGCAATCCCGGCACCACCAACGGCGATGGCACGCCGCGCACGGCGCGGTCCTTCATTTCGTGGAACACCACACCGATCCAGGACGCCCTGGTGACGGACGCCAAGCTGGCGCTGTGGAACTTCCACTCCGCCAACACCGACTGCATGCTCTACCCGTGGGAGGTGTGGTCCGCCGGGGCCGCGTCGACCTCCTCGCGCTGGACCTCGCAGCCGACGTGGACGGCGAAGAAGGCCACTTCCACCGAGACCCGCGGCAATCCCGCCTGTACCTCTGCACCCGACGGGTGGATCAACGCCGATGTGACCACGCTGGTCCAGGAATGGGCGTCGGCCAAGGTCACCAAGGGCAACATGGGGCTCCGGGCCGCCAGCGAGACCGTGCTCTCGCAGTGGAAGCGGGTCAACTCGGGCAATGCCACGTCGAACCCACCCAAGCTGACGGTGAACTACAACTACCGTCCGCGCACCGGCACCGACCAGCAGGCGGGCCCGCCGTTCTTCAAGGACTCCGGCGGTACATGGTTCGTCAACACCACGACGCCGACGCTGCAGGACACCTTCGTCGACCCCAACAACGACAGGGTCGACGGCACGTTCCAGATCTTCGACAACGCCACCGGTGCGCAAGTCGGGGACGTCCTGGTCTCGCCCTTCGTGGCCTCCGGGCAGCCGGCAGCGGTGAAGGTGTCCTCAGGGCTGCTGGCCAACGGCAAGACGTACAAGTTCCGCACGTCGCCGTACGACGGCCAGCACTACAACACCGGCTGGTCCGCCTACGCGTACTTCACCGTCGACACAAGCGCTCCTTCCGCGCCCAGTGCGGTGACCTCCACCGACTACCCGACCGGCGCCTGGGTCAAGGGCGTCGGCCAGAGCGGCGACTTCACCGTCACCCCGCCGTCCGGTGACCAGAACGGTATCGAGTGGTCGCTGGACGGCGCGGTCTGGGAGAAGGTCCCGACCAGCGGCACCACCCCGGTGAAGATCACCCTGGCGCCCGAGAAGGCCGGTACCAACGTCCTCCAGGTCCGGGCCACGGACAAGGCGGAGAACAAGTCCGACCCGGTCTCGTACACCTTCCACGTCGGCCCCGGCGGTGTGACGCTGCCCGACGACGGAACCCGCACCGCGGCCCGGGTGCCGCTGGCCGCGGAGGCCGAGTCGCCGAAGTTCGACGCCGTGACCTTCCGGTGGCGGCGCGGCGACGCCGACGCCTGGGCGAACCTCCCGCCCGGCGACGTGACCTCCGGCGGCAACCCGGTGGCCTCCTGGCCGCTTGCGCTCTCCTCCGGCAAGACCCCGCAGCTCACCTGGAACGCCACCACGACCGTCGACCCCGACGGCGTCGTCCAGATCCGCGCGGAGTTCACCGGCAGCGCAGGGGCGACAGGCGCCTCCGACCCGGTCAGCGTCGTGGTGGACCGCAACGCCGACGGCGCGGCCACCGAGAGCGTCGGCCCCGGCTCGGTGAACCTGCTGACCGGCGACTACACGCTTCCCGGCGGCGACGCCTCGTTCTTCGGGATGAGCGTCACCCGTAGCGCCTCCTCCCGTTCCCCGCAGGCCGGAGCCGCCAACGAGCAGGCCCCGATCTTCGGCAAGGAGTGGCTGTACAGCGCCGCGGCCGACCAGATCACCACCCCGTTCTCGTACCTGCACAAGACCTCGGCGACCTCGCTGAGCATCGGCCTCGCCGGTGACGACAGCCAGATGCACTTCACCGCCAACGCGGCGGGCACCGGCTGGATCGCGGAACCCGGCTCAGAGGACTACACCCTCACCGGCGGCTTCGGCGGCGACTTCACCCTGAAGAGCACCGAGGGCGGCACCACCACATTCGTCCACGTTGAGGCCGGCGGTACCACCTGGCGGGCCGGCACGACCTGGATCGAGGGCGTGGACAACTCCACGACCACCACGGTCTCGGAGACGATCACGGTGGGCGAGACCAAGATCGCCCGACCCAAGAAGATCATCGCCGGCAACTCGGCGGTGACCAACTCCAGCTGCGCCGCCGACTCCGCCGTCAAGGGCTGCCGCGTCCTGGAGTTCGTCTACGCGACCTCCACCACCGCCACGTCCTCGGCGTTCGGCGACGTGAAGGACCAGGTGTCCTCGGTCAGGCTGTGGGCGACCGCCCCCGGCGGCTCGACGTCCACCGCAACCACGGTCGCGCGCTACGCCTACGACGCCGACGGCCGGCTTCGCGAGACCTGGGACCCGCGGATCTCCCCGGCGCTGAAGACCGCGTACGGCTACGACTCGGCAGGGCGGGTCACCTCGCTCAAGCCCGCGGGCCAGCTGCCGTGGTCGTTCACCTACGGCGAGGCGGGCTCCAGCCCGGCGTCCGGCCCCGGCATGCTGCTCAAGGTCTCCCGGGCGACGCTCACTCCGGGCAGCGCCGACCAGACCAACGGCACCGCCGTCACCAACGTCGTCTACGGAGTGCCGCTGACCGGCTCCGCGGCGCCGGAGAACCTGGGCGCCGCCGCCACGGCCTCGTGGGGCCAGTCGGACATCCCCACCGACGCCACGGCGGTCTTCCCGCCCGACCAGGTACCCGCCTCCAACGACGGTTCCTCGCTCGCCGCGGGTGACTACGGCCGGGCCGGCATCCACTACCTGGACGCCAGCGGTCGCGCGGTGAACAAGGCCGAACCGGGCCATCGCCTGTCGGTCACCGAGTACGACCGCTTCGGCAACGTGGTCCGCACCCTGTCCGCAGCCAACCGCGAGCTCGCGCTCGGTACCACGGACGTGCTCAAGGACAAGCTGACGGACCTGGGCATCGGGTCCCTGGCCTCCGCCGAGCGCGCCCAGCTGCTGTCGAACATGTCGGTGTTCGACGCGAACGGCGAACGGGAGACCGACACCTACGGGCCGCTGCACCGCGTCACCCTGGCAGCGAACCTGACCAGCGGTACCACCACACTGGCAGCCGCCGGCACCCAGCTGATGGCACGTCAGCACACTGTCCAGGAGTTCGACTCGGGGCGTCCCACCGACGGCACCGCCGTCGTCCGCGACCAGGTCACCAAGGTCACGGTCGGCGCGCAGCCCCGCTCCTGGCCCACCCTGACGGCGGACCCGCGGGTCACCACGACAGCCTACGACTGGGCCAAGGGCCAGCCGACCAGCTCCACGGTCGACCCGGGCGGCCTGGCGATCACCACGACCACCGGCTACGACGCCCAGGGCCGGGTGAACCGCGAGTCGCAGCCCGCGTCCGGCGGCTCGGACGCCGGTACCACGATCGTCACGTACTACACCGCGGACGGCACGGGCACCTGCGGCGGCAAGCCGGAGTGGGCGGACCAGATCTGCCGCCTCGCCCCGGCCGCCGACATCACCGGCGGCGGCTCCAACCCGGCCCAACTGCCCACCAAGGTCCTGGAGTACGGGCTATTCGGCCAGGCCACCAAGATCATCGAGACGGCCAACGGGATCACCCGCACCACCACGACGGGCTACGACCCGGCGGGCCGGGTCACCACTCTGACCATCTCAGGTGGGGTCGGCGCCGCCGTCCCCGTGAGCACCACGGCCTTCGACGACGCCACCGGCCTCCCGATCAGCACCACCTCACCGACCGCCGGCACCATCAGCAGAACCTACGACCAGCTCGGCCGTCAGATGACGTACACCGACGCGGACGGGGGCACCACCACCACCAAGTACGACGTGCTCGACCGGCCGACCACCGTCACCGACAACGTGCCGTCGACCACCACCTACACCTACGACACCGCCGTCGACCCGCGCGGTCTGCTGACCTCGATGACGGACTCCGTGGCCGGCACGTTCACCGCCCGCTACGACGAGGACGGCGAACTGGTCACGCAAGGCCTGCCCGGCGGCTACACCACGAAGGACGTCATCGACCCCGCGGGCACGACCACTGCCCGCACGGTCACCCGCAACAGCGACAACTCCGTGGTGATCGCCGACAGCGTCACCGAGACGGTCCACGGCCAGACGGCCACCCACGCCGGAACCCCGGGCGTCACCGCCTCCCAGGCGTACGCCTACGACAAGGCCGGCCGACTGACCCAGGTGCAGGACACCGCCACCGACGCGATCTGCACCACCCGCGTCTACACCTTCGACAAGAACTCCAACCGCAAGACGCTGGCCACGGCCACCGCCGCCGTGAACGCCGACTGCACCACCACCGGCGCCACCTCCACGTCCTACACCTACGACACCGGCGACCGGCTGATCGGCACCGGCTACGTCTACGATGCGTTCGGCCGCACCACCGCCAAGCCGGGCACCACGCTGGCGTACCACGTCAACGACCTGGTGCAGCAGCAGACGGCGGGCACCGAGCGGCAGACCTGGACGCTGGACGCCGCCCTGCGTTACCGGTCCTGGACCAAGGAGTCCAACGCCTCCGGCACCTGGACCCAGACCGCCTCCCGGCTGAACCACTACGACTCCGACGGGGACAGCCCCCGCTGGATCGTGGAGAGCACGAGCAGCGGCGCGGTCACCCGCAATGTCGTCGGTCCGGACAGCAGCCTGGCGGCGACCACCGCCAAGACTGGCGGTACGGTCCTGCAACTGGCCAACCTGCGCGGCGACATCACCCTGCAGTTGCCGGCCGACACGGCGGTCGCGCCGACGGTGCTGGACGCCGACGAGTTCGGCAACCCCCGGGCGGGGCAGCCGACGACCCGCTACAACTGGCTCGGCGCGCACCAGCGTTCGTCGGAGACCGTCACCGGGCTGAAGCTCATGGGCGCCCGCCTGTACGACCCGGCGATCGGACGCTTCCTGTCCCTCGACCCGGTCCGGGGCGGCAGCGCCAACGCCTATGACTACGCCAACGCCGACCCGGTCAACCAGTTCGACCTTGACGGCCGCGTCTCGGCCTGGCGCAAGAAGTACGAGGAGGCCAAGGCCTGCAAGAGCCTGGGGAGCGGCGGCTGCGCCTTCGCGACGCTCCTGTCCGGTGTCCTGCTGTGGAAGCTCCCCGGCAGCAAGTCCCGGAACAACGCCCTGCGGCACTTCATCTGGCAGGCCGCGCTGACCTACTTCTTCGGCTGGCGTGCCGCCAAGCGGCTCGGTGACGCCCACGAGTACGGGCAGACAAGCCGCGATTCCCGGAAGGACCAGTACAACAACCGGGTGGCGCGCAACTTCGTCGGCAGCAGTTACAACCGGTACTGGATGCGCTACTACAACAGCCGCGGCTACTTGTTCCAGTACCTGTACTCCGCCGGCAGCTGGCTCTACAGCCACGGGTACCTTGCCAGGTGATCCCGTGCCTGCCGTGGGACACTTCCGTCCCGTAACAGGTTGAGCCGGCAACCGTGTGCCGGGGCCGGTCCCCTCGTGGGGCCGGTCCCGGCACCGCCGTGCCCCCTCTTCTCGCTCAGGGTGCAATTCCCCCCAGACCCTGAAGCCGCCCACCCCGACCCTCGGGAGACCCCATGCCGCCCCGGACGCACCCCACCAGGCCGCTCGCCCTGCCCGGCGCACTGCTCCTGGCCACCGCCCTGTTCGCCGCCGGCCTGACCGGCTGCTCCGCGCTCTCCCCGTTCAACACCTGTAACGACACGGCGACACGCGTGAAGGAACTGCGCTCCCAGCCGATCCTGCAGTCCGCCCCGGAGGGGGCGACCGTTCCCAACGACCTGGCCTCAGTGGACGCGGGCTGCCTCGACGACAGCGGCGACGCCTGGCTGTACGCCGAACGCATCTACGCCTTCGCCGGCTCCCGGCAGAAGGTCGTGGACTTCTACCGCACCACCGCCAAGGCGGACGGCTGGCACCTGCAGTCCGCCCCTCCGGGCCAGGACACCCCCGAAACAACGGCGGGACTGTGCTTCACCAAAGGCGGGGACGGCGACGCCCTCCTGCTGACCGTGCAGTTCACCACCGCCCGCCAGCTGAAGATCGAGCACGGCTACGAGGCCGGGCCGGAGTTCGATTCGGGCTCCGGATTCGAGATAGAGGTCGGCTCCGAGACGGACGGGGCGAAAACCGGCTGCTTCGACTGACGCCCCAGGGCCATCGGAGCCGGCGACGGGGCGGGCCGCGGCCCGCCCTGCGCTGTTCCCTTTGTCAGGCGGCCGTCCCGCATCACCGCCGAAGCCGGTCATCGCATGAACCTGCCCCGCTGGTGGCGAACCAGTCCTCGGCGGTGTCATGGAAGCCGAGGCCGATGCGAACGCGTTCGTCGACGTTGCGCTGTCCCGCCAGAAACAGTCCGTTGCCGCACACAGTAGTTGCCGCGCCCGACCGTCGCCGCGAGGTCGGGGTGCGTGCGGTCGATGTCGGGAATGCCGACCTCGGCGACGTTCTGGCCGATCTGCGCCGGCCGGGCGTCGGTGAGCAGCGCGGACCCGGGACTGCGCGCCGTCCGCGCCGACCAGCAGGTCATACGTCGCACTGCTGCCGTCGGCGAAGTGCAGCAGACTGTTGTCGGCGGATTTGAGCGCGTGCCCCCAGCGCACCACGTTGCACTCGCGCCGACATCACCTCCACCCGCTTCGTCAACGAGTACCAGTGGGGCGGCTTTCGCGGCGATACGACCAAACTCGTCGAGCAGTTCTACGACGCCCATCTGTACTACGCGAACTGGGGCAGCCGCCGCCTCGTCTTGCGTCTTCCCGCCGGCTCGCTGACGGCAAAGAAGGCCACCGCGGGGCGAGGACAAGTGGCTCGAGCCGCTGACGTACCGCGGCGTCCAATGGCTTGGTGCCTTCACCTCGAAGTCCACCCTGAGCACCCAGAGCACGTCGAACGAGTACACCACCTGGGACGTCCGCAGCGGCACCCAGAGCTACGACTTCGCCCCCGGGTACGGCGCGACCGCCGATCTGACCGAGGACGGCGCGTCCATGGGCGTGGTTGACGGGTCGTAAGGTTACGTCCTCGAACTCGACGCGGAGCAGTGGCTGGAGAGGCTGTGCACCGTGGCGGGGCGCGGCCTCTCACCGGGGGCGAAGGCTCTGGCCCCGCCGGGCAGCAGAACGGATGACGTCTGCGGCTGAGCCGGAACGAGCAAGGGGGACAGGGGGCCTGCGGCCGGGCCCCCTCGCACACCGCCGTGCTCGGCTGGGGCCGACGTCCGGGACCGGCCCCTGGCCAAGACCCACGCGCGTCCGCCGGAAGGATCCACCGGCGACGACCCCATCGCCATCGAACCCCCTGCACGAAAGGATCCCTGCCTCAATGGCCGTCGACGATCCGGAGGCCCGGCGCGAAGTGCGCGACAGCGTCGGCGAGGCGCTGCCTGTCAAGCCGCCAGCCGCTGACCGCACGGGACGACTGCAGGACCTCGAACGGCACGGGTACCAGAGCTCCGCCCACGGCCCGGGTGATGGAGCCCCGACCGGGTCCCGGCAGCGACGGCGCGCCGTCACGGCGGCGGACGCCGACCCAGGGAATCGAGGCGTTCGGCACGCGCTGCCGCCACAGCACCACCTCCGTGATGTCCTCCCACGGGATGTGGACGGTGGTGGCCCGGTAGCGGAGGGGGGATCCACCGAGAAGTACGCCCGTTCCGTCGACGCGGAACGCCACTTTGCGCGTCAGAGCGCCCGCGGCCATCACCGAGCCACCCCCGGTGAACAGGACTGTGCCGGCGATGCGCAGGAACAGGGGAGTACCGGTTCCGGGCATCAACAGCACCGCGCTGAACAGCACCGCCACGGCCAGGACTCCCGAGGTGCGGCGGTCGAATCCGTGGCGTGCTTCGTAGACGGCGTCCTCACTGTCGCTCATGACCGGATCATGGCAAGCGACTGGCCCTTCGGCCAGGGTTCCGACCCCATCTCGTGGACCGGACTGCCGCCGCGCTGCCGACCCGCGTCCCGTGGACTCCCCGCCGCTACACCGCCGCCGACCACCGCGACGCCGTCACGGACCGCGGAGCGCCCCACACGGGCTTCCCGGCAGCCTCCCCGTGGGATCCGCCACTCGCCGAAGCCCCGGCCGAGCACGGCGTCCGCGTGGAGGAGGAGGCGGTACTGGACACCCTGCTCGCCGACCTCGCGCCCAAGCCGTCCGGGCAGTCCCGCGCGCTCTGATCCCGATGGGGGGGGCCGCGGGGACCGGCACCCGCGCGCCGTCGGCCCTGGCACGACGCAAGCCCACGAGCGGTGAGGCGCTGATGCCCTCGGACCGGCTCGCGAGGCTCCAATGGTGAGGTGGCACGCCGGCCACCTGGTCTCCACGGACCGCGACCTCCCACCAACGGACCCGCCGGCGCCCTCCACGCGGAGTGGACCAAGGACACCCAGGGCCGATGGCCCCCGGTCGGACAAAGCATGGACAATGGCCGGGCCGCTCCGGGCCGTCGTCCCGAGGCCGGAGCGGGGACAGCGATCGTGTTCGACGAGAGGCCCGGCGACATGGGTGCACCACCATTGCTCGAGCTCAGCGGCGTCAGCCGGGTCTACGGCAAGCGCACCGCGCTGGCCACCATGAATCTGCGACTGCGGTCCGGGAAGTGCGTGGCGCTGCTCGGCCACAACGGCTCGGGCAAATCGACACTGCTGCGCATAGCCGCCGGACGGGACAAGCCGAGCACCGGCACCGTGAAGTTCGACGGCAAGCCGATGAACGAGAACGACCCGGCCGTCCGGGCCCGGGTGGCGGTGGTCGGCGACACCGCGGCCTGTTACCCCGACCTCACCGTGCGCGAGCACCTGCAGCTGGTGGCGGTGGCCCACGGCGTGGAGGACGCCGGCGACTGGATCGGCCACGTACTGGCCGAGCGGAAGCTGACCGAACACGCCGACGCGCTGCCCGGGGCACTGTCCTCCGGGCAGCTCCAGTCGCTGCTGCTGGCTTCGGCCATGGTCCGGCCGCGCGACCTGCTGCTGCTGGACGAGCCGGAACAGCGACTGGACCCCGGCGCGCGGCGGCAGCTGGTGGACCTGATCAAGAAGGAGACCGCGGACGGCGTCGGAGTGCTGCTGGTGACACACCACGGAGAACTGGCCCGTGCGGTCGCTGACCGGGTACTGGTCCTCCGCGACGGCAAGGTGGTGGCCGACGGCCACCCGGACAAGGTGCTCGCCACCGGGACCGACGGACTGACCTGGCTGGCCGAGAACGCCGAGAACCCGGACGGTGCCCGGTGACCACCCTCGCCGAGGAGACCGACGAGACCGGGGAGCACGCCGCGGCCTGGTCCGACGCCGACGACTGGACGCGGGAGACGCTGCGGCTGGTCCGTGACCTGCGCACCCCGCACCGCCGCAAGAGGACCGGCCAGATCGCCTACGCCGTGTACTGCGTCGCGCTGCTCCTCGCGGTGTGGGGAGGACTGCCGAGCCTCGGGCTGTTTCTCGAGAAGTCGATGGGCGCCGACTACTCCGGCCACGGACCGGCGATCCTGGCCGCGCTGCCGGCCGGGTCCTGCGCGCTGGGGCTGGGATGGCTGCTGATCGCCGTCTGGGACGCCCAGTGGCGCGGGCCGGTGGTGCCGCCGCGCGAGACCGTGGACTGGATGCTGGCCCAGCCGGTGAGCGTCGCCCGGGTGCTGCGGCCGTGGTTCTGGGGCTCGGCCGCGATCGCCGGCGGAGCCGGGCTGCTCGTCGCGGCGATCGGCATGGTCGCGCTGGGCCTGACGGTCGGTGTGGGGCTGCCGGCCGCGTTCGGCTGGTGTCTGCTGGGCGGCATCGGTCTGCCGCTGCTGGCGATCGCGCTGGCCACCGCGGTGGAAGGCAGCGAGCGAGTGGCCCGCTGGGCCCGGCTGGCCACGCCGTACGTCGCTATGGCGGTGCTGGCGCTGGTGGCGCAGACCGTGCTGGCGGTCGGCGGACACCGGCTGCCGGGACTGGAACGGGTGGAGCTGTGGTCCGGGCCGTGGGGCTGGGCCGGGCTGGCCGCGCTGGCCCCCACACCGGCCGCGCTACCGGGTGGCTGGGCCGCGGGCGTCCTGCTGGCGGTGGTGGTGGCCGGCGCGCTGGCCGCGGCACACCGCTTCACCGGGTCGCTGGCGCTGTCCGCGGTACGGCGGCGTTCGCGGACCGCGACCGGGGTGATGGCCGCGCTGCGCACGGTGGAGTTCCGTACCGCGCGGCAGGCGGTGGCCGGGGTCACCGGCGGGGGCCGGTCGACGCGATGGCGGTTGCCGGCGCCCCGTTGGGCGGAACTGGCGGTGCCGTGGCGGGACGCGCTCGCGCTGCTGCGGACGCCGGGCCGGCTGGGCCGGGCGGTCGTGCTGGGGGTACTGGCGGTGCTGGGCGCGGTGCTGGCGGCCTCGGCGCACGGCGGGACGGGCGTGACGGCGGCGCTGGCCTCACTGGTCTTCGGCTACTGGTCGCTGACCCAGCTGCTGGAGCCGGCCCGGGTGGAGACCGACGACACGCGGCGCGGGTCGTGGGCGCCGTATCCCTACCGGGGCCTGATGCTGCGGCACACGGCGGTGCCCGTCGTGCTGGGGCTGGTGGGCGCGCTGGTGGCGGCGGGGGTGCTGGCCGGGGAAGGCGCGGGGGCCCGCGCGTGGCTGGCACCGGCCCTGGTGCCGCCGCTGGTGGGCGCTTCGCTGGTCAACGCCTGCCGGGGGGCGACCAAGCACCACCTGCTGATGTCGTCGGCCCAGTCCCCTGCGGGCAGCATGGGCCCGGCGCTGTTCCTGGCCTGGTACGGCGCCGGTGCGCTGGCGGTGGTGGTCGCGCTGGTCGTCCCGTTCCTGACCGCGCTGCATTCCGGCTCGGCCGCCTCGATCGTCACCGCTGTCGTGGCGAGCGGCATGGTGACGGTGATCATGGTGCGCTGGGCGGTCACGCGGATCGGGAACCTGACGGCTCCCTTGGCGGACTGACAGGGTCGCCGGTGGACAGGGGTGCCAGCGGCCTGTGCCGCTCGCATCCCTCACGTCAGCTGGTCCTCCCGGCGCTCGGCGGGCAGCAGGTCCAGGCCACGGCGTACAGCGTCGAAGGTCCCGTGCCGCACCGCGTACGGGACCCAGGATGGCGCCGTCGGGGCCACGGTGGGTGCGCGCGCCGACAGCGATGGCGGCCCCTGACGGGTGGCCGTGACCGACCGCACCGCCGCCCTCGGCCACGGGGAGTCCACCCCCCTGGCCGGGGCGGGATTCCCGCCGGTGATGCCCGCCGCGGCCGTCTGCCGAGGCCCGGCCTCCGGCCTCCGTCTTCCGCACCCCGGGCAGCCGACCGCCCGCCGGTCACGTGTGATGGGGCAGGCTCCAGTGGTACGGCGCGATCAGCCGGCGGACGCTGTCCGGGCCCCAGGAGCCCGGGGCGTACGGCTCGACCGGGGGCGGGTTCTCCAGCAGGGGGGTCGACGCCTCCCACAGGCGCTCGATGCCGTCGGAGCGGGTGAACAGCGACTGGTCGCCCAGCATTGCGTCCAGCAGGAGGCGTTCGTAGCCCTCCAGCGCGTGCATCGCGTTGAAGGAGTCGGCGTAGCTGAAGACCATCTCCGCCGTGCTCAGGCACATGGCGGGGCCCGGTTCCTTCACCAGGAAGCGGGTGGTGATCCGGCCGGGATCGTCGAAGTCGATCACCAGCGCGTTGCTCCGGGCCCCGGCACGGCCCCGTGCGGCCAGCGGGAACATGCGCAGGGCCGGTTCGCGGAAGCCGAGGGTCACGACGTGCCGCGCCTCGCTGAGGGACTTGCCGGAGCGCAGGTAGAAGGGCACCCCGGCCCAGCGCCAGTTGTCGATCCCGACGCGCAGCGCCACGAAGGTCTCGGTGTCCGACCGGGGATCCACGCCCGGCTCGGCGCGGTATCCCTCGTACTGCCCGCGCACGACATGGGCCGGGTCGACGGGCTGCAGCGACTCGAAGACCTTCTCCTTCTCGTCCCGCAGGGACCGTGCCTCAAGCGCTGTGGGCGGCTCCATGGCGAGGAATCCCAGGATCTGGAAGAGATGCGTGACGATCATGTCGCGGAAGGTGCCGGTGCCCTCGAAGAACTGCGCGCGGCCCTCGATGCTGATGCTCTCCGGCACGTCGATCTGCACATGACTGATGTGGTCGCGGTTCCAGATCGGCTCGAAGAGGCCGTTGGCGAAACGGAGGGCGAGGATGTTGTCGACCGACTCCTTGCCGAGGAAGTGGTCGATGCGGAACACCTGCGACTCGTCGAAGACGGCGTGGACCGACGCGTTGAGCGCGCGGGCCGAGGCGAGGTCCGTGCCGAAGGGCTTCTCCACGATCACCCGGGCGCCTTCGGCGAGGCCGGTCTCCCCGAGGATCTCCACCACGGAGGCGAAGGCGCTCGGCGGCACCGCGAGGTGGAACAGGCGCCGCGGGCTGCCCCCGATGGCCTGCTCGGCCTCCCGTACGGCCGCGAGCAGCGGCTCGGCGGCGCCGGCATCGCACGCGCCGAACGACAGCGCGGCCTCGAACTCCTGCCACGCGCGGCCCTCGGGCTTCGACCGGCCGAATTCGGCGACCGCCTCCCGCGCGTGCTTGCGGAAGTCCTCGTCGCTCAGCGCGCTCTGCGCCGGCGCCGAGCCGACGATCCGGTAGCGGGCCGGCAGCAGCCCCGCCTTGGCCAGGTGGAACAGTCCGGGCAGCAGCTTGCGGCGGGCGAGGTCACCGGTCGCACCGAACAGCACGACCACATGGTCGTCGGGGACCGGACCGTGACTCGGCGAGGGGGAACGGTGGGCCATGGCGCCTTCACCCGCTCTTCTCGGCGTGGCCGCCGAACTCGCCGCGCATCGCCGACAGCACCTTGTCGCCGAACTCGCCGAGTCCCCGCGACGCGTACCGCTCGGCCAGTGAGGCGCTGATGACGGGGGCGGGCACGCTCTCGTCGATCGCCGCCTGGACCGTCCAGCGGCCCTCGCCGGAGTCCGAGACCCGGCCGGTGAACTGGTCCAGTTGCGGTGAGCGGGCGAGCGCGTCGGCGACGAGGTCGACCAGCCAGGAGCCGATCACGGAGCCGCGCCGCCACACCTCGGCGACCTCGGCCACGTCGATCTCGTACTGGTACGCCTCGGGCTCGCGCAGTGGCGCGGTCTCGGCGTCGACGGCCCTGCGGCCCAGGCCCGCGTCCGCGTGCCGGATGATGCTGAGGCCTTCGGCGATGGCGGCCATCATCCCGTACTCCACCCCGTTGTGGACCATCTTCACGAAGTGGCCGGCGCCGCTCGGCCCGCAGTGGAGGTAGCCCTCCGGCGCGGTCCCGTCGGTCCGGGTCCTGCCGGGCGTGGGTTCGACGTTCCCGCGGCCGGGGGCGATGGTGCGGAAGATCGGGTCCAGCCGCGCCACCGGCTCGTCCTCGCCGCCGATCATGAGGCAGTAGCCGCGGTCGAGCCCCCAGACGCCACCGGACGTGCCGCAGTCGACGTAGTGGATCCGCCGCGGGGCGAGCTGCCGGGCGCGCGCCATGTCGTCGCGGTAGTACGAGTTGCCGCCGTCGATGACGGTGTCGTCGGGTTCCAGCAGGGCGGTCAGCTCGTCGAGCGTTGACTGCACCACCCCCGCCGGGACCATCAGCCACACATTCCGGGGCGGTTCCAGCTTCTCCACGAAGTCCCGGAGGGAGCCGGTGGCCGTCGCCCCCTCCTTCTCCAACTCCAGTACGGCGTCGCGATTGAGGTCGTGCACGACGCAGTGATGGCCGTCGCGCATGAGGCGGCGTACGAGATTGGCGCCCATCCGGCCGAGGCCGATCATGCCGAGCTGCATGGGTGTGTCAGTGGCCATAGTCGGTCTCACCGTTCCTCGGCGGCCACCTCGGGCCGAAGGTCTTGTTGTCCGGCCGGAAGGACGGGCGGGTGACCGCCTCCCGTCCATCCGGGCGCGCGTTCGGGGGCTCGCGACGGGAGGCCAGAGGTGCGGCCACGCCGCGGGCGACTCCATGGGAATCTACCCATTCGTGATATTCGGGGCGAACGGGGGAGTGGTGCGCGCCCGACCGGGTGCGAGGCCGCGGCTCGCGCTGACCTGCGATGCCCCCCTCCGCGCCGGGGGCCCGTCCCGTGAGGGGCGGCCCCGCCGCACTGCGCCGTCCCGGTGACGTGCCGGCCGTACCCCGCCGTGTGCCGCGTGTGGTCCCCGGTCGCTCGTTCCGCCCGGGCGGGCGTGGCGGTCCTCCGGCTCACCCGTGCGTCGTCTCCGGTACCGGAGTACCCCGGCACCGCGGTGGTGTACGTCGCGGGGGCCCGGGTGCCGGGACACCCCGGTCCGCGTCCGGTCCATGTCCGGTCAGTCCTCCAGACGGACGGGCATCAGGAGCGAGAAGACGTCCTCGGTGTCGGTCCGGCGGATCGCCAGGGGCGCCGTCGGGGCGCCGAACTCCAGGATCAGCCGGTCCCGGGCTCCGGCGGCGAGGGCGTCCAGCAGGAACGCGCGATTGACGGCGACGGCGACGGCGCCCTGGCGGTCGTCCCCGTCCTCGCAGACGAGCACCGTGCCGTCGTCCGCGACCCTGAGCACGCTGATGTCGCCGGGCACGCCGTCCTGCTCGCGCACCTCGCCGGCGCGGACGGGGCCCGTTTCCAGCGCCGTCCGGAAGGCCGGGACCTCGACCCGCACACGCCTCCCTGCCGGCAGGCGGAGGAGGCGGCGGTAGTCGGGGAAGTCGTGGGCGAGGCACCGGCCCGCCACCTGACGGTCCCCCGCCTCCAGGGCCACGCGGTCCCCGTCCACGGTGAACAGGACGTCCGCGTCGTCGATCAGCAGCGCCCGCATGGCGTCGGCGAGCGGGGACGGCACGATGACCTGCGTACGGGGCCCGCCGTGGCCGGTGACGCCGGCCTGCGCGACCGCCATCCGGTACCGGTCGGTGGCCACGACGTGGAGCGTCCCGCCCTCGATGTCGAACAGGACTCCGCCGAGCATCGGCAGCTCGGGGTCGGCACCGGCCGCGAAGCGGACCGCGTCCAGCGCCGCGGCGAGCTCGGGCGCGGAGACGGTCGACCGGACGGCGCCGGCGGTGGGGGACAAGGCCATGGGGATCTCCCTGCGTTCGAGTAGCGCTCGGATCGCGGAGAACTCCATACGGGCATCGGACAGGCCCCGTTCGAGACGGCGCAGGTGCGCCTGAAGGAGCTTGCGCACCAGGGCGGTGTCCTCGCCGGACCAGCCGGCCAGTACCAGCCGGATGTCCGCCAGCGGCATGCCGGCCCGCCGCAGCCGCGCCAGCAGCCGGGCGTCGTCGAGTTGCTCGGGGCCGTACCAGCGGTAGCCGCTCACGGGGTCCACCCAGGCCGGGACCAGCACACCGGCACCGTCGTAGAACCGCAGCGCGCTCACGCTCAGTCCGCTGTCCCGGGCCATCTCCCCGATGCTGCGCATCTCACTCTCCACACCGAGCACTCTGGCCCCTCCACCAACTCGAGGGTCAACTCCGGCCGGTGTGCGGGACTCCGCCGTGGATCGGGCCGGCGGACGGCGGTACAGGTGGAAGTGGCCCAACGCGCCCCCGGAGTGGGGGTGTCGGGTGACGTCCGGCTTCGGACACCGGGAGGGGAGGCGTTCTTCATCTGCGGGTCACGCGCCCGCCAGGGGGCCGGACCATGATCGTGAACGTTCTGGGCACCCGTACCACAGGAGGATCCGTCATGCTGCGACGCAGCCTGTCCGCTCTCGCCGCCGTTGTCGCGCTCACCGGCACCGCCACGGCCACCGGGATCGGCCACGCCTCGGCCGCCGACGCGCCGGGTCCCCGGGTGCTCGACGTGATGACGTTCAACATCCACCACGCCCAGGGCACCGACGACGTGCTCGACGTCCAGCGCGTCGCGGACGTGGTGCGCAGGAGCGGCGCCGACGTGGTCGGGCTGCAGGAGGTCGACAACCACTACTCCGCGCGCAGCGACTGGGCCGACCAGGCCGCGGAACTGGCGAAGTCGCTCGGCTACCACGTGGTGTTCGGCGCCAACATCGACAAGGAGCCCCCCACCCCCGGCGGGCACCGGATCCAGTACGGCACCGCGATCCTGTCCCGCTACCCGATCACCGCGTCCGACAACACCTGGCTGTTCAAGTCGCCCGGGCAGGAGCAGCGGGGGCTGCTGCACGCCACGATCGACGTCCACGGCAAGGACGTGCACGTCTACAACACGCACCTGGCCGCCAGTTCGCAGACCGACCGGCTGGAGCAGACCCCGCAGATCGTCGATCTGATAGGCAAGACCAAGCCGGCCATCCTCGTCGGGGACTTCAACGCGCTGCCGGCCGCGCCGGAGTCCCAGCCGCTGCAGACCTCCTACACGGACGCCTGGGCCACGTCCCTGCACGGGCGCGGTGACGGGGCGACCTACCCCGCCGAGGCCCCGACCGAGCGGATCGACGCCATCTACACCACCAAGCGCGTCACCCCGCTCGTCACGCGCGTCGTGCAGGCCGACCCGACGGCCTCCGACCACCTCCCCCTGATCAGCAAGGTCCTCGTCAACCCCTGACCGGTGCCGGCGGCGGGCGATGGCACGGACCACCGCCCGCCGCCCGCCACGAAACGACCGCGATGCTCCGCCGACACGAGAACACGACGCACAGCGCCGTGAGGTGAAGCAGAGGCCTCCGGGTGACGCGAGGCGCCTCGTTCCGGGGCCGTGGCAAGTGGGTCTTCCCCAGAGGACACGCTTCGGTCACCATGGGGGCATGACGTACACGGAGGGAAGTGCCGAGAGCCTGCAGTCAGCACTCATCGACCTGTCGGGCATATCCTTGGACGAGTTCGACGAGGTGCGCGGCCTCCCCCGCGCGCTCGCGGTACTGCAGGGCCAAGTGGCCCATATCGCTGCTCCGTTGTGCGAGGGCAGCATGGCGGCCATGTGCGGCGGCGCCCGATGAAGGGCCTTCTGCGTCCGTCCGTGACTTTTGATCACACCTGACGCCTATCGGATCCACCGGAAGACGCTCGTCGGAGTCGCCGTCGGCGACCTGAGCGAGGCGGACATCGCCCTGCTGCGGTCAGCTCAGCGAAGCCGCCTGCTCCTGGCGCTCAAGGCGATCCTCGAGCTTGCCGGACATCCCGAGGGCGGATGGCCGCACGGGACTCCTCCGACCCGTCCCGCCGCCGCGTGGGCGTTGCTCGGTACCGCACAGCGACGCGATCCGCATGCCGTCGAGGCGGTGCTCGAGGACCCGGCCGTGGGCGCCTGGGCGTTCCAACTGCTGCGGCAGCTCGCACACGGCGTGGTCGCCGCCCCATCGGACGCCCCGTCATGGGCGGGCGCGACGATGCTGGGTTCCCTGGCCGCGGCTGCCGCGATCCGGGCCGGTATGCGCTGCACGCTGCGGGTCCCCGCGCGCGGCGGGCGGCTGTGGCTGCCGTCCCTCGGCCTCACCGGGAGCGTGGGACGGGGGGACTGGGCCGTCGTCGGTGTGGAGTGCGGCCACGACGGGACGGTGGTCTTCGGGGACAGCGGCTCGGTGCGCATGCCCGAGGACGTCATGACCCCGGCCGAGGGGTGGTCACCGCTGCCGGAGGTCGGCTTCCCGATGCCGGGGTCGGCGCGGCCCACCGTGCTGGACCATCTGTCGCCCTACCGGGACTTCCGGTCCTTGCGCGACGCCACGGAACTCCCGGTGTCCGCGGTCGAGGAATGGCGGTCGCAATTCCGGTGCGCGTACGAGTTGCTGCGGCGCACCGACACGCGGGCGCACCGGGCGGTCGCCTCCACCGTCCGCTCCGTGGTCCCCGTCGAGGGCGCCCGTGGCCTGCTGGTCGTCAGTGCGTCCGTCCCGGACGCCTACGGGGCCATCACCATGTCGTTCACCTCCGACGCGCCCACCATGGCCGCCACGCTCATCCACGAGGCGCGGCACCAGTTGCTGACGGCCCTCGGGGATCTGACTCCGCTCTTCGTTCCGGTGCGTGAGGGCCCGGAACCCCTGTACTTCGCCCCCTGGCGGGAGGATCCGCGCCCCCTGCGCGGACTTCTCTACGGAGCCCACGCGTTCGCCGGCATGACCGCGTTCTGGCGTCGGCGACGACACGCCGGCGACCCGCGGGCCGACTTCGAATTCGCCCTCCACCGGTGGCAGTTGCGCATGGCCCTGGTCGCTCTGCACAACGCGGTCGGGCTCACCGAGGCCGGGGGACGGATCGTCACCGCCCTGACGGAATCCGTCGCCGCATGGTGGGACGAGCCCGTGCGGGGGCTGCCCGCGAGGCTCGCGGAATTATGCTGCCGCGACACGCGCGCCACGTGGCGCGCGGCGAATCTGGCGGTGGACGAGTCCGGCGCCGACGCGCTGGCCCGACGCTGGCTCAGTGGCCGGCCCCCGCCCGCGGTCCTCCCCGCGGCCCGCATGCTCGCCGGCGGGCCGACCAGGGTCCGCGGAGGGGGCAGAACCTGGCTCGCCCGCCTGCGGCTCGCGGATCGAAGCGCATTCACGAAGGTACGTGCGGAACTCCAGGCGGGCGCCGCCCTTCCGGCGGGCACGCCCCAGGCCTCGGGCGCCGATGCGGCCCTGGTGGCCGAGGAGCACAAAGAGGCGGCGGCCGGCTATCGCAGGGAGGCTTCCGCTGTCGCGGCCTGCATCGGCATCGGCCTGGCAGCGGAAGCCCCCCGGACCCTTCTCGTGGAGCGCCCGGAACTCGTCCTGGCGCTCCACACCGCCCTGCTGCGCCGTGAGGTGCTGCCTCCGGGGCCGGACGAACTCGCGGAATGGCTCGGCGCCCGCCTCGGCGGCCAGGCCTAGCGCATCAGACGCCGAGCAGGTCGATGTCGCAGTTGGCCCGCTTGGAGTTCTCCGCGTCGAGGGTGGCTTGGTGCTCCGGCCCGTGGACGGTACGGAACAGGGCCAGTGCCCGGTCGTGCAGCTCCTGCGCCTCCCCGGGCTCGCCGAGGCGCTCGAGGTCGTACGACAGGTTCACCATGACGGCCAGGGTCGCGGGGTGGCTGCCGCCGCGGGATTCGGTGCTGAGGGTCAGGAGCGCGGTGTCCATCGTGCGTGCCTCCTCGAACTCACCCACGGCGAAGTGGTCACTGGCCAGGTTGGTCCGGGCCAGGAGCGTGCGGGGGTGGTCCGGGCTGAGCACCCGGCTGAGGCCGTCCACCGCCGAGTGGTCCAGGTCGTGGGCCTCGGAGACCTGGCCCAGCAGGCGCAGGGTGACCGCGAGATTGGTGGCGGTGGCGTACGTGTGGGGGTGTTCGGCCCCGAGTAGTGCCTTGCACTTGTTCATCGCGGCCCGGCCGAGCTCCGCGGCCTTGTCGAGGCTGCCCGTCTGGCGCAGGTCGGTCGCGTGGTTGAGCGAGGCCCGCACCGTTTCCAGCGAGTTTTCGCCCGCCTTCTCGCGGAGCACTTTCAGCGCCATGCCGGAGAGGTCCAGCGCGGCCTGGTGGTCGCCCAGTTTGCGCAGGGTGACCGAGAGTTCGCGGGTGGCCCGGATGGTCATGTCGTGTTCCGGGCCGAGACGTGCGAGTGCCAGGTCCCTGAGGTTGGCCAGCAGGGTCTTCGCCTCGTCACCGCGGCCGAGTTCCTGGAGGTCCAGGGCCATCTGGTACCGGCTGCTGAGGGTCGCCAGGTGGTCGTCTCCGAGGACCTCGACCCGCCGTTCGTAGGTGTCCTCGTCGAGTCGGTACGCCTCCGCGAATTGTCCCGCGAGGCGGAGGCTGACCGCGTAGTTGTGGGCGGACTGCAAGGTGCCCGGGTCGTCGGCGCCGAGTTCGCGGTGTGTCGTCTCGAACGCCTGCTGGTCCAGTTCGCTGGCCCGGTAGAAGTCGCCCCGCAGGCGGAGCAGGATCGCCAGCACGCTCAGCGCCCGCTGGGTCGTCTCGTTGCGCTCGCCCAGCACGCGCTGGCACCGGTCCACCAACTCGGCCTGGAGTTCGTACGCCTCGGTGTAGCGGTTCTGCCAGCGCAGGGCCAGCGCCCTCACCTGGTCGATGGCGATCACGTGCTCGTGGTCGTCGCCCAGCGAACGACGCCAGATGGCCGCCGCCTCGTCGGCGACCTGCAGCGCCTCCACGTAGTCACTGCGCTCCTGGAGGAAACGCGCTTCGTTGAGGACCAACTGCCGGGCCCAGCCGTCCTCGCATTCCACCATCCTGGTGGCCCGGACGTGCGGCAGCAGTGCCGAATAGCGGGGCCAGGCCTCGGGGAGTCCCGGATTCCTCGGATCGGCGTTGGCGAGGATCTCGTGCGCGTAGTGGCGCATCTCGGCCCGCTCTTGCGGGTTCATCTGTTCGACGAGGACGCGCTGCACGAGCCGGTGGACCTGAATGGTGGAATTGCGGTGGTCGATGCGCGCCAAGGCGTAGCGGCCGATCTCCCGTACCGCCTGTGAGAGCTTGATGGGGTCGTCCAGCGCGGCCTTCAGCGCGGCGGGAGCGTTGACTCCGCGTACTGCCTCGAAAAACCCCCGGGAAATGGGTTCGGGGGCGAAGAAGGCGCAAATCTGCAGCAACTGCAGTGCGGCCGGGTGGTCTTCGCGGAGGCGGTCGAGGGAGACGTTCCAGGCCGCTGCCACGGGGAGGTCGTAATCGGGCGGAGGTGCCAGCTCCAGCAGTTCCGAGCACTTGGTCTCGAAGAGGTCCAGGTACTGATGGGCGGGCATTCCCGTCTCGGCGAGCCACACGGCTGCCTGTTCCACGGCAAGCGGCAGGTCGCCGAGGGCGTCGGCCAGCCGGTCGGCGGCCTCGTCTGGAATCTGCGGACTGCGTCGCTTGATCAGCGCGACGCTTTCCGAACGTGTGAACACATCGACCTCTAGTGAGCTGGCCAAAGTCGACCACTGTGAGTTTCGGGAAGTTACCAAGACGCGCCCCGGACCGTCATGAGGGAAGAATTGCCGGACCTCATGCGGGTTCTCCGCGTTGTCGAACACCAGGAGCCAGTTCGAGTAGGGTTGGCCCACCCGAAGCGCTTCCAGGACCGCGGGTACGGCGCTTCGGTCGGCGCCCACCCGCAATCCCATGTGTTCCCCGAGTTCGATGAGGGATTGCACAATCAGGTTGGTCTGTTCGGAGGGAATCCACCAGATGAGCTCGTAATCCCTGCCATGGCGGTACACGTATTCGATGGCGATCTGGGATTTGCCTACGCCTCCCATGCCGTGCAAGGCTTCGGGCAATACGGCGGTGGTTATTCCGGTGGCCAGCCGTTGGCGCAGCTTGGTGAGTTGTTCCTCGCGTCCCGTGAAATTCCTGTTGCGCAGCGGCAGGTTCGCGCCGATCCGCCTCGGATTGGGCGGGGCAGTCTGCGGCTGAACGCTCAAAGGGCCTGCGGACTGCTTCACGGGGGACGACACGGAACCTCCTGGGACTGCTGGCGAGGGCGACTCATCCGGAACCGTCGCAACGGCAGGCCGCAGCACGCGTTGCTCCAGCGTATCCGATCGGTCACCTAGTGTCACATTCATGTGGTGTTCCTCGCCGAGCAACTGGTCCAAATGATCGGCGCGGGCTTGATACGGACCTGACACCGCGGAAAGCGCGGTGCGCAAATGCTTGACGAAAGGCCTTGTTTGGTCCGTCAAAGGGGGGTCGGGGGCATCGGTCTGCCAGGCGACCAGGGCTTCCCCTCCCGAGATGGCCGATGCCAGTCGCGGGCCCAAATGCGTGGAGACATGGCGCAGGACGCCCAGCGTCTCCGCTCGCGTCCCGAGAGCGAGGAGCTCCTGTCTCACGCCTGCCGTGAAATCGAACGAGACCCGCTGGGCATCCTCGACGTCGTAGTCGTCGCGGACTCGTCGCAGCAGGCCGAACATCATGATTTCGGCGAGATTCCAGGTCCTCGCCTCCGGCAGCATTCGCTGCACCAGCCGCATGACGGGGAGATTGAGCGGAGCGGCGGCCAGCCGGCGAGCCAGTGTGAATGCGGTGGGCGAAGCCTTGGCCATGAAACGGCCGACCGTCTCACGCGCTCTGCCCTGCGAGGGCTCCTGCAGACAGACCCGCTGATCGGTCCGGGACTCGAGATCGCCGTTGATGCCCGTCAGCAGTGCGGCCATGGTGTGACGCCCGCCTGAGGAGGCGATCAGCCGTGCCCAGCGCCCCAGGGATCCCGGGGTGAGTTCCAGCAGGGGCACGGCCAGGGGCTGCGTGGCGTTCGGGTGAGGCGGATCGCCCAGCACCGACGCACTCGCGCCGATCCGGCGCGACCGGACGAGCCGGTTCGGGGCGGCCGCGGCCGGGACGGTGAGTTCCACCCGCACCGCCGTGGGAAGGGTGACATCCCAAACTTCCTGGGGCATCACGCTGAGGACGGCCGTCGGTGAGGATCGGGCCATCGAGTAGAGGAAGGCGGCGGCGTCGCCGTTGCGCCAGGACGGGGACACCGCGTCGGTGACCACGAGCACCACGCAGTCGGGACCGGGTGTACTGCGGCGCGCCGTGGCCCCCAGCCCGCGTATGCGCGCCCCCTTCTCCGCGATGCCGACGCGGGAGACGGTGATGGTTCGGAAGGCCGCCGTCTGCTCCAGCAATTGACGGAGCCGGCGGACGGTGTCCTGCCACAGGGCGAGCGACGGATGGTCGTCCACGATCAGGAGCAGTTCGAGCCTGCGCTCCCGGGCCGGGTGGCAGACCGGCAGCCACAGCCCGTCGGCCGCCGCGCGTTCCGCTGTGGCCGCCTCGTCCACCGTCCAGGCACCGGGAGAGGAGCGCCATAACCGCAGCGGACGCAGGGACCGGGCCAGGGCGAGATCGCCGGGCGATGTCGCCGAGGCCGGACGGTTGCCGGGCCCCGGCTCGTACCGGGGGGTGGCTGCCCAGAAGGAGGAGGCCTGGACGGACGCCCCGGGTCCCGCCGCTTCCCGGCGGCGCCACTCGGCCGAGTCGGCGGACGCCGACGCACGCCGCGCGGTCGGGGAAGTCCTCTCGCCGTCGTCCACGGGCTGCGTGGCGCCGCGGCCCGCGTCATCGGAATCGGCGCCGCTGTCCTCGGGCGCTCCGTCGTGCCGTGGAGTCTCCCGGGGCGGATCCTGAGGGCCGCTCTCCCGCCCCGTCGGGGACGGACGGGTTTCCGGGGAGCGCCGGGACCCCCAGTCCAGGTACGGGTAGGGAGCCGATGCGTCCCGCCACGCGGACAGGTACAGCGCGTCCAGTAATTCGCGTTGGGACGGGCGTGGCGACGGTCCCTCGTCCCGCCCGGTCACACGGTCCTCGTTCCGGGATCGGTCCCGAAGAGGGGGTGCCATGCCGTCTCGATGAACTCCGGGAGCGGGCCGGTCGGGTCGGCGTCGGGATCCGACATGGCCAGGTGGAGCGAGTTGAGGAACTGGTCCTTGGAGAGTCCGCCGCGCTGGCGGCTCCGCTCGAGGAACCGCGGGATCAGTTCGCCACCCCACTGCGTGGCGGCCTCACCGCCGAAGTGCGCGGTGAGGATGCCCTCGAGATCCTCCTCGTCGGGTTCGGGCATGTCGAGCAGGAGGCACCTGCGCAGGAACGCGGGCGGGAACTCGCGTTCGCTGTTGGAGGTCATGATCACGATGGGGAAGGCGCGGCAGGTGACCGAGCCGCCGGTGATCTCCGCCTCGCCCTCGGGGTCGTCCGTCAGGACCTTCACCGCCGGATGCCTGCGGCGGGCCCGGAGGAGTTCCGGGATCGAGTAGGAGCCCTCCTCGAAGACGCTGAGCAGATCGTTGGCCAGGTCGAGGTCGCTCTTGTCGAGCTCGTCGATCAGCAGCACCCGAGGCGCGGCGTACGGAAGGAGCGCCGTCCCGACCGGGCCGAGCTGGATGTAGTCGCCCACCCCAGGCGGCGCCGAACGGACCTCGGCGGAAGGGTCGTCACCCGCGGCCGCCCTGAGCGCCGCCGTGTCCTGGATACGACCGATCGCGTCGTACTCGTAGAGGCCCTGCTGGAGGGTGGTGCGGCTGGTGATGTGCCAGCGCAGGACACGCCCGAGGCGCAACTCGCGGCTGATGCGATAGGCGAGGCTGGACTTTCCCGTCCCGGGACGACCCGACACCAGGAGGGGCCGGCGCAGGAGGAGAGCGGTGTTCACCATCTTCGCCTCGTGGTCGGTGAAACCGGGGAAGCTCCGGGCCGGGGCGTGGTGCACGCCGAGCCGGCGGGTGATCTCGGCGTCGTCGTCGGGCGGTGGCGGGAGGACCGGACCGCCGTCGAAGGCCCTCCAGGGAGGGGGAGGGGGCAGGAGCGCGGCCAGACTCGTGTCGTGCAGCGGCCGACCGGTTCCGCGGTAGATCCACCAGCGCGGCGGTTGCCCGTCGTGCGTACCGGCACCGGGCACAGCGTCATCGTCAGGGCGAGTCACGAACTCTCCTCCCCATCGGTGGGAGGAACCGTTGATGTGCCCACGGGTGCGATGGGCATCCGGTTCGGATCATCCCAGAGCAGAGCGACATGGCGGCCGACCATCACATCGTTCTCAGGATCGCCGTCCGCGGCTGCGATGCGCAACGCCTTCACCACATCGGGTAATCCGCGGGGATCGTGGCGGTCCAGCAGGGACCGCAGGGCGGAGAGGAAACCGCGATCGCCATGACCTCTCCGGTCCCAGAGGACGACAGGGACCCCCGCTCTCAGTGCTTCCACCAGCTCGTCCTGGCTTCCGCGCGCCCCCGGTTCGTTCCGTGCGCCGGTGGGGGAGTCGCTGAGGACCACGACCGCGGGCGGAGGCTCCGAGAGGAGATGCGATCTGCCGTCCCCGGGGAACCAGTGCACACGACCGGCACGGCCGTGTGCGAAGGCGTCCCACCTCCGGCCCCAGCGGCCGTGGAGATCGCGTCGGCCGAGGCGGTCGAGACTGCGCACGACGACGTGGTGATCCTCCCCGAGCACACCGCCCACCCCTTGGAATGAAGTCTTGCGCCATCGTTCCACACTCAGGTCCAGGAGATCCCGGGGGAGTACGAACTCCAAGGCCAACTCGGTTCTGCGGTGGGCCACATCGCTCTCCGCCTCGAAGACCAAGTCGGCCACCTCCTTCTCGGCGTCGCGCAGCCTGATGCGGGAGTCCTCCCCCTTGACCCGCTCTCCCGGGTACACGCGCAGCCAGTGGCTCAGCAGGGCATCGCGTCCGGACGCGGGGTCCAGGTCGAGCAGCGGGCGGAGCTGGATGATCAGATAGTCCGACGGGTTCCATACGTCGATACGTCCGGACGCCGGGGCATCCTCAGCCGGCACGGCGGCCGGCTCCTCCTGACGGGCGGCGGCCGGCCGATAGGGATCGTGCTCCTCGGCCCAGTCCATGATGAGCCGCTGCCGTTCGACGTCCGCGCCCAGCGCGAGAAGCTGCTGCAGCACCTGGAAGCAGGGGAGTTGATCGCCCGGTCGCGCGTTCAGCGTCGCCGCGTGCAGGAAGACCGTCCACGGTTCGGTGCAGGGGACCGGGGCCGCGAACCGGCCCAAGGTGTGGAGGAAGGCGGTGTACCGCCGGTCGAGATCGGGGATGCGGATGCCGTCCAGCAACTCGAAGAGCCGCTCCCAGCTCTCGTCGTCCAGAAGCTCGACCTCCCAGGCGGCGGTGGCCACCTTCAGCTTCCGCATCGAGACCGAGTTCCCCTCGCGTATCTCCAGGGTCTCGATCAACCGCGCGATGCCGGCCGGTTCGGCGGAGAGTTCCTCCATGATCCTGAAGACGAGGCCCCGTTGGGACGTCCCGGCCGTGCTGTCCAGGGCCGGTCCCAGTTGCGGACAGAGCCGGTGCACGATCTGACGGAGTATCTCCGTGTCCCGCAGACAGCCGACTTCCGCCACCGCGTCGACCAGATATCTCGGTGGTACCCGTTCCGCGACCGTCATGGACCACCCCCCGATTCCGGCACGCCGGTGCAGCAGATCCGCTCCAGCACGCTTGCCGCGGTCCGGGCCGACACCGAGTCCCCACCCAGAGCGGACAGGGCCGCGCGCAGTGCCCGACATCCTTCGTGGTGGTCGGTGCACGCCTGGACCACCGCGTGGAGCTGCTGGCGGGGCCAGGGGTGGTCGCGGATGCCGCGGCGGACCGACGCGGGGAGCGCGTCCCGCAGCGCCCGGCCGGAGTCGTAGCCGATCTGCGGCACGTCCAAGAGGGCGTCGGCGAGTTCGTACTGCTCGGCCAGTGACGGCGGCGTACAGGTGCGGGGGGCCGGGAGCCGGGCGGCGCTCGAGAGGGGTGGCCACAGGCGGATGACGGTCTCGACCGGGAGCATCCACGCGACCTTCACCGCGCGGTCGGTGTGGGCGGCCGTGACGATACCGACGACCCGGCCCGGTTCCGGATCCCATACGGCCGCGCCGCTGAAACCGCGTTGCACCACGGCACCGGTGGTGCGCACTCCGTCCAGCTGGACCCACTCCGGACACGGCCCGCCGGCCCCGGTCAGCCGAGCCGTGGCGATGAGACCGGCGGGGGCGTCGCGGGGGTAACCGATGATCGCGACGTGCCGGCCGTAGGGGGTGGTGCCGGAAGCGAGAGGCAGGGGGCCGCAACCACGGGGGAGGCGGGGGTGGTCGTCGTCCAGGACGAGGACGGCGAAATCCGCGCTGTCGGTGAGCGGGACACCCGGGTCGACGCCGTCGAGCGGCGGGGCGGGCGACCAGGCCGCGGGCAGGGGACGGGCGGAGGCCGACCAGTCGCGGCCCGGCAGGTCGACGAGGAGGGGGCCTCCGGAAGGGCCGCCGACGGCGGCATCGACCACATGGGCACACGTCAGGACGTGGACACCGGTCGTCGCGGGAGCCTTGGGCGCCACCAGGACACCGGCTCCCCATAACTCGCCGTCTGTGGACAGTACGCGTACCTGACCTCGTTCAGGTCCCACAGCGATGGTCTCCCCCGAGCGTCACCGTCGTCCCGTGCATCCGCTGCGCCCAGTGTAGGAGGGCCGGCGGAATCAGGACTCCCCTCGACGCCACACCATGGCGACCTTGAGATGGCCTTCTCCTTCGGTGTGGGCGATGACAGCCCCCGCCTTGGCGTTGAAGCGCACACCGAACTCGACGCTTACCTCATCCGGTGGACGGGGCAGCGAGATCAGGCGGTCGAGTGTCGTCTCGGCCACCGCGCGGATCCGGTCCAGCCCGGTCTCCAGCGAGCCGGTGGCCTGCGCGATGGCGTCCCCGGCTCTGGAGACCGAGACCACGCCCGGCTCGTCCTCGCCGATCTCCACCACGGCTTCGCCGCCGTCCGCCGTCCGAAAACTGATCAGGCGTGTCACAGAGCTCCCCCTCGGTGCCGCTACGAACCGCCCACAGATCATGGCACCGTCACACGGTGGCCCGCGACCTTTCCGCGCAGTGGCCACCGCTCGATCAGGCACCGGGCCCCAGGCGGTCGATGATCGAGCGAAGCCGGTCGCGGTCGAGCTCGTACACCGTCTCGCCGGCCTGCGGGTCGCGTGCGTGGAGTACGTGGAACAGCGGGGCGTACGGGCCGCCGAGGTCCACGAGGGTCGCCGAGGCGCCGCGTACGGCCCGCTCGGTGCGCGGCACGGCGGTGAGGTCGACACGGCTGAGGACCCCCGCGGTCACCCACACCGGGACCGACGCGAGGTGGCCGAAGAGCTGCAGGTGGAAGTGGCCGCACAGGACGAGGCGCACATCCGTGCCGCGGACGGCCGCCGCCAGCTCGGCACCGTTCTGCAGTCCGAGGGTCCTTTGGACCTCGACGTCGAGGGTGACGGGCGGGTGGTGCAGGACCACCACGGAGCCGTGCGGGGCGGGCACGGCCAGGACCTCGCGGAGCCAGTCCAGTTGGCGGGCGCCGACCCTGCCGTACACCTTGCCGGGGACGAGCGAGTCGAGCGTGATGAAGCGGTATCCGCCGATCACGCTCGCCGCCGCCCGCTCGCCCTGCGGGGAGTCGACGAGGGCGGTCGCCAGATCGCCTCCGTCGACGCCCACATGGCCGCTGCCCAGCACATTGGCGAAGGCGCCGCGCTCGTCGTGGTTGCCGGTGCAGAACACCGCGGGGGCCCGTCTGCGCGCGGCGAACTCCCCGATCATCTCGCGCGCCGCTGTGTACGCCTCCGGCGAGCCGTCGTCCGCGACGTCCCCGCTGACGACGACGGCGCCGACGTCGGGGACCGCCTCCAGGTCGGTGAGCATCCTGCGCAGCGACTCCCTGGCGTTGACGCCGCGGGCGTTCGGCGCGTCGAAGGGGCCGATGTGGATGTCGGACAGGTGAAGGATCCGCATCCCGCCCACGGTACGCCGACGCTGACGGCACGTCAGTGGTGCCGATGCGGGCCCGCTCCGGCGGTGCCCGCTACTTCAGCGGCTCGAGGCAGAGGGTGAAGTCCCTGCCGGACCCGCCCTGGGTGTAGGTCTTGTACTGGTCGTCGCAGGAACCGTTCATGCCGGACTGCCGGTCCACGACCTTGAACTGGGCCTGGGAGTCCCCGCAGTCCACGATCTCGAACTTGGGATCGCCGACGGAGATCGGGCCGGTGGCCGTCGCGTTGCCGGCGTGCAGGCAGTCGCCCGCGTCCGCGGTCGAGGCACCCCCGAACCATATGGAGTAGCCGCCGTAGAGGAGGAAGCCGGCCAGGAGGACGCCGACGATGCCCCTGAACACGCCCTTGACGCTCACGCGGCGGACGGGGGCCGGAGCGCCGGGGCCGCCGTACGGGTTGCCGCCGGGGGCACCGTAAGGAGCCTGCGGGGGCTGGGAGTAGGGGTTGCCGCCGGGCGCCGGCTGGGAGTACGGGTTGGCGCCGGGTGCCGGCGGCTGGGAGTACGGGTTGGTGCCGGGCGGCGGCGGAGTGCTCATCGCGGTTCCCCCTGGATGTCGTAAAGGCAAGGTCAACTGGCCGGTGGAAGTTACCACTGGGATGTATGTGACGGGCGGGGACGGGGAGATCTGTGGCCTTGACGTGACACTCGGGCACGCCGCCCTGCGCCGGCAGGGGAGTGCGGGGACGGTTCCCGCGGGGATCGACGCGGACGCGCCGCCATCGGAACCGGGCGTGCCGAATTTGTCAAGCCCCGAATTTCAGGGGCGTGACGCGGTGCGCCGGGCCGGGGTTAATTGAGGCATGGCTTCACGCGGAGCAGGAACCCACCGGAATCATCCGGACGGCATCCGCGGAAGTTGAATTCCGCCCCGGCCGTAAGAGAAAACCGGCCGGACCGTGCGCCGAATTTCCATTCCGAAATCACTCACGAAGGAGAACGATCATGCCTCGCACACCTCGTACCCGACGTCTGGCGCTCTTCACCGCTTCCGCCGCCCTCGCTGCGGGAGGCGTGCTGATCCCCACCACCGCGTTCGCAGCCCCCGCGTCGGCGCAGTCCGGTGTCGTCGCCACGCAGGCGCCCCAGGAGGCCAAGGCCGCGAGCAATGGCGGCGGCTGCGGCTGGGACTCCGACTATGAATACTGGGAGTACACCGAGTACTACTACGACGACTACTACTACGACGACTACTACTACACGGACTGCTACGACTACGGGTACTACACGGATTGCTGGGTGTACTGAATTCCGCCCCCGGTCGGAGGCGGGGAATTACCCGGAATTCGATGTCCGTAGGACCGCAGGGCCGGGGGGGGGGGGGGGGGCCCCCCGCCCGCCCCCCGGGGGCGGGTGGGGGGGGGGGGGGGCGGGGGGCCCTGCGTGGTGGAGCACC
>NZ_JBEZXR010000014.1:0-17017 GCF_040638135.1 Streptomyces sp. NPDC026673 | reverse complement strand
GGCCGGGTGGCGGAAGCCACCCGGCCGGCCCCGCGTCGTCGTTTGCGGGAGCGGACGGCCTACTCGCCGATCGTCATCGACCACCGAACCGAGGACGGGGCCTCGACATACACGGTCCCTTCCGGGCGTGCCCGCTTGAGGTCGATTTGATTGAAAGTGCCGCTCACCTCACCGTCCACACACTCGAGCGGGAAGCTCAACGCGATCGGTTCGACGGTGACCTTGAGGGTTCCCCTGCCCTCGCAGTTCACCGCGATCGAGAGCGGCGCCTTCTCCGCGCCTCCCGGTAGGTTCAGCGTCCGGTGCCCTCGCACGTCCGCGGCCTGGGCAAGCACCCTCCCGTCGGGAAGCCCCGGCGCCTCGGTCACTGATGCGCCGGGGACGGATTCGGCCCGGTGGCTGCTCGTATGGGAAGCCTGGGCGGACCGACCGGGTGCGGAACGCTCAGCGGACGGAGCGCCGGCCGCCTGTCCGTCATCCCCTGAGCAGCCGCTCACGAGCAAGCCGATGATCGCCACGCCGAGGATCCGCAGGCCGGTGGAGGGCGCACCGCGCCGGGCCTTCACCCGGATTCCCCGGTGCGCCGGCCGACGGCCCAGGTCGAACAGCCGACCGCGGTGCTCTTGCCGATTCCCCGTCGTGCGTCGATGTCCACGGGACACCTTTCGCGTGAGCCGCTCCCCTTGCGGCCGAGTGATTCAAAACTATGGGGATTGAAGGGGGCACGGCAGAGACTTGAGGTGACCCTGAGGGTCTTGTTCGATCTTGCTGTGTATGGAGGGCATGGGATCGCCATCGACGGCCGGTCCGGCGACGCCGCGTGCTCATCATGGCGATCGGCGATCCCCATGCCGGCGAGCTGATTGATCGGCAGCTCGGCAAGTTCCGGCTTCCGGTCCGTCACCGGCGCCGACGGGCCGTCCCGCTCGCGGATCTCCTCGGGCCGCGGCAGCGTGCGGCGCGCGAGCGTCCCGTGCCGAGGTCTGACGTCCTCACTCTCACACACCCGCCGGAGCGGGTTCCAAGGCCGCGGGTCAGCGCAGAGTGCTTGGCAGGACGTCCTCTCGCATTTGCGTGCGGTACAGCTCGGAGTACCGGCCGCCCGCCGCCAGTAGCTCCGTGTGCGTGCCGCGTTCCACGATCCGGCCGTCCTCCACGACGAGGATGAGGTCGGCCGCCCGCACCGTCGAGAGGCGGTGCGCGATCACGACCGCGGTCCGGTCCTCCAGGGCCTCGGCGAGGGCCTCCTGGACCGCGGCCTCGGAGGTGCTGTCCAGGTGCGCCGTGGCCTCGTCCAGGATCACCACGCGCTGGCCGGCCAGGAGCAGCCGGGCGATGGTCATGCGCTGGCGTTCGCCGCCGGAGAGGCGGTAGCCGCGTTCGCCGACGACGGTGTCGAGGCCGTCGGGGAGTTCGGAGACCAGCCGGTCGAGGCGGGCGCGGCGCAGGACGTCCCGCAGTTCGTCGTCGGAGGCGTCCGGCCGGGCCAGCAGGAGGTTGGCGCGGATCGTGTCGTGGAAGAGGTGGCCATCCTGGGTCACCATGCCGACTGTGGCGCGCAGCGAGGAGGCCGACAGGTCGCGTACGTCGACGCCCCCGACGCGGACGGCGCCCTCGTCGACGTCGTAGAGCCGGGGGAGGAGCTGGGCGAGGGTGGACTTGCCCGCGCCGGACGAGCCGACGAGCGCCACCGTGTGGCCGGCCTCGGCGCGGAAGGAGACGCCGTGCAGGACCTCGCCGCCGGCCCGGGTGTCGAGGCTCGCGACCTCCTCCAGCGAGGCCAGCGACACCTTGTCGGCCGACGGGTACCCGAAGCGGACGCCCTCGAACTCGACGGCGACGGGCCCGTCCGGGACCCGGCGGGCGTCCGGCTTGTCGTCGATGAGCGGCCGGAGGTCCAGTACCTCGAAGACCCGCTCGAAGCTGACGAGGGCGCTCATGATGTCGACGCGGGCGCCCGCCAGCGCGGTCAGGGGGGCGTAGAGGCGGGTGAGCAGCAGGGCGAGCGTCACGACGGAGCCCGCGTCGAGGGCGCCGGTGAGCGCGAAGTGGCCGCCGAGTCCGTAGACCAGGGCCAGGGCGAGGGCGGAGACGAGGGTGAGGGCGGTGATGAACGCCGACTGCGCCATGGCGGTCCGCACGCCGATGTCCCGCACCCGGCGGGCGCGTTCGGCGAACTGGGCGGACTCGTCGGCGGGCCGGCCGAAGAGCTTCACCAGGGTGGCGCCCGGGGCGGAGAACCGCTCGGTCATCTGCGTGCCCATGGCGGCGTTGTGCGCCGCGGCCTCCCGCTGGAGGCGCGCCATGCGGGTGCCCATACGGCGCGCCGGTACGACGAAGACCGGCAGGAGCACCAGCGCGAGCAACGTGATCTGCCAGGACAGGGTGAGCATCACGCCGAGGGTCAGCAGCAGGGTGACGAGGTTGCCGACGACTCCGGACAGCGTGTTGCTGAACGCCCGCTGGGCGCCGATCACGTCGTTGTTGAGGCGGCTGACGAGGGCCCCGGTGCGGGTCCGCGTGAAGAAGGCGACGGGCATGCGCTGGACGTGGTCGAACACGGCGGTGCGCAGGTCGAGGATGAGGCCCTCGCCGAGGTTCGCGGACAGCCAGCGGTTCAGCAGCCCGAGCCCGGCCTCGGCGAGGGCGATCACGGCGATGAGCACGGCCAGCGTGGTGACCCGGCCGGAGTCGCCGCCGGAGACGATGGCGTCGACGACGTGTCCCGCGAGGACCGGGGTCGCCACGGCGAGCAGCGCGGTCACGATGCTGAGCAACACGAACTCGGTGATGCGGCGCCGGTGGGGCCGGGCGAACGCCCCGACCCGGCGCAGGGTGTCGCGGGCCAGGGGGCGGCGGTCCTGCGTGGCGTTCATGACGCTGTGCAGCTGGGTCCAGGCCGTGGTCTCCATGCTCATGTACCGACCGTAGAACCTCGACCTTCCTTGAGGTCAAGCCGGGTTCCCGATCGCGGTGGGGGAGCCTTCGGCCGCGGCGTCCGCCGCCGCCCCGGCGCGCCGCCCGCTTCACGCCGCACGGGAGGAGGCGCAGCCGAACCGGACGCCCGCGCATTTCTGCGGAATCGGCAGGAGATCCCGGACAGGGCCGCGACCGCGAATGCGGAAATCCGGTCCGCATCTTTCGCCTGGATGGCAGGCGAGCGTCGGGAAGCGGCCTCCCACGATGCCGGGCCGGAGATCGATATCCTCACCGGCAGGTCGGCGAACCACCTCTCCACGGGAGGAATCCATGTCACAGCTGGGAGAAACCGCGGAGGAGCTCCCCAGGCCGGAACGGTTCGCGGACGTGGCGGGCTGGTTCTCGCCGGTGGACCAACTGCTGTTCGACTGGTTCCTGAGGCGGCAGGACGAACGGGAACAGCGGGGCGACCTGCTGGAACTCGGGGCCTATCTGGGACGGAGCGCCATCTTCATGGGGGGCTACCTCCGGGAAGGCGAGCGTTTCACGGTCTGCGATCTGTGGGATTCGCCGGCGGTGGACGATCCGAACAGCGCCGAGTTGAGTTTTTCCTATCCGACGCTCACACGACGTGCGTTCGAGGCCAATTACCTCTCGTTCCACGACGAACTCCCGCTGATGGTGCAGGGACCGACTTCCGTGATCACCTCCCATGTCGGCCCCTGCAGTTGCCGCTTCGTACACGTCGACGCATCGCACCTGTACGAGCACGTCACCGGCGACATCGCGTCGACGCGCGAGGTGCTGCTCACGGATGGCGTCGTGGCCTTCGACGACTTCCGGAGCGAGCACTGCCCGGGCGTCGCCGCCGCCGTGTGGGGCGCGGTGGCGATGGACGGCCTCAGGCCCATCGTGATCACGGGCAGCAAGCTCTACGCCACCTGGGGCGATCCGGACCGGGCCCGTCAGGAGCTGCTCAGGTGGCTGAAGACGCGCAAGGACCTGTGGCACGCCGTGGACCAGGTGGCGGGCGCGCCCCTGATCCGCATCAAGGGCAAGGACGTCGAGTCCCCGACTCCGCCGGTCTCCCGCCACGGGGCGCCCCGCGGGCACGATTCCTTCCTCTCGTCCCGCGGTTCCGCGGCCCGCCGCCTGGCCAGGGACTTCCTGCCGCCGGTACTGGTCCGGGCGCTGCGATCGTCCCGCCGCCGGACATCCTGAGGGCGGTCCGTACCCCGCGCCGGGGCGACGGCGGAGCCGCGGCCGGCTACCGGAGGAACTCCGCCACCGTCGTGACGAAGCGATCGGCGTCGTCGAGCCACGGGAAGTGCCCGGCGCCGGGCTGAACGACGAGCTCCGCGCTCGGGAACAGCCCGGTGAACTCGGCGATCACGGGCGGGGGCGCCCCCAGGTCGACCTCCCCGGCCAGCAGCAGGACCGGCGAGGCGAACCGGGCGAGCGCGGCGCGGGTGCGGGCCGGGTCGAAGGCGCCCTCGGCGCCGAAGGCCGCCACCACCTCGTCCCTCGTCTGCCGCTCCTCGGCGGCGTGATGGGCCCGGGCCGTGTCGTCCCAGCGGCCGTAGGAGAACGGGGCGACGGCCTGCCAGTGGGCGGCTGTGGCCCCGCCCGCCACGATCTCCTCCAGGGCCGCGAACGCCTGCGGGAACCACGGCTCGTCGCGGCGGAGACGGGCGGTCTCGAGCCGGAGGTCTCCGTTGATCGGGAGGCCGACGGCCCTGACGCTCGGCGTGACGAGGGCGAGAGCGCCCACGCGTTCGGGGTGGCGACCGGCGTACTGCGCGGCCAGGTTCGCGCCGGCGCTGTGCGCGAGTACGTCCATCCGGTCGAGGCCGAGGTGGTCGCGCAGGGCCTCGACGTCGTCGACGAGCCGGTCGCAGCGGCAGGAGGAGAGGTCGCGCGGGGTCGCGGACAGGCCGGTGCCCCGGAGGTCCGGCCGGATCAACCGGCGGTGCGCGGACAGGCCGCCGAGGTCGCCGAGGTAGGCGGAGTCCTGCGGTCCGCCGGGCAGGCAGAGCAGCGCGGGGCCCTCACCGATGACGTGGTAGGCGAGGGGGGTTCCGTCGTATGCGGGGAAAACGGGCAAGGCGGTGTTCCTTCCGGGATGCTTCGGGCACTCCCGGGGCCACCTGTGCCTGTGTCAGATGGACCGCGCCGCCGTGCGGGAGGGGAGAACCCGGACTGATACAGCGTTGATGGGTCTCACCTCCTCGGTCGGCACTGCACGGCGACGCTATCAGGCACGGGGGCCGTGGGTCAGCTCGGTATTCCGGCGCGGTCCGACGGGTCCGACGGGTCCGGCCGACCCGTCCGGCCGGCCGGTCCGCCGGCCGGGACGGGGGCTTCGCCCGTCACGGCCGGCGTCCCGACGCGTGGAAAAGCGAAGGACCCTACGGCTGCCGCGAACTGAAGGCGGTCAGGAAGCGGTCGCGGAACGCGTCCATCCGCCAGACCGGGGCGTCGTGCTCGGGCTGCAGCCCGTCGGACCAGCCCCAGTCGGAGACCTGCTCCAGAACCTTCGGGTCATGGGCGACGATCGCGACCGGCACGTCACGGCTGGCCTTGACTCCGACGACGGTCGAGACCGGCTGGTGGTCGCCGAGGAAGACCAGCACGGTGTTCTTGTTGCCGTACTTCGTCACGAACTCGATGAGGCTGGTCAGCGAGTACTGGATGGCCTTGCTGTACTCCTGACGCACCTGCCGGGGGTCCTTCCAGACCTCCTTGGGGTTCTTGCCCGCCTTCTGGATGGCGTCGTAGACCGAACCGTCGCCGACCTGATCCCAGTCGATCATGTGCGGGATCGGCGCCCAGGGGTTGTGGCTCGAGGCCAGGATGATCTCCGACATCATCGGCTGGTTCGACGCCTTTCCGTGCTCCAGACGCTCGAACGCGGACAGGGTGTACTGGTCGGGGACCGGCGACCAGCTGAACTTGGGGCCCTGGTAGCCCATGGTGCGCGAGTCGTGGACGTGGTCCAGGCCGAAGAACTTGCTCTCCGGCCACGCCCGGGTGACGCCCGGCATCATGCCGACCGTCCGGAAGGCGCCGGTGCGCTTGAAGGCGCTGGTGAGGGTCAACCGCTCGCTGGAGCTCACGTAGCGGTAGCGCTGCTGGTCCGGGACCCACAGCCCGGACAGGAAGGTGGTGTGCGCCAGCCAGCTGCCCGCGCCGGTGACGGGGGAGGTCAGCCAGCCGCTGCGGGCGGAGAAGCCCGCGTCCGCGAGCTGCTGTGTCCCGTTCTTGAGTACGGCGTCGACCTCCGGTGCCATCGCCGGGTCCTCGACCGCGCCGCGGCCGTAGCTCTCGATGAAGGTGAAGATGACGTCCTTGCCGCGCAGTTCCGACAGCAACCGGTCGGGCGGGGTCTTCGCGAAGGGGTCGTTGGCGACCTTCTCGGCGAACACCTTCTGGTCGGCCAGGCCCTGCTGGACCATGTCCACCTGGCCCTGGACCCGCTGGGTGGCGTTCTTGGCGGCGATGTTCACCCCGGAGACCTGCAGACCGAGCGTCGCGCACGTCATCCAGACGACACCGGCCACAAGCGTGCCGCGGCGCGCCGTCGCCGGGTGCCGCAGCATCACCTTGACGAGCCGCAGGATCGCCAGCGGCATCAGCACGAGCACCGCCAGGACGGCGACCACGGCCGCGATCAGCGCGCCGTACGCGGTCGTCGGGCCGGCCGAGTCCTTCAGGAAGGACAACCCGTCGGCGAACAGCGGCCAGTCGAACAGCAGGTAGAACGGGCGTTCCAGGGTCTGGTAGAAGCCCATGTCCACGCCGTTGAGGACGACCAGCAGACCGAGGAGCACCCCGCTGACGATCGCCACCACCCGCCGCGGCCGCGGCGGCAGCACGAGCATCACGGCGGCCAGCAGGATCGGCTCCGCCGGAACACGGGTGAGTCGCGCGACGGTCAGGTAGGGGAGCCGGTTGGGCATCAGGAAGGCGAAGAGCACCAGGACGGCGGCCAGGGACGTGATGCCCCACGAGACGCCGCGGGTGATGTCCGGATGCCGCTCCCGCCACCGGGGAGCGGCCGCGCCGGCCGGCGCGGGATCGGCGGGATCCTCGGTGGCCGCCTCCGCATCGGCTTCCGCGTCGGCTTCCGCGTCGGCCTGAGTACCGGCCTTCGTACCGGCTTCTTCGGCGCGTGGTTCGACCGCGGTGTCGGCGGCGTCAGCGGTGTTCGGGGCGGGCGCGGCGCTCGCGGTGTCCGTCGCGGTCCCGTCGTCGTCCGCGGCCGGGCCCGGGTCGTCGCTCCGCGTCTCGGACTCCGCCTCGGCATCGGTGGCCTCGGCGGCCTCGGGGGCAGCGGTCCCCTCCGGGTGGTCCGCGGTGTCCCCGGCCGGCTCCGGGGCGACCTGCGGTGTCTCCTCCGGGCGTTCCTCCGGGGGCGGTTCCTTCGCCGTGTCCGCCTGGTCCGTTACCGGTCGCTGATGAGCACTGGAGAGCGACAACCCGAAGTTCCTTCCAAGCGTGGCGCAGTGTCGGAGGGCGAGCCCGGCTGCGGAAGAGCGGGCCGCCGACGAACCTGTACGGCTTACCCTCCGCCCCGGTTCACCCGTGCGCCGGCCACCGGGGAAAACGGACCATCGCATGGGGATGTCTTTACGGAAGCGGGAGGGAATCCCCGGAAGTCGCCTCCGGTGGCGCCCCCTTCGCGCCGGCCGCCGCCGGACACGCTACCGCCCCGCGCCGCCCCACCCGGTTACGCCGCCCGGGCACGCCGTCCGTTGGCGCCGGCCGCGACACCGCCCGTCGCGACACCGCCGGCCGCGCGCCGCGGGGATCACCGGCCGCCGGCGCGCTCGCGGGGAAGGCAGCGCATCGGCATCGCGGTGGGGTGGACGACCGCGCCACGGGCCAGTTCGCGGACGCGGGGGCCGCCGTCGGCGGGGCGGAGGCGCCAGCGCGCGGCGATGGTGGCGACCTGGAGGACGGCCTGGGTGAGGGCGAAGACGTTCCCCGGGCACTGGCGGCCGCCCGCGCCGAACGGGATGGACGCCCCCTTGGGAAGGCGCGCGGCGCGCTCCGGGAGCCAGCGGTCCGGGTCGAAGGCGAGCGGGTCGGGGTGGAGCCGCGGCTGGTGGTGCAGGACGTACGGGCTGAACAGCACGGCGGCGCCGGCCGGGACGAGGACGTCGCCCAGGATCACCTCGCCGGGGGAGTGCCGCAGGATGATCCACGGCGCGTACCGGCGCAGGGCCTCCCGGACGACGCGCAGGGTGTAGGAGAGCCGGGGGATGTCCTCGAAGACCGCGGCGCGGCCGGCGAGGACGCGGTCGGTCTCCTCGTGGAGGCGCTGCTCGACGACGGGGTGGCGGGCGAGTTCATGGAAGATCCAGGCCAGGGTGGCGCCGGTCGTCTCGGTGCCCGCGACGAGCATGTTGACCAGCTGGTCGTGGACCTGGTCGTCGGTCAGCCGCTCTCCGGTCGCCTCGTCGGCCGTCAGCAGCAGGACGGAGAGGAGGTCGCCGCGGTCGGAGCCGTCGGCGCGGGCGGCCGCGACCACGTGCCGGGTGGCGGCGCGCAGACGCCGGACGGCCCGGTCGAAGCGCCGGTTGGCGGGAGTGGGTAGCCGCAGGAGGGCGTCGGGGAGCATGGAGCGGCGGGGGATCTCGTCCAGGACGAGCGGCAGCGAGCGCCGCACTTCGGTGACGGCGTCCGCGCCCGGGTCGGAGGAGAACAGCGCCCTGGCCACGGTGGTGAGGGCGAGGGCGTTCATCTCCTCGTCGGCGCGCAGGGTTTCGCCGGGCCGCCACAGGGCCGTGCGTTCGGCGGCGACGGCGGTCATGGTGGCGGCGTAGCGGGCGATCCGGTCCCTGTGGAACGCGGGCTGCATCAGCCGGCGCAGCCTGCGGTGCTCGGCACCGTCGGCGGTGCCGACGCCGGAGCCGAGCAAGGGGCGCACCTTCTCGATGAGGACGCCCTGGTCGAAGCGGCCCGCCTCGCCGACCAGTACGGCGCGGACGAGGTCCGCGTCGTTGACGACGTACGCGGGCAGGGCACCCAGGCGGACGCGGACCACCGGGCCGGCGGCGGGCAGCGAGCCCAGGAACTCCAGAGGGCGCCGCAGCAGCGCCGGGCCGTGGCCGAGCAGGGGCAGCGCGCCGGGGGCCGTGGGAGCCCGGCGGTGGGCGGGGGCGTCCGATGCGGCTGCGGTGGGGGCGGTCGCGGTGGCGGGGAGGGGGGTCACGGCGTCCCTTCTTCCGTCGGGCCGGCGGGCGCTGCCGCCGGCGGGGCGAGGGGGGCGAGGTGGGCGCGGTACCAGGGCGCGGCGGCGGCGAAGCGGGTGGCGAAGTCACCGGGGGTGTGGCCGGTGCGCCGCCAGATGCCGGTGCTGTCGTAGTGGTGGTCCCGGCCGAAGAGGGCCAGGTGGCGCAGTGCCCGGGGTCGTCCGCCGAGGAGTTCGCGGGCCTCGGCGTAGGTGATGTCGGCCTGGGCGGCCGGTACGCCGAGGTGCTCGGTGAGCGCTGCGGCCAGGTCGCGTACGGAGACCGGTTCGGGGTGGCCGACGTGGTGGACCTCCCCGCCGGGCACGGGCTCCCAGTCGGCCGCGGCCAGCGCGGCGACCGCCGCCGCCAGGTCCTCGACCGCGACCAGGGAGAGCCGGGCCCGGCCTCCGTCGACGGTGACCGGCAGGGCGGTCAGGGTGCGGGCGAGGTGGGGGACGAGCCAGCGGTCGCCCGGACCGTAGACGAACATCGGCCGCAGGACGACGCCTCCGGCGGCGCGGACCGCGCGCTCTCCCGCGAGCCGGGACCGGCTGACGGCGGAGACCGGCGCCGGGACGAGGTCGTCCTCGGCGGCGCCGGAGTGCGGGCCGTCGCCGTAGACGGCGGCGGTGCTGAGGTGGACGATCCGCCGCACCCCGGCTCGGCGGGCCTCGGCGACCAGGGCGGCGGTGCCCCGGTCGTTGACCAGGTCGCAGGCGCGGGGGTCGTCCTCGTCCACGGCGCAGGCGAGATGGAGCAGGGTGTCGACGCCGTCGCAGACGCCGCGCAGCGTGCCGGGGCGGGTGAGGTCGCCGCGGACGAGACGGGCCCGGGGGTCCGGCGCCGGTGGGCGGCGGTGCACGAGGAGCCGCAACTCCACCCCTCGCGTGCGAAGTCGCCGGTGGACCGCGCCGCCGGTGAATCCGGCGGCGCCGGTGAGCAGGACGGTCGTCATCGCGCGCCTCCGGGCCACCCGGCGGACTCGATCAGCAGGGCCGAGGCCAGCAGGGCGGACAGGAAGCCGACCACGAAGACCATCGCGGCGGGCACCGGCCAGGCCGCGGTGCGGCGGCGCAGGAAGCGCACCGCCGCCGTGCCGGGAAGGACCAGCAGGACGCAGGGCAGCAGGGCCCGGACGTCCCCCAGCGTCCCCGCGGCCAGCACGGCGGCGAGGACGGCCCAGCCCAGGGCGACCAGGGCGCTGGGCACCGGGCCGATGACGGCGGAGTACGCGCGGGTTCCGGGTTCGGGCCGCCGGCGGGTCTTGCGGGCGAACTCGAAGTGCAGGAACACGCAGGCGGGGACGAGGAGCAGCGGCACCGCCGCCCACCGGGCGGGGACGGGCGTGGAGTCGACGAGTGAGACGTACACGTAGACGCTGAGCAGCAGTTGCACGGGGTGCGTGACGGCGAGGTTGAGCAGCAGGCCGTCCCGGACCCGGGCGGACCGCCGTTCCACCGCGACCAGCAGCCAGGCGTAGGCCAGGTCGGCGGCGAGCGGGAGGAGCGACAGCGGGGACAGCGCGACGTTCAGCGCGACGAGGAGCACCGCCGCACCGGCCGTCGCGCCGCGCAGTTGGGCGACGGAGACCGTGCCCCGCACCAGGGGCCGGTCCGGGTTGTGCTCCCGGTCGTACACGAGGTCCTTCTGCTCGTCCACGACCCGCAGGCAGAACAGCACGAGGACGGCCGAGGCGCAGCGCACGGCCGTGCCGGGCCCGGGGTGCCAGGGGGTGCGGGCCGCTGCCGCGGTGGCGGCCTCCAGGGACAGCACCCACAGGGTGGCGTAGGTGACGTACACATGGGGCGTGAACACCTGGGCGGTGAACCGGGCGAGGGCGGCCGCCGTCCTCATCGGCCGGCCTCCCCACCGCGGTCGGCGACCGGTGGCGCGAGCACCGTGACGCGGCCGGTGGCACCGTCCAGCTCGATCAGGGCGCCGTCGGGTATGGCCGTGGTGGCCCCGGTGACGGCGACGACCGTGGGGATGCCGAACGCGCGGCCGGTGATGGCGGTGTGCGAGAGCAGGGTGCCGCGTTCCACGATCAGCCCGCGAGCGCCGAGCATCAGGAAGAGCCAGCCGGGATCGGTCTCCCGGGCCACCAGGATCATGTCCGGGCAGGGTTCGACCGGCCGGTGCGGGTCGAGCACGACGCGGGCGGTGCCGCGCGCCACTCCGCCGCTGGAGCCCAGGCCGGACAGGTCCCCGTCGCCGCGGTGCCCGCCGGACGGGGTCCGGGCCGCAGGATCGCCCGGAAGCCGGTCGCGGACCGGGCCCAGGGTGGTGAAGAACGGGGGCAGGTCCGGCCCCGGCGCCTCGTACTCGGCGCGGCGCGCGTCGGCGAGGCCCTGCAGGTTGCCGCTGACCCCGCTGCCGTCGTACCAGCCGAACAGCTCGTCCTGGGTGAGGTGGACGACGTCGCCGGGGTCGCGCAGCACCCCGCGCGCGTGCAGATCCTCGCCGAGCGAGGCGAAGACCGCCTTGCTGTAGCCGAACAGTTCGCTGCGGAAGTAGCGGGAGTTCTCGCGGTGGACGATGGCGCGCCGCAGCACCGCCAGCAGGACGCGCAGCAGCCGTAGCCGCAGTCGTAGCCGTAGCCGTAGCCGTAGCCGCAGCCGAAGGAGCGGTCGCCGCCGGGACGAGCCGGAACCGAGCGCTTTCGTCAGCCGCTCCTCGGCCGCGGCGCGCACCCGGAGTTCGGCCGCGCGCAGCGCCGGTCCGTCCAGGGCGGTGGCGGCGTACTCGCCGGCCATCCGCAGCAGTGCCCAGGGCGTGGCGCGCGGACCGGGCTGCTCCATCTTGAGTTCGTGCAGGCCGCGGTCACCGTAGCGGTCGAGATGGTGCAGCACGGCGGCCCGGAACTCCTCCCCGTACCCGCCGTCCCGTACGGCCTCCCACAACTCCGGGCCCGGGTCCGGTTCCGCGCGGAGGGCGGCGGACAGCCGCGGGTCGCGCCGTACGGCCCCGGCGAGCCGGAGCAGCGACACGACCGCCTCGCTGCTGCGGTGGGACTCGGCACCGCAGAGCAGGTCGCTGAGGAGGCCGGGGCCCTCGTGCGGCGCCCAGCGGGCCAGCAGCTTCCCGGTGATCCCGGCGGCGGTGCCGAGCACCGAGTCGTTGAGGAGGGTGACGCCCCAGTGGTTGCCGGCCTGCCGCCACACCTCGCGGTGGTCCTGGACGCGGGCGAGCGGATCGACGGCGGACCAGTCCGCGCCCCGGCGGTCGGCGATCAGCCCCTCCCACCAGGTCTCGAAGGCGGCCATGGACCGGTGGTGACCGGCGATCAGCCGCAGGACCCGGGCCGCCGGCCGTACGAGCCGTACGGCGGAGGGGGCGGGCGCCGGGGCGGGGCCGCTGCCCTCGGCCAGGCCCATCATCGACTCCCAGGGGGCCCGGAACCACGGGAAGACGGCCAGCTGTCCGTGCAGCCGGTACCAGGAGTCCAGGTCGTAGTGGATCCGGTTGCGGTGCAGCCCGATCATGCGCTCCAGGTAGGGCTCGTTGTCGTGGAGGGTGTGGGCGGGCACGCCCAGCCTGCGGTAGAGGTCGTGGAAGATCGTCCGGTAGAACTTCTGCGCGAAGGAGTAGGTCAGCGCCGTGGTGGGGCCGGGGAAGCTCTCGGTGATGTTCGCGCTGCTCCACAGGCGGCGCAGCGCCGGATCGACCGCCACCGGGCGGGACTGGACGAGGTGCACCCGCCCGTCGGCGGTGATCGCGCCCTCGATGTCCTGCGGCTGCCCGCCGAAGAGCTCCTGGACGGTGCGGCCCAGGGCCGCCAGTTCCCGGGCCCGCGCGTCGTCGAGCACGGGGGCGTCGCGCAGTTCCGGGGGTACGGGCCGGGGCACCGGCCCGGCGTCCGGGTGGTCCGGGTCGGGGACGAGGCGCTCGGGCTTGGCGGCGACCACGCGCTCGACCCGCTGCTCCGGGCCGCGCAGGAAGTAGTGGTCGACGCCGACCCGTTCCCGCACCACGCCCTCGCCCAGCCCCAGACCGGCGGCGATCAGGGTGTCGGCGGCCCCGGTCCCGGGGTCGCAGGTGAACATCACGAAGGAGCGTTCCGCGGGCACCATCCGCTGGACGCCCACGGCCACCGAGACGCCGTCGGGACCGCCGGAGTCCACGGGCAGGCCGCGGGCGTGCCGGTAGAGCAGGGCCTCCGCGTTGTGCCCGGAGGCCCAGCACGCCCGCACCCGGTCCACGACCGCGCCGCGGCGCACCTGCAGGAAGCTGTCGCTCAGCCCGGCGAAGGGGTCCTCCGCGGAGTCCTCGCCGTGGGCGCCCGCCGTGCAGGCGCGTACGGCGGCCGGCGCGCCCGGGCCGATCACCTCGTCGAAGGCGGCGAGCAGCCGCCGTTCGGCCTCCGGCGGCAGGGGCGCGGCGGCGTACAGTCCGCGGATCCCCGCGGCCGCGGCCCGTACGGAGGAGGGGTCGGCGAAGTCCGCCGACCGCAGCAGGGCGTCGATCCGGGGGCGGAGCGGCCGGGTGAGGAGGCGGTGCCAGTCCACGGGCAGGACGAAGAAGGCGGGTACGGTCAGTCCGGCCTCCCGCATCCGGGCCAGCCGCGCGAACTTGTGCCCGCAGTTCCCGGGGGTCATCCGCGCCTGGTCCAGCAGCGGGGCGAGGGCGGCGGGACGGTGACGGCGCCGGTCGCGGCCGCCGCTCGCGGCCGTGTTCGTGGTCGTGTTCGTGTTCGTGTTCGTGTTCGTGGTCACCGTCACCACACCGCCGGGATCAGGCGCTTGCGGTGCCGGGCGTACTCGGCGTATCCGCTCAAGTCCAGCAGGGCCCGCTCCTCGGCGCGGATGCGCAGCACGACGGCGGGCAGCAGCAGTCCGAGGAGCGCGAGCACGCTCAGCGGGTTGGCGAAGACCCCGACGAAGCCGGCGTGTGCCAGCACCATGCCGCTGTAGGCGGGGTGGCGCACCACCCGGTACGGACCGTCGCACACGACCCGGTGGTCGTCGAGGGTGCGCACCTTGTGGGAGTAGAAGCGGCCCAGCCGGCGGATCGCCGCGAGGCGCAGGGCCGCGCCCGCGACGAACACCGACGCCCCCAGCCACTGGCCCGGGCCCCAGCCCTGCCACCAGGGCGCCGCGAAGAGGGCGGCGGCGACCACGGCGCCCCGGGCCGCGCCGTACCACCGCAGGGTGCCGCGGTCGTCGCCGCCGCTGACCCGCGGGGCGGCGCGGAAGGTGATCCGCAGTTCGAGGAGGGTCCAGAGCAGGTAGAGGCCGATCAGGACGGACTGGGCGCGGTGGCGGGGCTCGGACCAGTGGCCGCCCTCGCGTACCAGGGCCCAGCTCAGGGCGATCAGCCCGGCGGTGAACAGGGCGGGCGGGAAGAGGCTCTCCGGGCGGGAGCGGGAGCGGGAACGGCCTCGCGCCGCGGGCCGGGTCTCCGTCCCGGCGCCGGGGCTCATCGCGCGCCTTCCCCGAAGGCGCCGCGCAGCCTGCGGTACGCGGCGGGGGACAACGCGTATCCGCTGAAGCGAGCCTCACCGATCGGCCCGCCGCCCGCACCGAACCGGACGCGTACATCGCCGCCGCCGACCGGGGGCAGGGAGTCGGTCGACAGCCGGACCCGCTCGGCCCGCCGCACGGGGCGCGCGGTGGCGGCCCGCATCGAGGCGACGACATAGCGGCGGTCGAAGGCCACCCGGCGGGACTCGTGGCCCAGGAGGGTGACGAACTGCCGTGCCGCCTCGATGAGTTCGGTCAGTGAACGGAGTTCCGCGCCGGACCCGCCGGGGAGCGCGCGCAGATGGTGCCCGCGGGGCGGGGAGAGCAACTCGGCGCTGTATCCGCCGGGGCCGTGGTTGCGGTAGCCGGCGAGCAGGACGTTCTCGGGGCGTTCCCGGTGGACCAGTCCGGGGGCGACCATGGCGCCCCGGCCCGGCCCGTCCTCCCCGGCGGTCCGCGGTCCGGGCACGGACGGGGAGGACGGGGTCGGGACGGCCATGGCGTGGATCCGGCCGTCGCACACCACGCGCTCCCGCTGCCGGCCGCGGACCCGCCACCCGCCGGGGGCCCCGGGCAGGGCGCGTGCGCTGAGGTCCACGGGCAGGTGCTTCTCGGCGAAGCGGCCGAACTCCAGTTCCAGCGCGTGCACCCGCCAGGCGGCACGGGGACCGGCGGTACCGGCCACCCGCTCGACGAGTTCGGCGACGCCGTCGATCAGCAGCGTCGCGGGGAGGTGGTCGAGGGGGTGGTCGAAGAAGAAGGGGTCCTGCTCGACCGTCCGCAGCCGGGCGGTCCAGGTCACCGTGGCATCGGTGCCGCGGTGCGTGACACGCTTGTCCGTCGGCGCTTGTAAGACTGGCATCGGACAACAACTCCGTTGGTCGGCCCGGTGGTTCGGATGGCACGGGCAGGTGCGATCGATCGGACCAGTTGTGTGTTGCGTGCTGGGGTCGACGCTACTACCCGCCGGTAATAACTACCGGCGGGCCGCCCGGCCCGGGCGGATTCCGGCCACGCGCCGGCGCCGGCGGCCCCCCGGGGCTCGCCGCGGCATCCGCCGTGCCGGTGCCGGTCGGCGCACACCGGGACCGGGGACGCGGCCCGGTCCCGGAGGTCGGCGCGTGTCACGGCCGCGCGGCGGCACGCGGCGTACGGGGCGGCGGTGCGCCGCAGGCGGGCCGGGGCGTACGGGGTCGTCCGGGGCGGTTGAAGGTCAACATTTGCTGTTGCGAACGAAGTTGGCGGGATTCGAGCCCCGAACCGGCCCGAATTCCCGCTGGGTTTCCCCTTTGTTCCCCGCTGCGTGTGTCCGCGCGGTGACAAGCGGTGAGAGGCGGTGAGAAAGGCGCCCGCCGGAGGTCAACGACCCGGCGCGGCCCAGGCGTCCGCGGGGCCCAGCCGGTCGACGATCGTGCGGACCTGTTCCCGGTCCAGTTCGTAGACCGTCTCGCCCGCCCTCGCGTCGCGCGCGTGCAGGGTGTGGAACAACGGCCCGTGGTGGGCGCCGATCTGGACGAGGGTGGCGGAGGCCCCGCGCACGGCGCGCTCGGTGCCGGGCGCCGCGGTGAGGTCGACACGGCCGACCACCCCCGGGGTCACCCACACCGGCACCGACTCCAGATACCCGGAGAGCTGGAGGTGGAAGTGGCCGCACAGGATGAGCCCCACATCCGTGCCGCGGATCGCGTCGGCCAGTTCCCCGGCGTTCCGCAGCCCCAGCGACTGCTGCACCTCGACATCGAGCGCGATCGGCGGATGGTGCAGCACCAGGACGGTGCCCCTGGGGGTCGGCGTGGCCAGGACGCCGCGCAGCCACGTGAGCTGGGCCTCGCCGACCAGGCCGTACCCCATGCCCGGCACGAGCGAGTCGAGGGTGATGAAGCGGTAGCCGTCGACCAGGCTCATGGCCGCCCGCTCCCCGGCGGGCGAGGTGAACACGGCCCGGGCCTGGTTGCGGCCGTCCGGGCGGAGGTGCCCGCTGCCCAGCGTCCGCGCGAAGGCGCGGCGCTCGTCGTGGTCGCCGGTGCTGTAGAACACCGAGGCCCCCCGGCGCAGGGCGAAGTCCCGGACGATGTCGCGCACGGAGATGTAGGCGTCCGGCGACCCGTCGTCGGCGATGTCACCGCTGATGACGATCACGTCGATGTCCGGGACGGACTCCAGGTCGTTGAGCAGACCGCGCAAGGACTCCCTCGCGTTGACACCACCCGCCCGAGGCGCGCCGAAGCGATCGAGATGGGTGTCGGAGAGATGCAGGATCCGCATTGCGCGTACGCTACTCGGCTCTCGGCGCGACGTCACCGATCATTGAGCCTTTTCAGCGTTGCCTTTCCAGGGTGAGTACGGCTCTTGCCGCTGACGACAGGCGGTTGGGGCCGCAGCGGGCGTGACGGAAGATGCGCC
>NZ_JBEZXR010000013.1:0-137117 GCF_040638135.1 Streptomyces sp. NPDC026673 | reverse complement strand
CACCGGCATCGCAGACCCATCGGCTGACCGGGACACCCGAGCCGATTTTCCTGCCTCCGAGGTGATCAGCGCAGCGCTTCCGGCGTTCCTGTCCAGGCAACGGCTCTGGCCCGTAGTCGTCCAGGAGGGTCGTTTCCTTCGAGCGCCAGTTCGCGGGGGCGGTGAGCAGGAGGCGGCTGGCGTGGCGCGAGGTGGTGACAGGGCGGTCGCCTACGGCGCGGTCCTGGTTGAGGTAGCGGACCAGCAGGTTGGCGCTGCCGGTGCAGCCCAGTTCTCGGATCTCTCGCAGGAGGTGGGTGACGGGCACCAACGCCGTTCGCCACAGCGACGGCCCGATCGGCCTCCGCCTGATCCAACACCGCGTGAGACCGGGCGGGTGCCCCATCGGCGGGCGAGTCGGGCAATCATGAAAAGGCCACGACCTTCCTCCTCGGTGCATTGGGCGTAGCGCAGGCGCGGTGGCAGGACGCTGTCGTCGAACACCTCACAGGTGCGGCGGGATCCTCCACACGGGCGGTGGGTCGACGGTCGATGACCGCAGCGGCCGCTGTGCGCGGTCACAGCCGGAGGTCATGAGTAGAGTGCGACGGCTCCGCCCCACAGAGCTCCCGGATTCAGACGCTTGGGGAACCGCTCCAACATGGCGTTGAAGAAGCCGAGAGCGCTGTCGTGCTGGAGGAGCAGCTCGTCGACGGTGTCGAGATACTGCCGGGTCTCACTGACGGCGCGGATGGCATCGTCATCGAGCTCCTTGTTCTTGTGTCCGGCGACGATCCAGCGGGGCTTGAGGTCTTCGACGATTCCGATGGCTGCGCGCCACGCCTCCAGGCCACCGTGTCCGGCTTCGACCAGGAACTGGTGCACGCCGTTGTAGATCACATCACCCGCGACCACGAGCTCGAGGTCGGGGACATGCAGGACGCTGGTGTCGTCGGTGTCGCTGTGGCCGGCTTCGACGATCACCAGGTCATGGCCTTCGAGCGTGAACCGGTTGTCGGGCACCGTGACAGCCGTGACCGGAGCATCCGGGATCTGGCCGGGGAGGAACGCGTCCCAGAAGGCCGCACGGATCGACACGTTGTGGTGCATCTGCTGGATCGTGCCGGCTGTCGCAATGACCTGGGCGCCGAATCGCTCGGCCAGGACACCGGCGGTGAACCAGTGGTCGCCGTGTCCGTGCGTGGCGAAAATATGGGTCAGGTTCTTGCCGCCGGCCTCGATCCGCTCGCCGACGGCCTCGGCCTGAGTGGTCGTCATGGGCGGGTCGACGAGCACGGCGTCGCGCTCGCCGTAGATCAGCGTGGTGGACAGGGGCGAGAACATGCGCCGGTCGCCGTTGGGAACGAGCTCAGGCACGCTCAGCCGGATCGGGTCCGCGATGAAGACCTCGTACGCGAGCGCACTGTTGACAGACATGGCATTACCTCTTGTTGATGAGTCGTCCAGGAATCAGGGACTGACCGCCACGGAGGGACGGGCATGACGGGCGGACAGCGCCGAGGATCAACGCGGGACAGTCCGCGAGGCAGTCGACTGAGATTGATCGTGCCCACGGATGTCGTGGCGGGGGCACTTCCGTCAGCCGGCCAATTGCGGGTACAGACCGGCGAGGTCGGCTGCCAGGCCCGCCTTGACCTGGCGGGAGAGCTCATCGGCGAGCACCTCGTAGGCGTCGGTTTCGATCCCGTCCAGCGCCTGCTCCGCGACGCTGCTCGGCGACGTCTTCGGCGCGTCGACGTGAGCCGCCATGTCGGTGTCCACGTAGCCGACATGCAGCCCGGTGACCTCGATACCGCGCGGCTTCAACTCCAGACGCAGGGAATTGGTCTGCGACCACAGCGCGGCCTTGGACGCGCTGTAGGAACCGGAGAGCGCGACCCAGGACAGGACGGAGTGCACGTTGAGCAGGTGGCCGCCGCCGTTGGCCTCGATGATCGGGGCGAAGGCCCGGGCCATCTGCAGGGGGCCGTAGAAGTTGGTCTCGAAATCGCGGCGGACGTCGTCCACCGGGGAGGTCAGGAACGATGCCGCTACCGCCACACCGGCGTTGTTGATCACGATGGTGACGTCCTGTGCCTGCTCCGCGACGGCGGCCACCGAGGCGGGATCGGTGACCTCCAGGGGCAGCGCGACGGCACCGGTGTGGGTGACGGTGCGGGGGTCGCGGGCGGTGGCGTAGACCTTCTTGGCGCCCCGGGCGTACAGGGACTCGACCAGGGCCCTGCCGATGCCCCGGCTGCCTCCGGTGACGAGAACGGTGGAACCTGCGATTGCGGTCATGAATCTGCTCCCAGCGTGAGGACCGACGGCAGGAAACCGATCGGTTTCCTGCACTGTAAACCGATCGGTTTCATCCGGGCAACACGAGGCGTAGGCTGACCTCTATGACGTCCAGCGCACCTGCCCCGACCGCACACACCACGGCGGCGGCTCCGACTCACGAGCGGCTCCTCGATGCCGCGGCCGCCCTCTTCTACCGGGAAGGCGTCAACGTCGGCATCGAGGCCCTCTGCCGGACGGCTGGAGTCTCCAAGCGGTCGATGTACCAGCTCTTCACCAGCAAGGACGAGGTCCTGGCGGCAAGCCTGGACCGCGCCGGTTCGCGCTACCTCGGCCAGCTGCTGCCCGCCCCTGCGGCCGACCTGCCACCGCGCGAGCACATCATGCGTGTCTTCGAGCACCTCGAGTCGATGTCCGCGTCACCGGACTACCTCGGCTGCCCGTTCCTGGCGACCGCCTTCGAGCTCAAGAACCCGGAACACCCCGCCAGCGTGATCGCCCGACGCTACAAGGACGCCCTCACCGACTTCTTCCGCGAACAGGCCCGTCGCGGCGGCGCGCACGACCCCGATCTACTCGCCACCCAGCTCACCGTCATCTTCGACGGATCCAGCGCCCGCGCCATGGCCCAAGCCCAGAGCCTGCACGGACTGGCCACGGCCACCGCCACGGCCCTGCTGGACGCAGCGGGGATGAGCTGACCGCTCAAGGTCGAGTCCTTGAAGGCGCGCCCAGTGGATCCGCACGACATCCGGCACCGACACCGGCCCAGCCGACGCACGGGGACGGCCTGCCGGCGGCCTTGCGGTGGCGGATAGCCCACAAGGAAACGGCAGAGGACGGGCGTTGGCGCTCTGGCCGGCCGGGGGACGGCGTGACGTCCCGGGATGGGGACCATGTACTGTCACCTGCGATCGCTGTCGGGGGCGGCTGCGTCACCGGTGGCGCCTCGCGAGGCTGTGACGGCATCCTCCCGGCCGGAGGGTAGGCGGTAGCAGGGACCGGAAAACGGCGTGACCGCGTGGACGAGGGGCGGCGCCCACCGGGAGGTCCGGCCTGCTGCGGTGGGCGAACAGGCCCCCGCGCCCGATGGCGCGGGGACGCTTGCTCCTTCTTCGTCCGCTGTCGCGTGGGAGGTCGTTCCGCGTCAGACGGTGCAGCCGGGTCCGGTGCGGGGACGGCTGCAGACGTTCAGGCCGGCTCCGCCGTTGTTGGTGTTGGTGCCCGGGCCGCCGTCGAGGACGTCGGGACCGTTGTCGCCGAAGAGCGTGTCGTTGCCCTCGCCTCCGGTCAGCACGTCGGCGTCGTCCCCGCCTTCGAGGCGGTCGGCCCCCGCGCCGCCGGTGATGCGGTCGTATCCGGTACCTCCGCACAGCAGGTCGTTCCCGCCGCGGCCGTCGATCACGTCACTGCCGCCCAAGCCGAAGATCACGTCGTTCCCGGGGGTGCCGATCAGCACATTGGGACCATTCGTTCCGACGATCGTGGGTGTGGCGTTGGCACAGGTGGCAGGCGCGGTGGTGTAGCTGATGGTGATGCCCGCGTCGGCGTCGGTCACGGTGGGGCCGGTGCCGCCGGCGGGTACGAGGGACGACCCACCGCCCCCGCCACCCGCGTTTCCGAGCGGGTTGCCGCCAAAGTTGAGTCGCCCCCCGCCACCACCGCCGTAGTAGCCTCCACCGCCGGCACCGCCTTCCCCGTTCGCGCCGTCTCCGCCGGTGCCGAGCGCACCGGGTCCGCCAAGGGGGGCGCCGCCGGCACCGCCTTGGGTGGCTGTGCCCGCGCCACCGCCGGTGCCCCCGGTGCAGGCCCCGTCCGCACCCGACTGGCCGGCGTCCCCACCCGCGCTTCCCGGGACGCACTGCGGGGCGAAGACCTCACCGGCTCCGCCGCCGCCCGCGGCCACGATCAGGCGCGAGTCGGCAGTGGTGAGCGGGATGGTCAGCGGCTGGGTGCGGACGTCGGAGGCCCCGCCTCCGCCGCCGCCGAAAATGCTCGAGCCGCCGCCGTTGAACCCACCCACACACTGCGATGCCGGGAGGCAGGATCCGTCGTTGAAGGCCGCGCCGCCGACTTCGACGTAGAGGGTCTGTCCTGCGGCCAACCCGGTGAGCGTGCCCGAAACCTGAGCGCCCCGGCCCCCGGGCGTGGAATGGAATCCCTCCGTCCCGCCGTGACCGCCGATCGCCGAGACCTCGATCTGAGCAGCACCATAGGGGACGGTGAATGTCTGTTCGGCACCGGTGAAGGCGAACGTGCAGGTGCTCGTGGTGCCCGCGGTGGTACAGGTGCCCTGGGCGTGGGCAGTCCCAGGCAGCACCGCCGGGGCGATACCGGCGGCACAGAACACGCCGGCCGCAACGGTCAGCGCGCGTATGCGGCCATCCGCCGAACTGGCACGACATCGGCTCTCACCCGCGCCCGGGCGACCGACAGAGACCGACTGCGAGAAAGCCACGATCTACCCCCAGGAGGGAAGAGGGATCTTCGGCAGGAGATTGCCTTTCGCCACTGTCGATCGCGCGCCCCGGTGCGGCAACCGATCCCACCCGTCATCCGATTCACCTCGGCGGGCCTGCCGCTTCGTGCGCCAAGGGCGACACGGCCACGACGACATACCCGTTCGGCCGACGGCCCGATGGCGTACCGGCAAGCCGGAGTACTGGCGCCGCACACCCGCGGAGGTGGTCCCTTCTTGACGAAGCCGGTGTCGTCAACCACCGGCACCGCCCACACCACTTGTCACCCTGCCGCCCGGCTGACCGCCCCTGTCACCGTTTCCTGCGGCTGGGCAGGACACTCCGGGCTGGTCGAGGCAGACAGCGGCGCTGCGGGCTGTGCATCGGCGTGCCCGTAGAAGACCGTGCGCCCGGCCCGCGGCGCGCCGGCTATCGGGCCACGCGTGGGCGGCGGCTCGATCACCGGCCCGGACAAGGAAAGCCATTGCGGGGGCGTGGCCCCGGACCCCTTCCCGGCGCAACTGCTGCGGCGGCCGGCCGGCCCGGCCGCTCCCGCCGTGCGGGAGCGGCCGGGGCATCTTCCGTCCACTCCCGTCGCGCGTATCCAGGCCGCGTAGCCACACAGCCCACGGCAGTTGCGGTGCAGGTTCGCCGCACCCGGTGGCCGATCCCTGCCCTCCGCGCTTCCCAGCAGACACAGGGCTTCCCATCGACGACCGGCCTGGTCCACCGGATGCTGCTGACGGCGTTGCGGACCGAGGGGGATGCGTGACCCCTTCCGGCCCCCAAAATCCGGGCGGCTTTGTGCCGCATCAGCCCGGCGCTCACACATCCCGGGGCCCGCAGCCGCCCGGCCAACGCGGGTTGTGCGCCGCCGGCGCGGTGCCGGCCCGCGGGCTCAGGCGAGGGCGGCGACCAGCAGGGCGAAGGCGGCGATGATGACGGCGACGCGGACGTAGTGGTAGCGGTCCCAGCGGTTCATCTGCTCCTTCCAGTCGGCGGGCCGGTTCTCGGGCGTCCACGTCTTGCCCCGGTTGTTGATCGGGACGAGCAGCAGGATCGACATGATCACGCTGAGGATCAGCAGCGCGCCGGCGGTGACGACGAGGCCGGCGCCGTCGTGGTGCCATCCGGCGATGGCCCAGACAGCGACGAGAACAAGCGAGCCGATGTACCAGACCGGCATCACGGCGCCGAGCATCCGGCCCCCGTGAGCGCGGCCGAGTTGGCCGCTGTCCTCGGGCAGGGCGCCCAAGATCGGGTTGAGGACGAAGGCGACGGCGAACTCCACACCGACCATCAGGCCGACCGCCACGGTGGTGAAGACCTCGAGTGCGTTGAGCACGACTACCCCTCCCGGAATCTAGTGTTGCTAGCTGTAGGGTCAACGCTAGACCTGCCACCGCTTGATTGTCTAGCAATGCTAGGATCGAATCATGTCGGTACAGGAACGCAAGCAGCGCGAACGGGCGGTCCGCGAGCGCCTCATCGTGGCGACGGCCCGCGAACTCGCCGAGCAGCAGGGCTGGGACGCGGTCACCACCCGCCGGCTCGCCGAGCGCATCGAATACAGCCAGCCCGTCCTCTACAGCCACTTCCGCGGCAAGCGCGAGATCATCGGCGCCGTCGCCTTGGAGGGTGCCGCCGAGGTGGCCGCGGCGCTGCGAGCCGCGGCCACCGGCGCGGACGGCCCGACCGCCCAGGTCACCGCCCTCGCCCGCGCCTACCTCGACTACGCAGAACACAACCCTGCGGTCTACGACGCCATGTTCCACCTCGACGGCGGCCTGACCTTCGCCAACGAGGACACCCCGGAGCCGCTCAAGGACGCCTTCGCCGCCCTCCTGGAAACCCTCAGCGCCGTCGCCGGCGCCGGCGTCCACCCGGAACTGTTCACCGAAGTGTTCTGGGCCGCCCTGCACGGACTGGCCACCCTCACCCGAGCCGGACGACTGCCACCAGAAGACACCCAGCGCAGAGTGGACCTCCTGGTCGACCGGCTCGCCATGCTCTGACACACCACCCCGGCGAGCACACAGCCGCGCCCCCGGGCCCCGCCGCTACCGGCCTCCGGCCACCGGCCACCGGCCACCACACAGCGAAGCCACAGACCCCTGCTATCCGCCCGATCGGGCACGCAGCGGGCACGACCGTCAGACGAGTCGCAAGCGCCAGCACCATGGAGCGAGGTCAGCAGCCGGGTAGTCCTCCCGGCCATCGGCTCGCTGCACGAGAAGACGACCCCCATCCGTCGAGACCCGATCCCCCAGCATGAGGAACAGAGGACGGTCGAGGCGGAAGATCCAATCCTGACCAAACTTCACCTCGTTGAACAGCACCATCCTGGGCGCCGTCACTGGGCTGCCGAAGACTCGCGGTGCACTGCGCCAGGGTCCGTGATCACCTCTTCAGTCGCCGCTTCTGTTGGCGGTAGTGTCACGAGTATGGCTACGGGGTTGTGGCAGTCGGGATTGGGTGACTGGTACGGGCCCGGTACTCCTGTCGTGCAGCGGATACGGAGTTACCGGCCGAACCGGCGCGGAGAGCTCAAACTGGCTCGATGGCTACGCGTTGGACTGCTCAGGGGGTTGTCCTGTGTTGCCGCTGGAGCAGCCCTGGCCTCGGTCATGGATCCGCCCGCCGGCGGGGAATCGGACCGCTTTTTCGTGGGCGCGCTCCTCCTGGCTTGCGCCTCGTTCGTGTGGCGTTGCTCGTTGATCAGGGTGGTGCTTCGGCCGGGTGAGATCACGCGCCATGGCGTTTGGCGCCATGTAGTGGTGTTCTGCGCGGATGTTAAGGGTCTGCACCGTCAAACCTGGCGCGGCGATCTCGTCCTGGAAACCCGCTCCGGCGAGAAGGTCGACTTCTTCTGGTTCGACAAGTCCCTATGGGACGTGCTCTACGACTTCTCTGACGTCTGCGCCGATGCCATGCGGGCACACCTACACACTGCATCAAGGGTTCGACCGGAACAGAGCTTCACGGGTCTCCAGCGGCGCTTCACCTGGTCACTCGTTGCTGATCCGATTACTGCCAGTGCCGTGCTCTGTCTGGGGCTCGGCCTGTTCAGGCCGTGATCAGGCCGACAGGCGGCCGGTAGGCCCACACCTGTAGGCGAACTGGCCCTAACAGCCGCCCACTTGCACAACTCCGAGCCGCCGCGATGCGCGCGGCCGACGTGGAGAGGCTTTGGGCTGGAGCTGCAATGGGGCGAGAGGCATCTCATGTCGTTGCAGGTCAAGTCCAATGTCCGCCAGGCCGAGCAGTCCGACGTTCTCCCGGTCGCCAAGTTCGCCGCGTTCCTCCGCCGGGACTTTGACGCTGTCACCGCCGGCCTCACCCACGAAGGGAGCTCCGGCAAGGTCTCAGGCCATGCCAATCGCGTAAGAAGGATCAAGGGAGGCATGTACGGCCGCGCCGGCTTCCGTCTGCTACGGACCCGGAATCCTCGCCCTCGCACAGCCCTGGGCCGGTCAGCGAATCCATCCGGCCAGCACCCGCTCGGCCACCGAGAAGTCGGTCCTGCAGTCCGGGCAGGCGGCCCGTCCGAACAGGTAGCGGACGCCATGAGCCAAGCCCTCCTGACCATCCGCCAAGGCCCGCGTGAACAACCTCCGCGGCAGCCCTTCCAGCTGCTGCCTTCGCGCCGGCTGGAGGGGTGACTTCTGCACTTCTTGCAGCGCGTAGTTGTCGGTGCAGCAGAAGTAGTCGCCCTGTCCGATGGCGACGAATACGTTGACGCCGCAATACGGGCAATCGACCTCATACTCCCCAGACTGCAGGCCGTCCAAAGAGCGGTCCCAGATCTCGACGCCCTCGAAGGAGAGCAGGGCCTGCAGCAGGTTCACGTACTCCTCGGCCTCGGCCGTCTGGCTCAGGCGTCTGTTGGTGAGGGCATGCAGAACCCCAATCGGCGCCGAGAAGACCGTCAGAGGGCTGTCGGGCTCGGACAACCCGGGCGAACAGGAAGCGATGGCCCCCGCCGCCGACAGCACCCCGTCCAGAGTCTCCGGACCGGCCGCCGTCGCGATCTCGGCCAAGCGCGGAAGTGCCGCGAAGCTGGCGGTGAACGCTGTGTCCAGCTGCGGACACAAGTGGTCCATCAACTCGGACCACACACCGCTGGGATCGGCCTCGAACCGGTCCAAGAGAGCAGGCACGTGCCCTGCTGAACCGCACGCGTCGATGAGTGTCGACCAATCCGTCATGCGTTCATCCAACCAGGCGGCTCAGGACGGGCTGCGCCTGGCCGAGTGACTCCAGGATCCTTCACGGAATCGCGGCCAGAACGAAGTGATTCCCCACCTTGGCGGTCACGGCTCCCCATGGGGCGGTGACCGTGGATGGTCCCTCCGGTCACGATCGGCCCCACGCAAGCGCGAGAGAATCCGATGGACATCGCCGAGATACTGCCATCATGGCCGTCACCCAGCAGCTCGCCCGCATTCCGGCGGTGTACCTCGCCGCCTGCCGCCAGTCAGCCAGCGCGTCACCGGACGGTGATCCTCGCTGGGATCCGCCGACACCGGATGTGCTGGACCTGGACTGGGCCCCGGCCTTGCTCGTACGCCTGGGCGAGCTGTCCGGGCTCGATGAGGCTCGCCTCGACGCCCTCCGCCAGGCCACCGACGGCGATACCTCTCTCGACCTGGGCTTCCTCAATACGCACCCGCACGCCATCGGCCCGTTCGGACCGGTCCCTACGGCTCTGACCAGCGCTCAAGTGGCGCGTGTCTCCGAGCTGCTCGAGCAGATCGACATTCACGCTCTCCAGGCCGCCTTGCCCACCGACGAGCGCGAAGCCGGATACCTGATCGGCCACGGGGCCGACCACATCATCGGCGGCCCGCGCGAGTACCTACTGGAGCACTTCAACGCACTGCGGGACTTCTACCTCGACGCAGCGAAGCGCCATCTGCTCATCGTGCTCTGGTGGGACTGACCCTGACCCCAACCGAGGCGTCTCCCCCCATGAGCGCCTGGGGAAAGAAGGTACGCCCACTCAGGCCCGGGCCCGGGACACATTCCCGGGCCCGGGATCCCGCACAGGCGTCCACGGCGGGCGGGCGCGTCTCGGCGGGCTGAGGGCGTTCAGCCGAGCCGCGCGTCGAAGGCCAACGCCTGTGCCAGTTCGTCGACGCGTCGCTCCGGCAGGCCCCGGGAGACGAACCAGGCACCGACGTTGCGGACATCGCGCTCCAGGAAAGAGCGGCCCCTCGGGTTGGCGATGACATCCACGATCTGGGGCACGTCGATGACGACCAGACGGCCCTGGTGGACAAGGATGTTGTAGGCGGACAGGTCGCCGTGCGCGTAGCCGTCACGCGCGAGCAGCGACAGGCTGCGGCCGAGCTGCTCCCACAGGTCGTCCAGATCGGCTTCCTGCGAACGGAGCTGGGCCAGGCGCGGCGCGGCCGTCCCCGACCGGTCGCCGATGAACTCCATCAGGATCTCGGTCCCGAGGATCTGCACGGGGTAGGGCACGGCCACCCCCGCCGACCACAGCCGGGACAGCGCCGCGAACTCGGCGCCGGCCCACTGGCCGGCGATGGCCTCCTTGCCGAAGGCCGTGCGCTTGGCCATGGCCCGGCTGACCCGGGACTCCTTGTGGGCACGTCCTTCCAGGTATCCGGAGTCGCGGTGGAACATGCGGTGTTGCCCGTCGCGGTAGCGTTTGGCGGCCATCAGGGTGCGGCGGTCGGTTCCGGGCACGGCCCGTTCGACGAGGAAGACGTCGGCCTCCTTGCCCGTTTTGACGATGCCGAGCTCGGTGTCGACGGCTGCCAGGTCCGTCACCACCCATGCGGGTCGCGGCTGCGGCCCCTTCTCGGTCGGGGTGGACCGGTCCCAGGTCGACCAGCGGTCGCCCTGGGGAGGTCCGTCGGGTGCGTGGCCGGACGTGGTGCGGCCGTCCCTGTCGGTGTCATCGCCGTCCTCGGTCCGGGTGCCGTGGGTATCGGCGGCCGCAAGGGGCCGGCGGGCCGCGTACTCGGGGAAGGCGTCCTCGAACGCCTCGTCATCGACGCGGCGGTTGCGTCGGTTGTTTCCCTTGGGGCGGATACGGGCGAATGACTCGCCATCGGCAAAGCGCTCGCGCACTGTGGTGATCTCCTGTGAAAGGTCCCACCGGAAGGTGCGTCGGCGAACGCGCGTCGTCAGCCGGTGGGAAGGTAACGAGAAAAGGCGTCCGGCGCGCACGTGTGAGCGCGCCGCGTCAGGGCGGCGTCCACGAAGACGCACCTCCTCTCTCGCTACGGCCGGGCTGTCGTTCACGCCCGGCACTTCAGGATCAGGCACGATCCTAGCGAGCCCTCTCCACCACGCAACCAGATATTTTTCCGGCGCCCAGCGCCCGACGGCCCGGACCCGACCAGACCCGGGCGCCGGACTGAGCCGCGATCACAACACACCGCGCGGACGTCACGCGACCGGCCCTCCCCCGCGCGGGTCGCGGCCGCCCGCTCCCCCGCCACGAAGCGCCGAGCGCAGCCAGCGGTGGTGCCGATCCCAAACCGCGGACTGGCGGCCGCCGGCCCGGGCGTGAGGACGAAGGTCAGCGGGGCCGGCAACGCCGGTCCGCAGCCAGATGAACCCTTCCCGGTCAGCCCACCGCGGGAGCGGCCCAGCCCGGCTGCTTTCAGGCTCGCCATGTGGCGCGCACGCAGCGACGCTCTTGGCGTTCCGCCTGGTCCGCCTCGGCGGCTCCTCTTGCTCCTTTCGCGGAACCCCGGGGCCGTGCATGGTGTTGGGTCCGACATGCCGGACGCCTGCTTCAGCGGCGACTACGGCTTCGAGCGCCTGAACAAGGTCCGCGGACGCGGGAGTCGACGGTATACGCCAGGTGTCCATGGCTGCCGTGAAGGCTTCAGCAAGGGGCAGGAGGCGTCGATAGGCGGTGAGCTGATTCTGCCGCTGCCAGTGGCGATGCTCGACCAGCCCTTGATCGGCGACCTGCCGGCGTCCCGCTCGATATGCGAGGACGGCGGCACCGAGCATGCCCCATGCCTTGCTCATGCCCCGGCCGATGCGGACGCCGACATCCCGGCCCATTTCGGCGGCTTCGATGAAAGTCCCGACGGCTGTCCACGCCCATCGTCAGGTCAGGTCCGCCTCCGGTCGGCACTTCCGGCAGCCGCTGATGTTGCGCTCCTGAAGCACGCTGAACGCCGCGGCCCGGTCGAGCTTCCCGCCGCCTGCATCTGGGCAGTCGTCGCGGTGGAGGATGGCGCCGCCGGTGCCGGGCGTGTGCCGTAACTGCCAGCCGATGGCGGGGTGCCGTGATGGCCGCACCGTCTCGGGATCCCACCAGTAGCTGCGGATGTAATGCGCGTCTCGGCCGAACTCGGGGTCGGGGAGCAGGATGTCGACCTGGTACGCCACGCGCCCGTCGGGCCAGTCTTGACGTTGCCTCACGGTGGCCCACCGCCACGCGCCCTCGACGTGGATCTGCATGCGGGGCCGGTCGGCGGGTGCCCAGCCGTGGGTGCGCGGCCGCTGCCCGGACACCCACGTCGGGCATTCACGCGCGTCACGCTGCTGGTCGCTCACGCTGTCAGGCTACGCCTCGTGCCGGCGCTTTCCCGTATCATGATCACGGTCCCGCCGCATTCCCTGTGTGGCGGGGCCGCTTCACGTCTACGACTCGCCCGATGGGATCCCAGTCCCGTTCACGGGCTGGTCGATGTGGGCGGACACAACCTGGAAGCCTGTGCCCACGGGCGCGGTCGGGAGCCTGTCGGCGAGGTCGTCGATCTGCTGCCGTTCCTCCGGGCTGAGGTGCCCTGGGCGCTGGCGTGCCCGGTGACCCTGCCCTTGCCGCCGGATATCACCCACACGTCGGCGATCGAGGGGGGCGTAGTCGGTGCCGGTGTCCTGGAAGCGGAGCCGCACGGTGCCGTCCGAGGTGCCGGCCGAGGCGTCGACCACGACAGTGGTTCTCCATTGGCCAACGAGTGCGCCCCGGGGCCGAACCGGGGGTGGTGGCGAGCACGCCTTTGTCAGCGCCGGCGTCCTGCACGGTGCCGCACAGATCACGCACGGCGGTCGGCGGCACCGTGTTCCGGTAGCGCTCGACCTGAACGACGATGTGCCCGCCGCGGATCGGGGTGGGATCGAGCTCGCTACTGGCGCTCGACGGTCACCAGCCCGACCTCGTAGGCGAGAATGACGAGCTGCACCCGGTCGCGGGCGCCGAGCTTGGCCAGCAGGCGGGTGACGTACGTCTTGGCGGTGGCGCCGCTGATGCACAGTCGTTCGGCGATCTCGGCGTTGGTCAGGCCGCTCCCGATGAGGGTGAGGACCTCACGCTCGCGTTGGGTGATGCCTTCGAGGGGCCGCGGCTCGGGGCGGACGGACGGGCGGGCTGCGAAGTCCGCGATGAGGCGGCGGGTGACGCCGGGAGCGATGAGCGCGTCGCCGGCCGCGACGACCCGGACGGCGGCGAGGATGTCCTCCAGGGCCATGTCCTTGACCAGGAAGCCGGAGGCGCCGGCGCGCAGGGCGCCGTAGACGCATTCGTCGTCGTCGAAGGTGGTCAGCATCAGGACGCGGGCGCCGCTCGGGCCCGCCGTGATCCGCCGGGTGGCCTCGATCCCGTCGGTACCGGGCATGCGGATGTCCATGACGACGACGTCGGGGGTCAACGCCTCGGTGAGCGCGAGGGCTTCGACACCGTCGCCCGCCTCGCCGACCACCTCCAGGTCCGGTGCGTCGGTGATGACCATCTGCAGGGCGGTGCGGATCAGCGGCTGGTCGTCGGCGAGGACGACGCGGACGGTCACGGCACCGCCACCGCGGTCTTGTCGGTGAGCGCCGGCCGCAGCAGGGGCAGCCGGGCCGCCACCCGGAAGCCGCCCCCGGGGCGCGGCCCCGCGGCGAACTCCCCGCGCAACAGGGCGACCCGCTCGCGCATCCCGGCGAGGCCGAAGCCGGCACCGGTGCGTGTGCCTGCGCCGCGGCCGGCGTCGGTGATCTCCAGGGCCAGCTCCGCGTCCCGGAAGTCGACGCGGACCGCGCAGGAACGGGAGCCGGAGTGCCGGACCACGTTGGTGACCGACTCCTGGACGATGCGGTAGGCGGACAGGTCGATGTCCGGTGGCAGCGGCCGCCGCTCTCCCCTCCACTCGACCACGACCCGTACGCCTGCGGCCGTGGTGGCGGCGGCGAGCCGGTCGAGGTCGGCCAGGCCCGGGACGTCGTGCAGCGGCGCGCCCGGATCCGCCTCGCGGAGCGCGCCCAGCATCCGGCGCAGCCCGGACAGGGTCTCCCGGCTGGCGTTCTCCACCTCGCCGAGCGCTTCACGGGCCCGGTCCGGCTGGGTGGTGATGACCCGGCGCGCGGCGCCTGCCTGCAGCGCCACGATGCCCATGGTGTGCGCGACGACGTCGTGCAGTTCGCGCGCGATGCGCAGCCGCTCGTCGGTCACGGCCTGGGTGGCGGCCTGGGCCCTGGCCTGCTCGGTGTGCAGCCGGGCCTGGCGGGCGGAGTCGCCGATCGACCAGGCGACGACGGTGCTGAGGGCGACGCTGAGCTCGGTCGACAGGCCGACGTTCCAGCCGGCCAGCAGTCGCACGCCGAGGTATGCGGCCAGCGTGCCGATCGCCATGGCGGCCGCGGTGATCCCGGTCCGGCGCGGACGCCCGGCGGCGATGCAGTACACGGCGACGTCGACCGCGAAGAACTGCAACAGCGGGATCTCGCCCACCGCCAGCGGCACGGGCGCGATCGCCGCGCCGAGCAGCATCAAGGTGAGCGCGGCGAGCGGCCGGCGGCGCAGCCGTACGCTGCCGACCAGCGCCAGGACGGTGGCGGCAGCCAACATGCCCAGGCCGTCCCACCGGTAGAACTGGACCGCGGTGAAGTCGGCTGCCACCTCCTCGCCCGGCAGCCGCAGCCGGAACAGGAAGGTGAACGCAAGGCCCACACACCAGGCGAGCGCCGTCCACTGGCCGGGCGACAGATGCTTGAACAGCGGGATCCGTTCCGGGTGCACTGGCATGGCGCGATCATAAGTACGGCGGCACTCCCGGTCATCGGCCTGCGGATGTACAACCACGGATGACATGCGTCGCGGCGATTGTCAGCGCCCGGGCGATGCCGCCGTCCGATCCGCGCCGCCACCGTTGACGCCATGATCGAAGCACGCGAACTCACCAAAAGATACGGCCGCGCCGCCGCCGCGACCACCGCCGTCGACGCGCTGTCCTTCACCGTCCGCCCCGGCCGGGTCACCGGCTTCCTCGGCCCGAACGGCGCCGGCAAGTCCACCACCCTGCGTCTCGTCCTCGGCCTGCACGAGCCGACCTCCGGCACCGTCACCGTCGACGGCGTCCGCTTCCGCGACCGGCCGCGCGGCCTGCGGCACGTCGGTGCCCTCCTGGACGCGAACGAGGTGCACGGCGGCCGTACCGGCCGGGCCCACCTGAACGCCCTGGCGCGCAGCAACCGCATCCCGTACCGCCGGGTCGAGCAGGTCCTGGCCGAGGTCGGCCTCGCCGACGCCGCGAAGCGCCGCATCGGCGGCTACTCGCTCGGCATGAAGCAGCGCCTCGGCATCGCCACCGCGCTGCTCGGCGACCCGCCGGTGCTGCTCTTCGACGAGCCGCTCAACGGTCTCGATCCGGAGGGGGTCAAATGGGTGCGCGGGCTGTTCCGGCGGCTCGCCGCCGAGGGCCGCACGGTCTTCGTCTCCAGCCACCTGATGTCCGAAATGGAGCACACCGCCGACGACCTCGTCGTCATCGGCCGCGGCGCGCTGATCGCCGCCGAGAGCCTGGCGGACTTCGCGGCCCGCGCCACTGGCGCCGCCGTCACCGTGCGCACCCCAGATGCGGCCGCGCTGACGCCGCTGCTGGCGGCCGAGGGCGCGACCGTGCGCGCCGACGGCGAGCTGCTCACCGTCACCGGCCTGCCCGCGCCCCGGATCGGCGAGCTGGCCTTTGACCACCAGGTACGGCTCCACGAACTGGCCACCCATACCCCTTCTTTGGAGGAAGCCTTCATGGAACTCACTGCCGGCAGCGTGGAGTACGCCATGGGAGACGCCCGATGACCGCTGTGCGCTTCCGTGATCTGTTGGCCGCCGAGTGGCTGAAGATGTGGTCGTTGCGTTCAACGCCCTGGGTGTACCTGGTGACGGCGTTGGCGGTGATCGGTTTCAACGTGGGCCAGGCGTACGACATCTACCACTACTGGACCGAACGCAACGCCGGGAGCGCGCGCGAATACGTCCGTGACGGGCTGCCGGTGCAGGTCGCCTTCACCGCCAACGCAGGCAATGTCCTCGCCCTCGCGACCGTCGCCATCGGCATCGTCGCGATCACCGGCGAGTACAGCACGGGCCAGATCCGTACCACGTTCACCGCCGTGCCGGCGCGGCGGTCGGTGATGGCGGCAAAGGCGGCGGTCATGACGGGGGTCATGACGGTGTTCGGCGCCGTGGTCGCGTTCGTCTCCTTCTTCGCGACCCAGGCGATCCTGGACCTGCGGGACGTCGGCGTCCCGCTCAGCCACCCCAACGCGCTGCGCGCCGTGATCGCCTCGGCCCTGCTGGCTCCGGTCTGCGCCCTCGTCGGCATGGGCATCGGCGCCCTGCTGCGGCACGCCGGCACCTCGATCGTCGCAGGCGTCGCCGTTGTGCTGCTGCTCCCGTTCTTCTTCAGCAATGACCACCACTGGTCAGCTGTCATCGCCCACATCCTGCCGATGAGCGCATGGAACCGCCTGATGGAGATCCCGTTCACACCGCAGATCCCGTACCCGTGGACGTTCACCGGCGCCTGGCTCGTCTACGCCGCCTGGGCGCTGGGGGCGGCGGCGGTGACCGTCACCGCGGTGCAGCAGCGGGATCACTGACATCCGCCCCGCCCCGCCACTCCGCGACCCCGCCATCTCCGCCCCCGCCCCCTCCGGCCAAGCCGTGGCGCCGCGGGGGGGGGTGCCGCGGGGGGATCCGGGCGGCGGCAACCCTGCCGCCAAGCTGTCCGCCGAGGACTGTGCCGTCGGTGCCGTCCCCCGGCAGTCCGGTTCCGGCTGGATGCTCCGGGGCACCCGCTACCCGCCGCCGAGCCGCCGAAGAGCTCCCTCCCGTGCCGGAAGGCGATGGTCCCGGGCGCGGACGGGCGGTAGAGCAGCCGCCCGTTCCCCTGCGGGCCGCAGCCCAACGGCCGGTCACCACCGTGCCGTGCCCGCATCCGCAGTGAGAAGGGCATCCGCCGGGGCGGACGCCCCTCTCAGTGGCATCGAACTCGAGTGGGCCCCCGCGTCACCTCCGCCAGAACAGGTGGTGCGTCACGCCGCTCGGGCTGGGCACGACCTCCAGGTGGAACCGCTCGAGCAGCTCATCGGGGGACTCCCACAGTCGTAGTCCGGACCCGAGCTTCACCGGCGAGACCGCCACATGCATGGTGTCGACGAGGTCGGCATCAAGGAACTGCCGGATGGTGGTGACCCCACCGCCGAGTCGGACGTCCTTGCCCTGCGCCGCTTCGCGCGCCCGTTCGAGGACCGTGGCCGGGTCGCCGTCGACGAAGTGGAACGTGGTGTCGGAGAGCGTGAACGAAGGACGCTTGTGGTGGGTCATGACGAACACCGGCGTGCGGAACGGGGGCTCCTCTCCCCACCAGCCGCGCCACTCATGGTCGTGCCAGGACCCGCGCTGGGGCCCGAACTTGTTGCGGCCCATGATCTCGGCACCGATGTTGCGTGCGAAGTCTCGCGTGAAGTAGTCGTCCAAGCCCCGGCTGCCTCCGGGATCCGAGCGCATGGGCCAGCTCGCCGTGGCGCCGGCCCAGCCGAACAGCCTCTCGGGATGGTCACAGCCGAACGGCTTCTCCAGGCTCTGGCGCTCACCGGCACCGATTCCGTCACTCGAGACATTGAAGTTCATGACTCTCAGCAGTTGATCCACGTGTTTCCTCATCAGGTCCTGTCGCGTCATCGTGCGGCGATGCGCCGCACATCATGACGTCGAACAGGACACGGCCGGATCGACAGCGGCCCGCAACCTTTTTTCCGTCACAGGGTCCAGGCCCATCTCCGCGGTCTGCGTACCCGCGGTGGCCGGTTCGCCGTGGGGCGGCTTCTGAGTGCCATGGATCGGGGCGTCCCGTGCCGCTCCGTACAGGATTCGGAGGGGCGGATCCTGCCCTGATCAGGGCGGAGTGCCGCTGGTGAGGTGCACTTCGTGCGAGCCGGGGGTGCGCCACACATCCCTGGCACGAGGGATGTGCGCCGACCGGATAACACCCCAGAGCTCAGGCTGGACTGTTTCGTCCTCTTCACCTAGGGTGAATCGCGCCGCGCCCGAGCCAGGGCAGGCGGGCCCTCACGCCGACCCGGCCGGAGGCCGACCTCTTCATGGCGGCAGTCGATCGACTCCTGGCGACTCTCCCGCTACGGAGCTTTCATGATGGATTGGAGGGCTGATATGCCTGACATTATGTTTTCAGACGCGGAATCGTCTGTAGTGGTGAGCAACAACGAAAAGGAGCATCGCTACGAGATAGCCATAGCCGGCGAGACGGCCGGCCACATGGGCTATCGGGCAATTGGGGATCGACGCGTGTTGATGCACACGGTCATCTACGAAGCATTCCGAGGGCGCGGTCTCTCCACTGTCCTCATCAAGAGCACCTTGGATTTTCTGCGCATCCACGGAAACACCATTTCAAATTACTGCCCAGTCGTCGACAGGTTCATCCGCAAGAATCCTGAATACATCGACCTGGTCGACACGATACATTCGGGCACCTGGGTCTCGCCTTCATCGAGCTGACCGAGCCGGTCGCCGGCTGCCGGCCTGCCGTCAAAGCGTCGAGCGAGGATCCGGCTCAGTCCACGACGTAGGAGCGCACGTAGTTGAGCGCCATCTGCATGGAGACGCGCATCGGTTCAACGTTCTGGGCCGTCTGGGCCAGCAAATAGCCACCCTGCAAGGCAGCCATGACAGCGGTGGCGAGCTGCTCCGGGTCTGCCTCTTCACGCAGCGAGCCGTTCTCCTGCATGCGCTTCAGGCCTGCTGAGATCAGCTGCTGCCACTCGGCGAACGTCTCGGCAAGCTTGCTCCTCGACGCCGGGTCCTGCGCCGCCCGGGCGCTGACCAGCGAGCCCAGCGCGCACCCGTAAGCACCGTTCTGCAAAGAGTTGAGATGGATGAGTTTGTCGCTCCATCGCTCGAGGGCACGAATGGAATTCATCCGCTCCAGCATTTGGCGATCACGGTTCAGAACTTGGTCGGTCCGCAGCTCGATGACACTGTGGACAAGCTGGTCCTTGTCCGCGAAGTGGCGATAAAGCTGGGATTTACTTGTTCCACTTGACGCTCGAACGTCGTCGAGTGAGACAGCGTTGACGCCCCTCACATAGAAAAGGTCGGCAGCGGCCTGAACAATGCGGTCGCGGGTGACAGCGCCTCGCGAGGTCAGGCGTCGCTCTTGCCGGGGAGCATCGTCTACGGACATGTGCCCGATATTACTACGCGCGATCACCCGGTCTGCGGGAGAGTCTGAGAGCGGTGCCGACCCGCACTTGGGGGTATCGGTCGACTGCTCCCTGCCCACCGGGGCGTCGAGCGCATGAGGTGCGGCCTTCGCAGATGCGTGTGAGGTGCCTGCCACCTGGGCCACCCATGCCTCCCGCTGGATGCGAAACATCGCAACGCTCGAATGTGGCCAGAGCGCCCCGCACGGTGACTTCTGGGCGGCGGCCCGCACCGGCCCGCATCAGGCCCCTGTGAACGCGGTGAGGATCCCTGCGACAGCGACATTCGCAGGCGTCCACCACATGGACTGCGTGGTCCCTTTGTCTGCGCCATGGCGGAAGGGGACGGCGCGCTTTGCGTTCTATGGGGGTCGATGACCCGCACTTATCGGCAGCGCCCGAAGCGGAGTAGTCACCCATGACGGTGTGCCGACCGGCCACCAGGGCATGGCCGACCGCTGGAACTTGAAGGTGCCCATCAAGCCCTGACCCTGTACAGACACGGGTGGGGTGTGGCGCAGCCTCCACCCGACCCGCTGCGAGTGGATCCCCGCAAGGTTCCGTGCCAGCCCCGGTGACCCGTGGTCCGCTCGCCGGGAGGGGGCCTTGACAGCCGGCCGCCGCGAAGACCGGTGATCCGTAGCCGCGATCCGCCGACCGCCCGAGGCGTCGTCCGCGTGGGTGGCCGGTCGAGAGGACTATCCGTCGTCGCCACGGTTCCCCTGAGACCCGGCTGCAGGGGCCAGCGTGGCCGGCCAGCTCCTGAGACGAAGCACGAACCGCGCACGAACAGGACCATCTCGACCAGTCCAAGAGTTGAGTACTCTGTTAGAGTCCAGATGTGGCCAACATTGTGGACCTTTTAGTTCCCTTTTGAAAGCTTGCAACCGGCCGTGGGCGGCGTGGACGACGACGGGAAGACCGGGAGGTACCCGATGAAGGCGATTGTTGTGACCGATCAGGCCGCGGGGACGGCCGGAATGAGGCTGGCGGAGCGCCCCAAGCCCGAGGCAGCAGGGAACGATGTGCTTGTTGAGGTCCATGCGTCCGGATTCACCCCAGGGGAACTGTCGTGGCCCTCGAAATGGACGGACTTCCTTGGCCGCGACCGCACACCATCGATCCCTGGTCACGAGCTCGCCGGAGTCGTCAGCGTCCTCGGCTACGGCACGATGGGGCTGTCCGTGGGACAGCGAGTCTTCGGCCTCACGGACTGGACTCGCGACGGCACACTGGCGGAGTATGCGGCCGTCGAAGCACGTAACCTCGCGCGGCTGCCCAGCGATGTCGACTTCACAGTCGGCGCAAGCCTGCCGATCTCGGGCCTGACGGCGTGGCAGGGGCTGTTCGAGCATGGCCGACTTCAGCCGAGGCAGAGCGTCCTCGTGCACGGCGCGGCCGGCGGAGTCGGATCGATGGCGACACAGCTCGCGCGAGAGGCGGGTGCTTACGTCATCGGTACCGGACGAGCCGCCGATCGCCAGACGGCGCTCGACTTCGGCGCGACGGAGTTCGTCGACCTGGACAACGACACGCTGGAAGAAGTCGGCGCAGTTGATCTGGTCTTCGACGTCATCGGTGGCGACATAGGGAAGCGATCCACGAAGCTGATTCGCACCGGAGGAACGTTGGTGACCATCGCCGGCCCGCCGGAGGCGCGTCCTGCGGACGGTCTGGCCATCGACTTTGTGGTCGAGTCCGATCGCGTCCAGCTGCGTGAGGTGGTCCGCCGGGTGCGGGACGGACGGCTGCGTACGGTCATCGGCACCGTCGCGACCCTCGATGACGCTGTCGCCGCCTTCAACCCGACCGAGCGGGTGAAGGGGAAGACCATCATCCGCGTCCGCTGAGGGCTCATCAACCCTCCAAGAGGACGATCTAGTCCACTGGTGACATGGGTGCCCCGCCATGAGGCGGAGCCGGCACAGATACAGGAACGGCGATGACCAAGGTGCTGTGGACTGACACGAGCGGCTCGAGCAGAGTCCTCAAGGACGAAGACAACAGGTTCTACGAAGTTCAAGAGGACGGCAACTACGCAGGGCTGCTCGCCTACGAGCGCAAGGGCACTCAGTACAGCCTGACCCACACGTACGTCCAAGAGGGTTACCGCGGCCGCGGCCTGGGAACGGCGTTGATCCGTGAGGCGCTGTCCGATCTGGCGCAGGAACACGCGGCAGTCACCAACCGGTGCCCCGTCGTGGATCGCTTCATCGAGAAGCACCCCCAGTTCCGCGCGATGCTCGATCTCAGGTCACCGGCCGTCGACGACGTTCACGACTGAGGCTCCCGCCCGCTTACGGCGGAGCGAGGTGCCGCGGGGTTCTCTCGCACTGGGCCTGGTGTCAGGCGCAGAAGTGACTGCCGAGCCCTTCGTCGACATGACAGCAGGAGTATCCCGAGGGATCAAGCGGCGACGGCGCCGAGGGGTGGGCCGCCTGGCAAGCCGGTGCCGGTGGAGCAGTCACCCATGGCCGGCGGGAGGCGGAACGGGGTTCCGATGGCATCGATGACCAGCGCCGCCGGTAGGGCCCAGAGGGCGCGCTCACGAAATCCGTACGACCGGGCTCGAGGGTTGATGAGGGCCGAGGTTCTGTCGGTGGGACGAGTAGGCACTGCCGCGCGTCGACACACGTCGGACTGAAACTTCGATCGCGGACCTCTCAGAAGGGACAGAGAATGGCGATCACCAGCGGAAAATCGTGCGACTCCCCTATGGCGCTGAACGTCCGCGGGATGAATGTCCGAGCCGGGAGTGACTGGGCATCACTCGCGGTCCACGCCGCCGCCCGGGTCTCGAAAGCCCCTTATCCGGAAGCCACTTCGACATCAACGGGTAACGTCAAGCCTATGGCCGAAGACGACAATGCCCCGCAGAAAAGGCGCCTGACGCCGCGCGGAGCAATAACACGTGATCGCTTGATCCAGGCCGCTGCAGACCTCTTTTACTTCAAGGGTGTCAACTCGGTGACCTTGGATGACGTGCGAGCGGCGAGCGGGACCAGCAAGTCCCAGTTCTACCGCCATTTCGCAGACAAGGACGAGCTTGTGCACAGTGTAATAGAGTTGCGTGCCCAGCAGATTCTCGAGCGCGACCGACAGCACCTGGAGCGGATGAACTCCTTCCAAGCGCTGGAGCGCTGGAGCGATTCCATCATCCGACTCAACTCTCTCCAGGACGGAGCCTACGGATGCGCTCTCGGTGCACTCGTGGGATCCCGCGCGGCTCATGATCCCGCGGCCCGGAATCTGCTCGCTGAGAAGTTCGGCGAATGGCAAGAGTTGATCGCGGCCGGCCTGCGCCGGATGCAGGAGAACGGCTCACTCAAAGAGGAGGCCGATCCCGCAAAACTCGCAGTGTCCGTGATGGCGGCACTGCAGGGAAGCTACCTGCTCGCCCAGATGGCACGCGACGTCGAACCGATGCGCCTCGCCATGAACATGGCGCTAGCCCACGTGAAGACGTACACCGTGGGCTGATACACGACGCACGAAGCGGGTGCCGGAAAAATACGCCTGCCGGCCACAAGCGCGTTGGGAGCAGCCTCGTACCTCCTGCCTGACATGAGCGCGCGAGAGGACTCTGCGTCGGTCACGCCGATCCCAGACTGCCCCTGCGGGGCCACAGCCGGAGAAGACGCCCTGGCGCGGTGCCTTCGTTCGTGGTGCTTCAAGCCCTACCCGCCAGTCGAGGCCTGACGGTACTCGGCACCTCCATTCGTCGGCCCGGACGAGCGCAGGTGCCGCCGATGCACGCCACGTCTCGGGATCAGTGCGGACGGCACACGCGCCGTCCAGTCCTCCCCCCTTGTCTCTCCCCAGGAACGTCTTCCCGTTTCCTGACAACACGGACCGTTCAGTCCTTTGGGGGGGCCATAGGAGAGGTGCCGCCGCCAACCGGGGGCGGCACCGACCGGGCAACCACCCGGCAGACCGCAAAGGAGCAATGACATGAGCGACAACGAAGAACCCTACGACATGGTCGTTTTCGGGGCCGGCAGCGCCGGGTATGCAGCCGCGTTGCGCGGGGCACAGCTCGGAAACTCAGCGTCGCCCTGGTCGAACGCCACCCCGCTCGGCGACCGTGCTGCGTGGCAGCCAAGCCGCGTCACCCGCCTCCGTTCCGTCGTTTTACGTCCGCCTCTTCCACGAAGAAGCGGGCATGACGTAGCGCGCCGGGCTCGCGCAAGGCGGAGCATCCAGGACCGACGTCGAGACCTGATTTACCGACTCATGGAAAGGCATTGCGCGATGCAGGACGTGGCATCCGTGGTCAAGCTGACTCACCGGGGCAGACCGCTCCGGCTGGCATTCGTATCCGCGGTGGTCTCCCTGGTGGCCTCGTTTGCCGCGTCGGCCGCACCGATCCCCTTGTTCAACACCTACCGGGCTGAGGACGGGTTCACCAACGCCGGCATCTCGCTGGCCGTCGTCAGCAACGCCGTCGGCACCATTACCGGACTGTTGGTACTGGGCCGACTGTCCAATCATCTGGGCCGACGGACCACCGCGATTGCCAGTCTGGGCCTGCTCTTGCTGGGCGCTCTACTGCTGCTGAACGTGCACGACATCACGACCCTGCTGTCTGGTCGGCTACTGATGGGTGTCGGTACAGGGGTGGCGAGCAGCAGCCTCACCTCCTACATCGTCGACGCCGCACCCACCAAGCCGGAATGGCTGGCTTCCGTCGCCTCCAGCCAGGGACCCATGCTCGGCCTGACCCTCGGCGCCATCGCTTCCGGCGCGCTGGTCCAGTTCGGTCCCTGGCCACGCCACCTGATCTACCTGGTTTGCGCCGGTTTCCTCGTGCTGTCCGCCGCTCTCATCGTCATCAGCCCCGAGACCGCGAAGCCGACGCCGGGCGGTTGGCAATCACTGGTACCCCGGGTCCGCATACCGGCCCGGGTCAGGCATCTGCTCCCTGTCGCCGCCGCGGTGTTCCTGGCGACCTGGGCAACGGGGGCTTTCTATCAGGCCTTCATGCCCGCACTGGTCGCAGATCAGTTCCACACCCACAGCCCGCTCACTCTCGGACTGTTGTTCGCCCTTTACATGGCCCCCAGCGTTCTCGGCGCTCCCATCGGCGGCCGGTTCACATCCGCGGCAGCCCAACGGATCGGCATGATCATCTTCCTGATCGGGTGGATCGGCATCATCACAGCGATCACTATCGGAACGCTGGCGCTGTTCATCGCCGCAACCATCATCGCCGGCACCGGTCAGGGCATCGCCATCAGTTCCGCCACACGCGGCCTGCTGTACGACAGCACCCTCGCCGACCGGGCGCCGATCTTCAGCGCCATCTACCTCCTCTGCTACAGCGGAGCCGCCTTCCCCAGCTTCATCTCCGGCCAACTCTCAAACGTCTTCTCGCTACCGCACATCGCCCTCGCCTACGCCGTGCTCGCCGTCGTCGCCACCGTCTTCAGCGTCCTCGCTGCGCGCGACCCGCAGCCGGATCACCCTGGCCGCCCGTGACAACCGGTGAACCGTCGTCATAGACAACATCGCCGGCACAGTCCCCCAACAGAAAGTATGACAATGACGTTCGATTTCGGGGCCGAGGCGTCCGCCCGCGAAGAGAACAACGCGGCGCTCATCGCTGCTTTCGACCAGGCAAATCTCAGCGAGGCGGAGTCCAGCTGGGTGCTCGATGTCGTTCACGACGCGGAGCACGGTCGCTGGGTCGCCGCTCTCGGTGATGAAGGGATCGGCGAGCTCTCGTACCGGTTCGTGGGCGGCCGCGTCGTGCTGTTGACGACCTGGGTCGACCCCGCCTACCGCAAGAATCGGGTGGCCACCGAGCTCATCTCTCGCGTGTTGGACGAAATCCGCGAGAGCGGGAAGAAGATCACCATCATCTGCCCGGTGGTGGGTGAGTTCATCGACCGCAACCCCGAGTACGCCGGCCTCATTGATACAGTCCATCCCGGCGCCGGCGCCTCCCCCAAGCACAAGCCCGCGGAAGACCGCCACGACGATGAGCTCACCGCAATCGAGCACGACCTGGCGTAGCTCTCCGGTGTTCGGACATGGCCGCCTGTAACGGCAGGCATGATGGGCAAGCCACGCCCTTGACCAAGGACCACTCCAAGGACGAGTCACGACACGGCGACGAGCCGAGACCGGCCGGCGCCTCACTCGAGTACTGGCTCCAGGCGAGAAGGCCACGCACGAGACCATCGGAATCGGCGCCGGTGTACCCGCCAACATCGTCGGCGATACCCGCGCTGTCCGCACTCCAGCAGACCACGATTCGGGATCCTGTCTCGCACCCCCGGCCTCACGCCGTCTAGAGCCGTCCAAGACGAGGCGGAGCGGAGCACTTCCGATATCGCGTCACACCGCGTTTCTTAGCGGTCACCGTGCGGGACCGCACTTCCCCCGACAGGCGAACTCGGCCCTGCGGAGTGTGCGACCACGGGAGGACGCTTTCGTCCCTTGTTTCCTGGGCCTCAGCCGCCATGGAGGGCAGCCACTAGGCAGAAGCCGGACGCCCTGTTCAGAATTAGAGGACTATTTGGTCCCAAAAAGTGGCCGATCTGCGGTACGTTTGAGGAAGGCGGTTCCCCGCGGACGGCCAGCAGTGAAGCCTCACAGGATCTCCAGGGCGGTAGGCACCATGCATGCAGGCGTCGAGTCCTCGATGCTCGGCCCGGTCCGGCTGCACAAAGAGCGGGCGGCGAGCCAGAGCCCGTCAGCCGGGCACTGCGACATTCCCGCCGCCGGCTCGGCCGGTACATCCCGCTGATTGCCGGAACTCCCTGTCGAGGCTGCGCACACAGCCGGTAAACCCCTCACCGCACAAAAACGATCATTCGGGAAAGGTTCGGTATGTCGGGCTCCGAACTCTATGAGAAATTCATGGCGCTGCACACCCGCGACGGCGGCCTCGTCATGCCGAACGCATGGGACGGCCTCTCGGCGCTGATGCTGGCCGATGCCGGCTTCGAGGCCATCGCGACGTCATCGGCGGCACTGGCCACCACACTCGGCCGGTCCGACGGGCGTCACCAAGTCACCTGTGGTGAGCACCTCGAGCATGCGCGGCTGCTCGGCCGTCTCACCGGGCTGCCCGTCAACGGGGACTTCGAGGACGGCTACGGCGACACGCCTGAAGACGTTGCCGCAACCGTGGAAGCCGCCGTCGAGTCCGGCCTGGCCGGGATCGGGATCGAAGACACCTCGGGCAATCCCGATCAACCGATCCGCGACTTCGACGAGGCAGTCAACCGCATACGGAGCGCGGTCGAGGCGGCCAAGGGACGCATCGTCGTCACCGGCCGCACCGACAACTTCATCCAGGGGCGGCCCGATCTCGACGACACCATCCGGCGCCTGACGGCCTTCGCGGAAGCCGGCGCGGATGTGCTCTACGCTCCTTACCCACCCGACCTTGACGCACTCGTCGCGATCGTCACCGCCGTCGCGCCGACACCGGTGAACGTCCTCATCTCACCCGCGGACAAGGTGCTGACCGTCGCTGAACTGCAGAAGGCCGGGGTCAAGCGCATCAGCGTGGGGCCGGCGCTCTACACCCACGCGATGGAGGCACTCGACCAGGCCGTCAAGGCTCTCGTCGCGGGTGACCTCTCCACCGCGACGACAGGAACCAGCTTCGAGCGCATCAGCGAACTGCTTGCCCGCGGAATGAACTAGCCCAGACCCCGCGGATCACCGTTCCTCGCCCACTCATCGCAAGAAAAGGCAGACTCACATGGATCTCGATAAGCTCATGAACAAGCATCTCACCCGGTATTTCGATCCCGGCAAGACGATTCCGGGGGAAACCCTTCAGCAGCTGCTGGGGTTCCTGCGTTCCGTGCCGTCATCGGTGAACGTACAGCCCAACCACTTCTACGTCCTCGCCACGCCCGAAGGCAAGGAGCGGCTCGCCGACAACCTGGGCGAACGATTCCGGGACAACGCCGAGAAGGTCCTGAACGCGTCGCACACCATCATCCTCACCACCCGGGCGGATCTGCCCGATACCCACCTCGAGGCGGTGTTCGCCAAGGAGAGGGCCGATGGCCGGTTCCCGGATCCGTCCAAGCAGGAGCTGTGGGAATCCATGACCCGGAACTTCCTCGACCTTCGCAACTACGGCTACAAGGACCTGAACCACTGGATGGAGAAGCAGACCTACATGGCGGTGGGCCTGACCATGATGGCGGCCGCCGAGCTGGGCGTCGAGGCCACGCCGCTGGAGGGGTTCGACCCGACCAGTGTCGACAAGGCCTTCAAGATCCGCGAGAACGGACACACCACGACGGTGCTGCTGGCCCTCGGCTACCCCGACCCGGAGAGGGTGTACACCACCCCGATCTCGCGCTTCGACGCGGACCAGTTGTTCACCTTCATCTAAAACCCACCCAGAAACCAAAACCCGCCACACCTACCAGGAAGAGCCCTTTCAATGAAAGCCATTGTGGTAAGCGACCAGGCCGCGGGAACGGCCGGAATGACGCTGACGGAGCGGCCTGAGCCGCTCGCAGCGATCAACGACGTCATCGTTCGGATCCACGCATCGGGCTTCGTCCCCACAGAGATGGAGTGGCCGTCCACCTGGGCCGATCGCGCGGGCCGTGACAAGACACCGTCGATCCCCGGCCACGAGCTGGCCGGAGTGGTCACCGCTCTCGGCTACGGCACGACGGGGCTCTCGGTCGGGCAGCGCGTGTTCGGCCTCGCCGACTGGCACCGCGACGGCACCCTCGCGGAGTACGTGGCGATCGAAGCACGCAACCTCGCACCGCTGCCGGGCGACGTCGACTTCACGGTAGGCGCGTCCCTGCCCATCTCAGGTCTGACCGCGTGGCAGGGCCTGTTCCAGCACGGCCGCCTCCAGGCCGGCCAGACTCTCCTCGCCCACGGCGCAGCCGGGGCAGTCGGGACGATGGTGACCCAGCTCGCACGTGAAGCCGGCGCTTACGTCATCGGCACCGGACGCGCCGCCGACCGCGAGAAGGCGCTCGACTTCGGCGCCCACGAGTTCGTCGACCTCGAGAACGACACACTGAAAGACGTCGGCGGCGTCGACCTGGTATTCGATGTCATCGGTGGCGACGTTCAAAAGCAGTCCGCCGCCCTGATCAAGGCCGGAGGAACACTCGTGTCCATCGTCGGCCCGGTCGAAGCACGGCCCACCGACGGCCTGACCGTGGACTTCGTCGTCGAAGCCGATCGCGCCGGACTCGGTGAGATCGTGCAGCGGGTGCGGGACGGACGGCTGCGGACCAACATCGGTGACGTCGCGAGCCTCGACGATGCCGTCGGCGCCCTCAACCCGACCACGCGACGCCTCGGGAAGACCGTCATCCGCGTCCTCCCGTAGGCAGTGGACGGCGCCGTCCGAGCGGCGGGTCATGGTCCTGATCCACGCCATGGCCATCGGCCACCGACCGGCGCAAGGACCCGAACCGACACACGCCAGGATCTCGAACCGACGGAGGAGTCAATCACCTTGGACGGACAGGAACTGCAGAAGTTCGCGCGCGACCACGCCGCGGAACTGCCCGGCACCGAACAGGAGCAACGTGTCGACCCTGACTGGGAGCTCCACAAGGTGGGCGGCAAGGTCTTCATGCTCATGACCGATATGCCTGGACGTCCCGTTCTGATCCTGAAAGCCGATCCGGACGACGCTGCGGCCCTGCGTGAGCAGCACGCGGCCATCACCCCCGGCTACCACATGAACAAAAGACACTGGATCACAGTGGAAGGCGGAGACACCATCGACGACAAGGTGGTGAAGGAACTCGTGACCGACTCCTACCGTCTGGTGGTCGGCGGGCTCCCCAAGTCCAAGCGACCCGTGGATCCGCACACCTACAGCCGCCACGCCTGATCCCTCGGCATGCCATCGTGCGATGCAGCGTCGCGGCAGTCATCTGGAGCTTCCCATGCGCGTTTTTGTCACCGGAGCCAGCGGCAGCATCGGCTCAGTTGTCGTTCCCGAACTCATCGCCGCAGGTCACGACGTCATCGGCCTCGTCCGCTCCGATGCCGCGGCTACAGCCGTCGCCGCCGCCGGCGGGACGCCGCTCCGCGGCGACCTCACCGACCTTGACAGCCTGCGCGCCGGCGCCGCGCAGGCCGACGGGGTCCTCAACCTGGCCTTCGGCAACGACTGGAGCAACATCCAGCAGGGCATCGACGAGGAAGCACGCGCCGTGAAGACCCTCGGCGCCGCACTCGCAGGCAGTGGAAAGCCGTTCGTGCATGCCGGCCTCACGCCGATGCAGCCAGGCCACACCTCAACCGAGGAGGACCCCGACACCACCCACGGTCCGGTCGGCGGCCGCGGCCGCACCTCCCACGAGGTGCTGACCCTGGCCGCCCAGGGCGTCCGGTCCTCTGTCGTACGGCTGCCGCGCTCCGTGCACCAGCGCAAGACGACGTACGGATTCTGCTCGGTGCTCATCGCCACCGCGCAGAAGACGGGCGTGTCCGCGTACGTCGGCGACGGCACGCAGCGATGGCCGGCGGTCAACCTGCTCGACGCCGCACCGCTGTTCCGCATCGCACTCGAGGACGCTGCGCCGGGCACGGTCCTGCACGCCGTGGCCGACGAGGGTGACACCATGAGGTCGCTGGCCGAGGCCATCGGCGGCGTTCTCGCGGTGCCGGTCCAGTCGGCGCCGCCTGAGCGCTTCGGCTTCATCGGCCGCCTCTTCGCCCTTGACATGGCATCGTCGAGCACGCTGACCCGGGAACGGTTCGGCTGGGAGCCCACCCACCCACGCCTGATCGACGACCTCGCTGCCGGTGACTATCCCGCCCTGGGCTGAAAGCCTCGGGACGCCACCGGGACCGGGTGTGTCAACTTGTTCTTTGTACAGTCCCCCTTATCAGGACATGCCGCAGGCGCCTGGCGGCTCGCGCAGCGAGGCGAACCGCCGGGCGCGGCACGGCAGTTTCCCGGCCCCGGACAATCTCGACGTACGCCTTCCCGGCGGCCGCCACCCCACCGATGAGCCCCCTGTGTGCGCATCGGTACGCCGGGGGAGGCCTATGGCGCTCGTCGCCCCGTGCCCCTGCCCGTCATGCCTTGAGAAGGGGGTCCGGATCCGCGACGAGGCCGAGGTTGCGCAGGAAGGCGCGGTGGTCGGGGCTGCGACCCAGGAAGTCGCTGACGAGTCGGGCTCCGTCGACGCTGCCGCCGCGTTCGAGGACGGTACGGCGGTAGGTCAGGCCCAGCTCAGGGTCCAGCGGCCCGGCGGCCTGGAACCGGGTGTACATGTCGTCGGCCAGTGCGCGTGACCACAGGTAGCCGTAGTAGCCGGCCTCATAGCCGAACAGGTGCTCAAACGAGGACTGGCGGTGGGTTCCCTCCAGGTGGGTCAACCCGTGCAGGTCGCAGATCTTCCTGAGGGTGGTCGTGGTGTCGCCGTCGAAATCCGGGGAGTGGTAGGCCAGGTCCAGGGAGGCGAAGAATACCTGCATGAGCGTGGCCAGACCGGAACCGGTGTTCCTGGCCGCGACCATTCCCGCCAGCAGCTCCTCCGGCAGCGGGGCGCCGGTGGCGTGGTGGCGGGCGAAGCGCCGCAGCACCGCGGGGTCCCAGCACCAGTGTTCGAGCATCTGCGAGGGAGCCTCCACGAAGTCCAGCTCGGTGGCGGTACCCGCGAAGCGCGCCCGCTGGGTGCGAGTCAGTGTGTCGTGCAGCACGTGGCCGAACTCGTGGAAGAGGTTGCAGACCTCCACGTGGCGCAGCAGTGAGGGTTGGCCGGCGGCGGGCTTGGTGAAGTTGGCGACGATCGCCGCGAGCGGCTGCTGATAGGACCCGTCGGCCAGGGCCCGGCCCGTCCGCAGCACGTAGGCCGCCGCATGCTTGTACTTGCCCTGCCGGGGCCACAGGTCCATGTAGAAACGGGCGAATGGCTCGTCCCCGTCGGCCTCGGTGATGTCGTAGACCTGCACGTCTGGATGCCACACCGGCGCGTCGGCCACCTCGGCGAATCGTACTGCCAGCACTTCCTGCATCAGCTCGAAAAGCCCGTCGAGGCAGGCCTGGAGCGGGAAGTACGCCGCGACCTCCAGGTCGTCCACAGCGAACGAGGTGCGCTTGAGCTGGTTCGCGGCGAAGCTGTGGTCCCACAGCTCGATCTCGCGTGTACCCAGCGCGGCCTCGTTGGCGTCGGCGAGCAGGACCAGGTCCTGCACCGCCTTGACGGCGACTTTGGCGCGCAGGTCGTCGAGGAAGGCCTGCGCCGTCTGGTGGTTCCCGGCCATGCGCGGCTCGATGACATAGTCGGCCCAGGAGTCGTAACCCAACGTGTGGGCGATCTCGGTCCGCACCTCGATCGCCCGTTCAAGCCGGGCCACGTTCTCCTGTCCGCCCGTACGCTGGTTGCGCTCCATCAGCTCGCGCCGCAGCTGGGAGGAGCGTGCGTTGGCCATGAACGGGTTGTACTCCGGGTAGTCCAGCGAGACCCGGTAACGGTCCCCGTCCCGTTGCAGGCCCTCGATGAAGGAGTCGGGCAGACCGTCCAGCTCCTCGCGCCCCACCTCGATCCCGTCCTGCCAGTCGGCGATCGCCTGCATGAAGCGGGACTCGAGCTCGACCAGTTCCTCGAAGAGCAGCCGCAACCGTCGGCGGTCCCCGGCCGCGAGCTCGAACCCGTTGCGCCGGTAGTCGCGCAGAGTGTGCTCCAGCAGCCGGGCCTCCTCGCCGCTCAGTGTCGCGGCCTCGGGGGTGTCGGCGAACTCACGGACCGCCCGGTACAGCTCCTCGTCGAATCCGAGGCCGACGGTGTACCTACCCAGGCGCTCCTTCCACTCTCGCGCGCTCTCGCGGAGATCCTCGTCCACGGCCACGTCGGCCATCAACGCCCAGGCGCCGCTCGCGAGCGCCACCGGCTGCTGTGCCTCCTCCAGCGCCAACAGCGTGTTCGCGTAGGTGCGCTGGTCGGCAGGTACGGAGACGATGGCGGCCAGGCCGGCCTGGCAGGCGTCGATGGCGCCCTGGCACGCCTCGTCGAGCGCAGCGGGTGTGAGACTGGAATAGTCGGGGAGTCCTGGGTTCATGCCGGAACCCTAGCCGCACCACCGCTGCGCCAGGCCGGTCGACGACAGATTCCGGTTCGTCGCACACTTCACACGCCGGCAAGGACGGTTGATGCCTTCGCCATCGGCTGGCCGTACTGGTCCGACGGGGCGGTTCCGCCCAGGTGGGTCGGTGGGGGCGACGCAGGCCTTCGGCTCGAGCCCGCTCTACGACGGGGTGATCGACGGCCGCAGCCCAGCGGGCAGCCTCCGGTTCAGGGGCGGACACCGTTGCGCTGGTCTCCAGCGGCACGCTCAGGTTGTCGGTGAGGCTGTCGCTGATCAGGGTGCCGACAACGCTGATCAGCGCCACGGCCCGCCAGTACACCGCGGGAGTGTAGGCGCTGGTGCGGAACGGCACCACGAACACCCCGGCCGGCAGCGCGCTCAAAGCGCAGGCCATCAGTGACGATCCCGGCGAGGCCGACCTCGTCCGGATGCGCGATCGCCAGCATGCGACTAGGGTACGGCGCCCGGTGCAACGGCTCCGCGGGGCGCAGGCGTCAAGAAGGAGACGCCGGCCCGGTCCGGACCGCAGTCGCCACCCTCACCGGCAGCTTCACCGGCCCCGGCGGCAGTTGCCATCACCGACTGCCATTGGCCGAAGCCCTGAACGGCACCGCCGAGGTCGAACTGATCGGGCATCAGGTGCCGTGTCGGAACGTCGAGGAGGTCGAGCGGGCCGTCTGCCGGTGGTTCGCGTGGTAGAACGATCAACGTCTCCGCTCCGCCCTCGGCCACCCGCCACCCGACGCGTACCAACACGGGTACTGGACGCCGCTTGATGCCCCCCTCCCGCCTGATCGCATGATCGGCCGGCTCCACGAAACGCGAGGCAGCTCACTCAGTCGTACCCTGAGAAAAGGCCCGTGGTTTTCTGTTCCGGCGGCCACCGCTCAGGAGACCCGGATGCGCCAAGGGGACGGGGCAGGGAATCGAGGCGGGACTGGCCGCACGTCCAGGTTGATCTTTCCGCACCTCGACCAGCCCCTTGCAGCTGCGGTCGAGGGAGGCGTTGCGCGTAAGCAGTATTGTCGATCCAGTCGGCCGGATCAGACCGTTGAGCAGGGCCAACCCAAACGAGCCACGGTCAAGGCGGGCGAATCACGCTGCTGCGTTCCGGCCCCAGCTCTCATAGCAGTCCAGGCAAGTGCGCGCATCTCGTTCGTGTACGTGTAGTCATAGTCAGCGCGCCTGCGTCGACCACTGTGTTTTCTCAAGGGACCCAGCTGATGGGGAACTCTCACGACGTCTTGACCACCGATCCGGCCGGCAGTCCAGCCACACTCGCCAAACGCGAACAGCGCTTCGCCGAAGTCCTGGCCGACATCACGCACACCGAACACGTATCAGTCGACAGCCACTTCTTCGACGACCTCGGTGCCGACTCCATGCTGATGGCGCGCTTCTGCGCCCGAGTACGCAAACAGACCGACCTGCCATCGGTATCCATGCCGGACGTCTACAAGCACCCCACCATCCGAACGCTCACAGCAGCCCTCACCAACGACGGCTTGACCGCCGATCCGGCCGGCAATCCGGCCGCACTCGCCAAACGCGAACAGCGCTTCGCCGAAGTCCTGGCCGACATCACGCACACCGAACACGTATCAGTCGACAGCCACTTCTTCGACGACCTCGGTGCCGACTCCATGCTGATGGCCCGCTTCTGCGCCCGAGTACGCAAACAGACCGACCTGCCATCGGTATCCATGCCGGACGTCTACAAGCACCCCACCATCCGAACGCTCACAGCAGCCCTCACCAACACCAAAGCCGACACCAAAACCGGGCCCGCCTCGCAGCCGGCAACTCCGGCAACTCCGGCGACTCTCATTGAGCCGCCGAGGCGGGCGCGCAATGCCGAGTACGTCCTCTGCGGGACGTTGCAACTCCTCTTCCTCCTCGGCTACCCCGCCCTCACCGCCGTCGTCGCGGTGAAGGGCTACGCATGGGTCTCGGCCGGCCCGAACCCGGTCGACGTCTACCTGCGGGCGGTCTCATACGGGGGCGCGATGTTCCTCGGCCTCTGCGCCCTTCCGATCCTGCTCAAGTGGGTGCTCATCGGCCGGTGGAAGCCGCAGCAGATCCGCGTCTGGAGTATGGCGTACTTCCGCTTCTGGCTCGTCAAGACCCTGGTCCAGCGCAACCCCATGGCCCTGTTCGTCGGTTCGCCGCTCTACGTGCTCTATCTGAGGGCACTGGGCGCGAAGGTCGGGCGCGGCGCCGTCATCTTCTCCAGGTCCCTGCCCGTCTGCACCGACCTCCTCAGCATCGGCGACGGCACGGTCATCCGCAAGGACGCGTCCTTCACCGGCTACCGGGCCCACAACGGCGTCATCCAGACGGGCGCGGTCAGCCTCGGCAAGGACGTGCTCGTCGGCGAGATGACGGTGCTCGACATCTGGACCTCGCTGGGTGACGGGGCCCAGCTGGGGCACTCCTCATCGCTGCACGCCGGACAGCGCGTGCCCGACGGGGAGCGCTGGCACGGCTCCCCCGCACAGCCGACCGACGTTGACTGCCGGCGGATCCCCGCGATGGACGTCAGCACCCGGCGACGGGCCGTCTTCGCGACCGTGCAGCTGGTGAACCTTCTCCTGGTGGGTACGCCGCTGACGTTCGTGATCGTGCTCCTCGCGATCACCAAGGTCCCGCAGCTCGTCACGCTGTTGGGCGCGGGACCGCTCTCCTTCACGAGCGGCGCGTTCTACCGCGACAACGCGCTGGTCCTATCGGCCGTGCTCTTCTTCGGCGCCCTGCTCGTCAGCCTGGTGTTCGTGGGAACCGTTCCGCGCGTGCTGAACCTCTTCATCAAGCCGGACAAGGTCTACCCGTTGTACGGATTCCACTACTGGATTCACCGCGCCATCGCCCGCACGAGCAACAGCAAGTTCCACATGACTCTCTTCGGTGGCACCTCCTACATCGTCCACTACCTGCGCTGGCTCGGCTACGAGCTTCGCGGCGTGCGGCAGACCGGTTCGAACTTCGGCGAAATGGTCAAGCACGACACCCCGTTCCTCAGCGCGGTCGGCAGCGGAACGATGGCCGCGGACGGGCTGTCCATCATCAATGCCGACTTCTCGAACACGTCATTCCGGCTGTCCCGGGTGTCGATCGGGGCGGAGAACTTCCTGGGAAACGTGATCGCCTATTCCGCGCAGGGCAAGACGGGCGACAACTGCCTCCTCGCAACGAAGGTGATGGTTCCCGTCGACGGACAGGTACGGGAAGGCGTGGGCCTGCTGGGCGCGCCCAGCTTCGAGATCCCCCGGTCGGTCAAGCGTGACAAGCAGCTCAAGGTGGCGAGCCAGGACGAGCTGCGCCGCCGCCTCCGGGCCAAGAACGTCTACAACACCATCAGCATGGCACTGTTCCTGCTGGTGCGCTGGATCCTCATCTTCATCGTCACCGCGCTGTACCTGGCTGCCGTCGACCTCTGGGCCTCCCTGGGTGCGCTCGCCTTCGCACTGGCCACCGCCGGGGTCTTCGTCTTCACCGTCGCCTACAACGTCCTGGTCGACCGGTTGGTCCGCCCGCTGCAAGCCTTGCGGCCGCAGGGCTGCTCGATCTACGACCGCGCCTTCTGGCGGCACGAACGCTTCTGGAAAATGAGTTCCCTCGCGTATGTCCTCGTCTTCAACGGCACCCCGCTCAAGAACGTGATCTGGCGGCTGCTGGGCATGCGGATCGGCCGCCGGGTCTTCGACGACGGCCTCAGCGTGCCCGAGCGGACGTTCACCACCATCGGGGACGACTGCACCCTCAACGCGGACACCATCTTGCAGTGCCATTCGCAAGAGGACGGAGGATTCAAGTCGGACCGTATCGTGATCGGCGCCGGCTGCACGCTCGGCGTCGGCGCGTTCGTCCACTACGGCGTGACCATGGGCGACGGCGGGATGCTTGCCACCAGCTCCTTCCTCATGAAGGGCGAGGAAATGCCACCGCACGCGCTGTGGGGCGGGAACCCGGCCAGGCAGATGCGCGGGCAGTCGGCCGACCTTCAGGTGCACACGATCAGCCGAGCCGACGGCGTCGCCGTGCCCATCCGCGGCGACTGACACCAGGCGACCGATCCCGCGCCATCGACCGGACGAGTCACCGCCCAGGTACACGGTCCCGGCGATCCTTCACCGGCGGAAGAGCCCCCGACGTGCCGCGCGTCACCGAATCGGTGGCTCCTTCCTGAGCGGACATCGAGGAATCAAGGAGAAACGAGATGTCGATCTCTTCCCAGACAGCGCTGCCCGAGGTGGACCTGCAACCCGGCAAACCGCCGATCCTGCGCACCGAGCCTGCCGACGACGCGGTGCGCTGGGCGGCCGAGCACCACGTGGCGCTGCGCGCGATGGTCGCCGAGCACGGGTCGGCCCTGGTCCGTGGCCTCGGGCTGCGCGACGCGCCCGAGACCGTCGCCGTCTTCCACCAACTGGCCCGCACAGGTCCGATGACCGAGAGAGAGGCCTTCGCCTCCCGGCAGACCTACGCCGAGGGCGTGTACTCCTCCTCCAAGTGGCCGCCGAGCCAGCCGATGTGCATGCACCACGAACTGAGCTACCGGCTCGAGTTTCCCGGCCTGATGCTCTTCGCGTGCCTGTCCGCGCCCATCACGGGCGGAGTGACCGGTGTGGCGGACTCGACGGCCGCGCTCGACGCACTGCCCCGTGACCTCGTCGAACGGCTCGAGCGGGAGGGCTGGATGCTCGTCCGCAACTACAACGAGGAGATCGGTACATCGGTCGCCGAGTCGTTCGGCACCGAGGACCGAGGCGCGATCGAGAGCTACTGCCACGCCAATGCCATCGAGTTCGAGTGGCGATCCGACGGAGGGTTGCGCACCTGGCAGCGCCGCAACGCAGTGGTGCGGCACCCGGAAACCGGTCAGCGCTGCTGGTTCAACCAGATCGCCTTCCTCAACGAGTGGACACTCGACCCCGAGGTGCGCGAGTTCCTCGTCGACTCCTACGGCGCCGAGGGACTGCCGTTCACCACCCGCTTCGGGGGCGGCGACCCGATAGGCGAGGACGTCGTGCAGCTGATCAACGAGATGTACCAGGCCAAGACCGTGCGGGAGCCCTGGCAGGCGGGCGACCTGATGCTCGTCGACAACATCCGCAGCGCACACAGCAGGGAGCCCTTCACCGGACCGCGTGAAGTCCTGGTCGGGATGGCCGACCCGGTGCGCCTGGCCGACTGCGCGCCGCCCGTCAAGGTGAACGCCGGATGACCACGCCCCTCGTGCGCCCGTTCACGGTCACCTCCGGTGCCCAGATCCACCGCGCGAGCCGTCGAACGATCCCCGCGTCCAGCGCCCCGGCGACCCCGGCCCCGCCCCCGGAGACCAGCCGGCGCAGGGCACGGGGCTGGGATCCCCCGGCTGCCAGGCACAAGCGAGAGAAAGAAATCCGCCGAAATGATCAACCGATTGCCGGACCTCGTCGCGAGGTCCGCCCAACGCGACCCCGGCGCGCCCGCCCTGACCGCACGGACGACCACGATCTCCTACACCGATCTCCACGAACGGACGGAACTCGCGGCCGCCGGCCTACGCGACCTCGGCCTCGATGACGGCGAGCGCGTCGCGGTCTTCCTCGACAAGAGGATCGAGACCGTCGTGGCGCTGCTCGCCTGCTCGCGGGCCGGCGGTGTGTTCGTGCCGGTGAATCCCGTGCTGCGGGCCGGGCAAGTGAGGCACATCCTCAACGACTGCGCCGTACGCGTACTGGTGACCTCCACGGACCGGCTGCACACCCTGCGCGCCGAGCTCGCCGCCTGCACGTCGCTCTCCCACGTCCTCGTGCTGGGCGACTCGCTCGCCGATGACGCGGAAGCCCCTTACCGCGTGCTCCCCTGGTCGAAGGTCGCCGAGCCCGCGAGCCAGCCCGCGTGTCCTGCGACGGGTGGCGTCGACACGGATGTGGCCGCGATCCTCTACACGTCAGGGAGCACCGGGGCTCCGAAGGGCGTCGTGCTGTCGCACCGCAACCTCGTCGTCGGCGCGGAGAGCGTCAGTACGTACCTGAACAACACGGCAGAGGACCGAATCCTGGCCGTTCTCCCGCTGAGCTTCGACGCCGGACTGAGCCAATTGACGACCGGCTTCTATGTCGGTGCCCATGTGGTGCTCGCCAACTACCTGCTGCCGGGAGATGTCGTCCGGCCGTGCGCGCAGCACCGGATCACCGGGCTGGTGGGCGTACCGCCGCTGTGGATCCAGCTCGCAGCCCAGACGTGGCCGTCCGAGGCCGTGGCCGGCGTGCGCTACTTCGCGAACACCGGCGGGCGGCTCCCCCGCGTCACCCTGCAACGACTGCGAACGATCTTCCCGAACGCAACGCCCTACCTGATGTACGGCCTCACAGAGGCGTTCCGCTCCACCTACCTCGATCCCCGGGAGGTCGACCGGCGCCCCGATTCGATCGGCAAGGCCATCCCGAACGCCGAGATCCTCGTGGTCCGGGAGGACGGCGGCCTGTGCGGTCCAGGAGAGCCGGGTGAGCTGGTGCACCGAGGTCCGCTTGTCGCCCTGGGCTACTGGAATGACGCGGAGCGCACAGCCGAGCGGTTCCGGCCGCCGCCGAACCGTCCGGTCGAGCTGTGTACGCCCGAGCTGGCGGTCTGGTCCGGCGATGTCGTCGTCCGCGACGAGGAGGGCTTCCTGTACTTCGTCGGGCGGCGTGACGACATGATCAAGACATCGGGTTACCGGGTCAGCCCGCAGGAGATCGAGGAGGTGGCGTACGAGACCGGCCTGGTCCACGATGCCGTCGCGCTCGGCCTCGAGGACGAGGCACTCGGCCACCGGATCGTCCTCGTCGTGGCACCCTGCGATCCCGCCGGCTTCGACCCGGCGGCGGTGACCGCACGCCTGCGGCATGAACTGCCCAGCTACATGGTGCCCGCCGAGGTGGTGGTCCTCGGTGTCCTGCCCCGATCGCCGAACGGCAAGTTCGACCGGGCAGTCCTTCGCCGCGAGCTCACCGCCTCTCGCCCTCAGGAGCCGGCATGACCGCAGGCGTCTCGTCGATGGCGGCCTCCACCACCCGCTCGCTGCGTGGGGGACTTCGGGCAGGTGAACCGCAGGACTCACCCGGGCGCCATCGCGAACCGAGTAGGCGTCCCGGGTGCCGGGACCGTCAGCGTCGTCGCGTGCTGGTGCATGCCGCTGGACCTGCTCGCAGGTGTGTGCCTCACGCGTTCGGCCATCCGGCACGGGTGTCGGTGTGGATCGAAGGCCGCCGGGTCGCCACGACAGATGAGGAGAAGCCATATGACTCGCTCGCCAGAGATCCCACAGGCGATTTTCGAGGACGTCAAGGACGTCGTGGTGGTTACGCTGGACATCGAGGACCAGGCCGATGGCCTCGGGCCGAAGACGGGACTGTACGGCAATCTTCCTGGGCTCGACTCGCTCACCGTCGTCAAGCTCATCGTCGCATTGCAGAAGCGGTTCGGGATCGAGATCGAGATCGACCAGATCGTCTGTGACACCTTCGACACCCTCGGGGGGCTCGCCGCCTTCGTGGAGTCCAAGGTGCGCTGAGTGCCGCTCCGCGACCCCGGTGCCGATGGTCACGGGGAAGACCATCAGCCGTAGCTCGTCGACAAGGTCGTGATCGAGCAGGGTGTGCACCAGCCGTGCGCTGCCCGCAAACAGGATCGGCCCGCCGTCCTGCGCCTTGAGCTCGGCGACGCCCTTGACCAGATCGCAGGTCAGTACCGTCGTGTTCTGCCAGGCCGCCGACGCCCATCTCACCGGCCGCCCCGCCGAGGAGTGAGAATCCCTTCGGCTACTCGGCCACTTTTGGCCTCACCGCAGGTCGGGCCGGGGCGCAGGACTTCGGGGTCCGGCTTCGTGCAGGGTCGCAGACGGGGGCGTTGACCATGCCGGAGCGGATGTCGCGATGGCGTCCGCACCTGGTGCAGTGCACTTCTCGCCGGCCGCAACGGCCGCAACGGGGCTGCCCGGTCAACCGCGAGAGCATGCAGGGTGCCGTGCGGCCGCGGAGCGAGTGGATCAGCGTGGGCCAAGGGCGGCAGTCGGGGCAGATCGCACGGAACACTTCGCCTTCGTCCGCCACGCGGGGGCTCCGCCGCACTGACACTGCGGCGGAGCCCGGAAAGGCGGCTTACTTCTTCTGCCAGCCGATCAGCTCGGGCGCACCCATGACGCCGTAGTTGCCGTAGAACTGGGCCGCCCCGTAGTTGGCGAGACCCTTCTTGACGGCCCAGACGGTGGGGCCGTTGTGGAGCGGCATGATGCCGTAGGTCTCCATGGCTTCCAGCTCGACCTTGTTGCCTGCGCCGATCTGCTCGTCCAGGGTCGGCAGGTTGGTGACGGCCTTGACCTCCTCGTCCATGCTCTTCGGCACCGAGCGGGAGACGTTGAGAGTGGAGTCGGAGCAGTACATCTGGCAGATGTAGAGCATTCCGTTCGGGTCGCTCGAGATGAAGCCCATCCCGAAGAGGTCGAAGGCCCGCTTGGTGAACACCTTGTTGAAGTCGGCGGAGGGGCGAGCCTCGATGTTCACCTTGACGCCGATGTTCTTCATCATCTGGGCGATGGCAGTGGCACGGGCCTTGACGGTGGCACTGTCACCGATGGTGGGGAAGTTCAGTTCCAGCTTCTCGCCGCCCTTGGCACGCACACCGTCCGCGCCGGCCTTCCAGCCCGCGGCGTCCAGTTCCTTCTTCGCCGCGGCGGCATCGAACTTCACGAGCTTACCGAAGTTGTCCTGGTACCCCTTCTGGAAGGGGAAGAGAGTGAAGGACCCGGGCAGGGGCTCGGTGTAGCCGAGTCCCTGGAACGTGATCTTCGCGAGTTGGGAGCGGTCGATTGCCTCCATCAGGGCCTTGCGCACCGCCGGGTCCTTCAACTGCGGCGAGGTGCTGTTGAAGACCAGGAGGTTGTTGGAGGTGGTCGTGCCGCGGCGAAGCTCGGTCCCCTCCACCGACTTCACCTGGTTGAGCTCCTCGGCGTTGGCAGCCTGCACCGCGTCGATCTGGCCGTTCTTGAAGGCGTTGAGGCTGGCGCTGACCTCCATCTGCACGAAGGTGAGCTCGTCCAGATGCGGCTTGGCGCCCCACCACTTGGGGTTGGGCTTGTAGGTGACCGTGCCACCCTTGGCGTCGAACTTGGAGATGGTGTAAGGGCCGGCACCCCACTCCGGGTGGGGCTTGCTCACGTAAGCCTTGTTGAAGGCATCGGCCTTGGCGATGTGCGGGTTGACGAGCGTGGTGAACAGGGACTTCCAGTACACGAAGGTGCCATCGAAGGTGACGATCGCCTGCTTGGCGTCCTTGCCCTTCTTGACCGAGGTGATGCTGGAGTAGCCGTCGGTGGAGCCGACGACGTACTCCTTGTCCTTCCCGTTGAGCGCGTTCCACGTGTCCCGGAACGCCGTCCAGTCGATGTCCTGGCCGTCGTTCCACTTGGCCTGCGGGTTGATGTCGTACGTGACCTGAGTGTTGCCGTCCACCGTCGCCTGCTTGACATCGGCGAGGTAGTCCTGGTTGTAAGTGATGTTGCCCTTGGGGTCGTTGAAGGACAGCTGCGGCTGGTAGAACCAGGCGATCTTCGACGTGTAGAGCGATCCGTTGCCGTTCAGGGGGTTGAGCTGATCGGGAATCTCCACGATGGGCAGCGTCAGCTTGCCGCCCTGCTGCAGGTTGCTCGCAGGCTGGGGGTTGTACGCGGTCAGCACCTCGCTCTCCGAGGTGGCCCCCTTGGACTTCTCCTTCGGGGAGTTGTCGGAGCCACCGCTGGTGCACCCGGAGAGGACGAGGGAAGCGGTGGCGGCAAGCGCCAGCCCGCTCAGAACCATTTTTCTCATGACAGCCTTTCAGCTCAGTTGGAAACAGTTGTGCTCGTGTCCGCGAAATGGCATGCGTCGCGGTGATCCCGGTCGCCCCTGTCAGTGAGCTGCGGAGTGACCCCGCGACACTGCGCCTTCTGCGGCTCCGACAGCGTCAAGTGGAGCGGACATCTGGTGACGAACCGGCAACCAGGCTGATCATCGGTCGGACTGGGAAGGTCGCCCTTGAGCAGGACTCGTTCCCGAGTGCGTTCCGCGACCGGATCGGGCAGGGGAATCGCGGAGAGGAGTGCCTTGGTGTAGGGGTGCCTGGGGTTGTCGAAGACGGCGTCGGTGGCGCCGATCTCGACGATCCGCCCCAGGTACATCACCGCCACGCGGTCGGAGATGTGGCTCACCACCGACAAATCGTGGGCGACGAAGAGGTAGGACAGGCCCAGCTCGGTCTTGAGGTCGTTGAGCAGGTTGATGACGCCGGCCTGCACCGAGACGTCGAGAGCCGAGACCGGCTCGTCGAGAACGAGCAACTTCGGCTTCGTGGCGAGCGCCCGGGCGATGCCGATGCGCTGCCGCTGCCCGCCGGAGAAGGCCGCGGGGAAGCGGTCGCGGTGCTCAGGGTCGAGTCCGACGAGTTCCATGAGCTCCCCCACCTGAGTGGAGAGCGCCTTGCTGTCGCGGTCACCGATCGCGCGGAGGGGTTCCGCGAGGATGTCGAAGACCGTCATGCGGGGGTCCAGTGCCCCCATGGGGTCCTGGAACACCATCTGCATGTCGCGGCGGACGGTGCTGATGTCCTGCTTCCGCTTCAGGTCCGCCGTGGGCCGGCCGCAGACGGCGATGCTGCCCTGCTCGGGCGGCTTCAGGCCCATGATCTCCAGCAGTGTGGTGGTCTTGCCGCACCCCGACTCGCCGACGAGTCCGAGCGTCTCTCCCTGGCGGATGTCCAGGTCGATGCCGTTGACGGCGAAGACGGAGCCCACCCTGCGCTTGAGCAGGCCGCCCTTGGTGAGCGGGAAGGTCTTGGTGACACCCGAGAGTTCCAGCACCTTCGGTCGGTCCTCACGGGGGACGGCCGCGGCTCGGTTCTCCCTGAGGGCCGGGACGGGATAGATCGGCTCGCCGCCGATGGCGCCATCGTGGATCTCCGCGGCGCGCCGGCAGGCAGCCAAGTGCTGCTCGTCGCCGCTGTCGCCCTCGGCGATCGCCAGCAGGGGGGGTTCGGCATCCCGACAGTCGTCTTGTGCGACGGGGCAACGGGCCGCGAACGGGCAGGCGTCGGGAAGGTTCACCAGGAGCGGCGGAGTCCCCGGGACCGGGGTCAGGGCGCCCCTTTCGCGGTCGTCCAGGCGGGGAATCGCACCCATCAGGCCGATGGTGTACGGCATGCGCGGTCGCGCGAAGAGTTCGTCCACCCCGGCACGTTCGACCGGCCGGCCGGCGTACATCACCATGACGTCGTCGGCCGAGCCGGCCACCACCCCGAGGTCGTGGGTGATCATGATGACCGCGGCCCCGGTCTCGCGCTGGGCGGTCTTGAGGACATCGAGGATCTGCGCCTGCACGGTGACGTCGAGAGCGGTCGTCGGCTCGTCGGCGATGATCAGGTCAGGGTCGTTCGCGATCGCCATGGCGATGACGGCCCGCTGCCGCATCCCGCCCGAGAACTCGTGCGGGAACCCCTTGGCGCGACGATCAGGGTTGGGAATGCCGACCAGGTCCAGCAGTTCGACGGCCCGTTTCCAGGCGGCCGCGGACGAGATGTCCTGGTGGATCTGGAGGGTCTCGACGATCTGGGCTCCGATGCTGAAGATCGGAGTGAGCGACGAGAGCGGGTCCTGGAAGATCATGCCGATGTGCTGACCGCGCACCTTCGACATCTGTCGGTCGTCGAGATCGAGGAGGTTCTTCCCCCCGAGCGTGATGTCGCCGGTGACCGCGGCGTAGTCGGGCAGAAGCCCCATGACGGCCATGGACGTGACGGACTTGCCCGACCCCGATTCCCCCACGATGCCCAGGGTTTTGCCGCGGTGCAGGTCGAAGGAGACGCCGCGGACGGCTTCCACCCGGCCTGCTTCCGATGGGAAGGCCACCTTCAGGTCGCGCACGGACAGCAGAGGCTGCTGGGTGTCGGGCGTGGTCGTGACAGCGCGCTGCTCGATCATGCGCGGCCTCCAGACTGCGAGGTGGGGTCGAGGGCGTCGCGCAGGCCGTCGCCGATCAGCGCCATCGCCACGGTGAGCAGCACCACCATGCTTGCGGGCAGGTAGAACAGCCAGGGAGCGGTGGACAGCGTGTTCTGCCCGTCGGCGAGCATGGAACCCAGCGACACATCGGGCTGCTTGACGCCGAAACCGATGAAGGAGAGCGCCGTCTCGGCCTGCACGGTCGAGGCGACACCGAGGGTGAACGTCACGATGAGCAAGGACCCGATGTTCGGTACCAGGTGGCGGACGATGGTGCGCATCGGGCTGACGCCCATAAAGCGGGCCGCCAGCACGTACTCGCGCTCCCGCAGGGAGGTGGCCAGGGACCAGATCACCCGAGCGGTGAGCATCCAGCCGAACAGCGTGAGGACCACGACCAGAACCTGCCACTCGCCGCGGTAGCGCGTACCGACCAGGGCGATGATGAGGAACGAGGGCAGGATGAGCAGGAAGTGCACAAACCCGAGCATCGCCCGCTCGACCTTGCCGCCGAAGTAGGCGGCGGTGGTACCGAACAGTCCGGCTATCGCGGTGGTCAGCAGAGACACCGTCACGGCGATGATCAGCGATCTGCCGAGGCCGTGCACGAGCTGCGCGTAGACGTCGTTGCCCGCTCCGTTGGTGCCCAGCAGGTGGCCACCGACCCCGGGGGGGACGGAGAGTGCGGTGAAGTCCGCCTCCATGTGGTCCCAGTGCGTCAGGTACGGGCCGAGCAGCGAGAAGAACACGAGCAGGGCGAAGAGGACCAGCCCGCCGAGCGCCGGCTTGTTGCGCGCGAAGCGCCGCATGTAAAGCTTGGACGGGGAGAGGCGCTTGCCACCGAGGCCGGTCTTTCCCGGTTCCTGCGTTTCGGACTCGTCGGGGCGCGCCCGTTCGGCGTCGGGTCCGACACCGGGCATGTTGATGGCCATGTCAGCTCACCCTGATCCTGGGGTCAAGGGCCACGACGACGAGGTCGGCGAGAATCGCGCCGATGGCCGTCATGAGAGCACCGAAGGCCGCGACAGCGACAACGCCGTGCACGTCGTTCGTGCTGATGGTCTTGGTGAAGTACTCACCCATTCCGTGCCAGGCGAAGACCGTTTCTGTGATCACCGCACCGGTGAACAGCGCCGGCATCGCGAACGCGACCTGAGTGGCGACAGGAATGATCGAGGTCCGCAGCCCGTGCCGGTAGATGGCCTGCCTCCGCGTCAACCCCTTGGCCCGTGCGGTACGGATGTAGTCGGAGTTGATGTGATCCAGCAGCAGCGATCGCTGCAACAGGTGGTATCCGGCGTAGGAGATGAACGTGAGCGAGATCGTGGGCAGGATCGCGTGCATCGCTCTGGACCCGAAGACCGACCAGAACCCGCTGACCTCCGGGCTCTGCGCTCCGGCGACAGGCAGCAGCGTGCTGCCCAGGGACTGGTTCAGCGCGATGGCCGCGAGCACGACCGCGAGAGAGGCCACCGCGGAGGGCGTGTTGAAGGAAAGCACGGAGAACCCCTGCAGCACCCGGTCGGCGGCCTTGTACTGGCGCGACGCGGTGTAGACGCCCAGCCCGACTCCGATGATGATGGACAGGATCGTCGAGCCCAGGACCAACTGACCGCTGACAAAAATCCGATAGGCGACCTGGTCGTTGACGCTGCCCCCGGTCGGCGACTGGCCCCAATCGAAGTGAGTCACGATCTGAGTTATCCAGTGCCACCACCGATCCATGATCGGCTTGTCTGGATTGAGATTGTAGAGCGCCAACGAATGGTTGATCTGGGCTGGAGTTCGAGGCGGTCGCAACGCGGTGTAGTTCGACGCAGGTTTGAGGAATGCGTTAGCGAGGAAGTACGTGAGGTTGGTCGCGACGGCGATCATCAAAAACCAGCCGACTATTTTGCGGGCGATGTAACGCAGCACTGTTAGTCGGTCTTTCGTGAAATGAGGCGTATCGGCCCGCAAGTCCGATGAGTGACTGGAGACTTAGTCGCGCTGACCGGGGACGTGCCGATCCTCGGGGGGTCAAAAAATGACTGGCGCGAAGCCGTTCCGGTGCACGAGCCTGAGGTGTGCCCACCGAGCAGGCGAAGCATGAGTGAGCAGTACACGGGACATAGCGGACAACCTTGCATGGAATAAGCGGGTTTACGGCAGCCGCATGATCAGCAGCACCGCCGCCAACAATTGCAACTGCCCGCGTGGCCGTCAAGACTGGTCATGTCGCGATCCGGTTAAGCGAAGCCGCATATCGGTCAATGCGAAACGTTTCACCGTTGCGGGAGGGGTGGCGGCCTGCGAAGCGCAGGCGACGCCAAGAGGCACAAAACAAACCTTCGTGCATATTCGCCTCTTCGTGCTCCCCTTCCAACGCCTTTGGGGCAAGGCCGTGAATCCAGGGCTTCGGAGGCGCCGGCAAGTGCGTGCTGATCTGCGGTGACTCGGAACGTGAGAAGCGGAGCTCCGGTAGAACTGGCAGTCGACCAGGACAGCCGTTCAGAGCACCAGAGGATCCGGTGTCCGATCAGTGAGCTCTTTCAGGTGGCCACCGATCGGGTGGCGCTTCGAACGGCGACTTGAAACTGCTCGATGTGCCTCGCGCTGTTCCCAGCCGTGTCGACGTCCCGGGTACCTTCACCCTTGTGAGCCGCAGTTGAAGGAGCTCAGTGTGTCATCACGCGTGAAACCACACTAGCCAAGGGCCTTTTCGCTCCCAGCCGTCTGGGGGAACTCCCCCAGGTCGTCCCATGACGCGCGCTGCCACGTCTCCTACCTGCCGGGCCTTGCGATGCGCAGGATCGCCGACCTCTACCCCGGCGAGGCCAAGACCGACGCGAAGGACGCCGCCGTCGTCGCGGACGCCGCCCGCACCATGCCCCACACCCTGCGCTGCCTGGAGCCGACCGACCAGTACACCGCCGAGTTCACCGCCCTCGTCGGCTTCGACCGGGACCTGGCGGCCGAGGCTACCCGCGCCTCCCATCGCATCCGCGGCCTGCTCACCCAGTTCCATCCGTCGCTGGAACGCGTCCTGGGCCCCGCCTTGACCACCAGGCCGTCACCTGGCTGCCGGAGCGCTACGGTTCCCCGGCCGCCCTGCGGAAGGCCGACCGCAGGCTCGTCGAGGCGGTTCGACCTGGTGGGCGACAGCTTCCAGCCCGTCGGCCGCCACTCCAAGAGACGCGATCGTCCGCGCCCAGGACGGTGGTCGCGGCACGGCGCACGTCCCTCGACTCCGTCATCAGCGGACCTGCCCTGACTCGGTGCGGCACAGCGGCCCTGGACAAGGCGGCCGAGAATCCACACAAGATGCTGGGGCGAGGCGGCCACCTCCTCGAGTGCCACGCCCGCGCCGCGGTTCCCGGCGACCCGCACGACGTCCTCGCAGGACTCCTCCGGCTGAGACTCGGGCACAACGGCACCCACCCCACACGGCAGCCCAGTTCCGATACCACCCGATCATGCAGCAGACCCCCACGACCCGTGCGACCCATCGTGACGCGCGCAGCGCGCCGGGTGTTCCGTGGGCGGTCCACGCGACAGGTGGCGCTATTGGGACATGGCCCAGTTGTGCCAAGTGGGTTGGGTGACAGAGCCGGTTGGCGCACCGGATGATTTCGAACGGCTCGTGAACCGTAGTCGTACGAGGGGCTTTGCTCGTGGCATGGAACTGCCAAGCGGCGGCGGAGGAGGCGTCGGTGCCGGGTGCAACAGATGTGCCGCGTTCGGCCGCTGCCGACAGGTGCCACCGGTCGCCGTCGGTTCGGTGATCGGGGGGATCGCACGGGTCGTCGGCCCCACACGGTCTCGGCCGGAGTCCGCCACACCGTCCACCGAGGCGGGTGTCATGGCGACGCGTCATGACACCCCTCTCTTGCTCTGCCCGATTTTCGGGATGACAGAAAGGGTGTAGACACCAATGAGACGGATCCGCCTCTGGGCGGTGATTTCGACGTCGGCGATGGTGGCGACGGGTGCGATCGTGCCCGCCTCGGCCCAGGCCTCGTCGGGGACCGCCGCGCGTACGCCGGCGCCGCAAGGCCGCACGGCCACCGTGCGCTTGATCACCGGCGACCTGGTCACCGTCAGCGACGCGCCCAACGGGAAGAAGACGGCCTCGGTGCAACGCGCACCGGGCCGCGAGAAGGTCTTCTTCCAGATCACCGAAAGGGACGGCGCCCTGACGGTGCTGCCCTCCGACGCGGCGATGCTCGTCCGGACGGAGCGGCTGGACGCGGGGCTCTTCGACGTCACGGGCCTCGTCGCCCAGGGATACGACAAGGCGCACGCCGACGCCCTGCCCCTCATCGTGTCCGCACCCAAGGGCTCGGCGCGTACGGCGGTCGACAAGGTGGACGCACTCGCCGCGTTCCAGGACGACTCCACCGAGCCGCGGCAGCTGCCGAGCATCGACGCCCAGGCGCTGCGTGTGGGCGACCAGGATCTGGCCGCCTTCTGGAAGAAGCTCGTGCCTACGGCGGGTACGTCCGTCGCGCGCGCGGCCGCCGCGACCCCGAAGATCTGGCTGGACCACAAGGTCCGTCCCACGTTGGACCGCAGCACCGCGCAGATCAACGCGCCGGCCGCGTGGGCGGCCGGTTACCACGGCGAGGGCGTCAAGGTCGCGGTCCTCGACACCGGCGTGGACCAGACGCATCCCGACCTCGCCGGCCGCGTGAGCGAGGCGAAGGACTTCAGCGACAGCGGTTCGACCGAGGACCACTTCGGCCACGGTACGCATGTCGCCGCCACCGCCGCCGGCAGCGGCGCCGCCTCGAACGGCCTGCGCAAGGGCGTCGCGCCCGCCGCCGACCTGCTGATCGGCAAGGTGCTCGGGGACAGTGGCTTCGGCACCGAGTCACAGGTCATCGCGGGCATGGAGTGGGCAGCGGCGCAGGACGCCGAGATCATCAGCATGAGTCTGGGCGCGGACGGCGAGACCGACGGCACCGACCCCATGAGCCAGGCGGTCAACGAGATCTCCCGCTCCAGCGGAGCACTCTTCGTCATCGCCGCCGGCAACGCCGGCCAGCGCGGGGACATGACGGTCGGATCGCCCGGCGCGGCCGACGCCGCGCTCACCGTCGGCGCCGTCGACCGCGACGACTCGCTCGCCCCGTTCTCGAGCCGCGGCCCCCGCTACGGCGACAAGGCGGTCAAGCCCGACATCACCGCTCCGGGCGTCGGAATCGTCGCCGCGCGCGCCGCCGGCACCACCATGGGCACCCCGGTCGACCAGTACTACACGGCGGCGGACGGCACCTCGATGGCCACGCCCCATGTGGCCGGCGCGGCAGCCCTGCTCGCCGGGCAGCACCCCGACTGGAGCGCCCAGCAGCTCAAGGACGCACTGATCAGCTCCTCCCACACCGTGTCCGGCCAGGTGCCCACCGGGCAGGGCGGCGGCCGCGTCGACGTCAAGGCGGCGATCTCCGCCCCCGTCACCGCCACCGGCACCGTCGCCCTGGGCACGTACGACAGGGACGGCTCCCCGGTGGATCGGGCCGGAGTGATCCGGTACACGAACCACTCCGCCGGTGAGGTCTCGCTGAACCTCCGTGCCGTACTGGCCACCAACGGCGGCAGGGCGCTCCCCGCGGAGGCGCTGTCACTGGGCACGGACAGAGTCCGGGTCGCCCCCGGCGCCACCGTGGAGGTGCCGGTCGCCGTCGACCCCAAGAAGGCCGGCCGGGGCACCTACTACGGCTACGTCACCGCCACCACCGCCGAAGGCGTGTCGGTGCACACCACCGCCAGCCTGTGGGTCCGCGCCCCGATGCACAACGTCACCATCGAGTCGTACGGCCCGACCGGCGATCCCATCTGGTGGGACATGGTGCAGGTCTTCGGCGGCGAGGCGGACGCCCGGTTCACCAGCTTCGACCCGCTGGTCGCCGAGGTCGAGGAGGGCACGTACCAGATCGCGGGCACGGCCGTGGAGTGGACCGACACCGGCGCGCGGGTGCTCCAGGTGACGCAGCCCGAGGTGAAGGTCACCGGTGACACGAAGGTCACCCTGGACGCGCGTACGACCAAGCTGGTACGCGTGCAGACGCCCAAGCCCGCCGTGCGGCGCAACGACCTGTCGTACGAGATGTACCGCAAGATCGACGGGACGGTGCTGGACCAGACCATCCTGTTCGACGGTGGCGCCGAGGCGGTGGACCTCTATGTGAACCCCACGCGCAAGGTCACCGAGGGCGAGTTCGAGTTCAACTCCCGTTGGGAGATGACGGCGCCCCAGCTCCGGACCGAGGTCCGCGGCGCGGACTTCGGCCTGAACTCCTACTACGTCCCGCTGTCGGCCCCGTTCGACCCCGACGGTGAGCGGCTCACCGCCGTGGACGCGGGGACGAGGGAGAAGCCGGACCTGCGGCCGGGCACCGTGCGGGGCAAGCTCGCCGTGATCCGCGACGACACCGCCTCGAGCGGGTACGACCTCGCGGAGGTGGCGGCCAAGGCGGGAGCCAAGGGCCTCGTGATCGTCATGCCGGAGGGAATGCTGGCCTGGACCCGCTGGCAGCCGACGGACACCCGCTCCGCCGTCCCGGTGTTCCGGGTCGACGCGACCGACGGTGCGAACCTGCTGCGGTACATGAAGAGGCACAAGGCCGTCATCGACATCTCCGGGACCGTCAAGAGCCCCTACCTGTACGACATCAAGGCGATCTGGAAGCACCAGATCCCGCAGGACACGACGTATACCGTCTCGGACCGCAACACCGCGCAGGTGAAGGCGTCCTACGCGGACACCGGCGCGCTGGACTGGACCGGCGAGCAGCGCTTCAGCTGGCGTCCCTACGCGCAGTACAGCTTCGAGACCTCACGGTGGGTACCGACGGGCGCGACCCGCACCGAGTACGTCACCGCCGGGGACACGGAGTGGATGCACTACGTCAACTTCCTGACCGCCGCGTTCGAGAACGTGCCGATGGTGTGGGGTCTCAAGGACGCGCCCCGCAGCTTCGGAGCGGGCGAGAAGGCCGCGGAGCAGTGGAACAAGGCCGTTGTGCGGCCGTCCATCCCGAAGGGTTGGAACCGTCCCTCCGTCCGTGACCGTGACATCCTCCGGCTGGCCATCCCCGAGTACACCGACTCGGTGGCCGGCCACTGGGGCCGCAAGCAGGCCGGCTCGCTCCTCGGGGGCCTCCGGACCTCCGGAGCCCCTGGGACGATGGACGTTCCGAACTACGAGGGCGACACCGTGGCCGCCGTCCTCTACCGCGACGGCAAGAAGGTCAGCGAGGCCGCGGACGCCTGGGGGAACTTCTCCGTTCCCGCCGGAGCGGCCGACTACCGCCTGGACCTGACGACCGAGCGCGAGTCCGCGTACTGGCAGACCGGCACCAGGACCTCCACGTCGTGGACGTTCTCTTCGGACACCACGGCCGAGGAGACGCTGCTGCCCCTCCTCCAGGTCGACTACGGCGTCCCGGTCGACCTGGCGAACACCGTCGACGGCGGGAAGCGGCACGACCTCGACCTGACCGTCAGGAACCAGGACGGGCTCGCCGCCCCCACCGGGGTCACGATGAAGGTCGAGGCCTCCTTCGACGACGGCAAGAGCTGGAAGGGCCTGGTCCGTGTCAAGGACCGCGGTCACAACCGGTTCACCGCCACCATCGAACGGCCGGACCACCAGCGGAAGGGTGCCTCTGTGACCCTGCGCGTCACCGCCACCGACAAGGCGGGCAACGCGGTCCGGCAGACGGTGGAACGCGCCTACCGCCTCGGCTAGGCGCACACTCCCGGGAACACACGGAGAACACACCGACCGACACGGCGGGCGCCAGGGGCCGGTCCCCTGGCGCCCGCCCCGGTCACCGATCGGACGGACACGGCGAATCCGCTCGGCGTGATTCCACTCCGCCTTGGCCATCGTGGTGCTCTGGCGAGCACCACGATGGCCACGGTCCCGGCAGTCGGCCGCACACGCCCGGTGACCAGCACACCGGACGTGAACGCCCTCGCACAGCGCGGGTGACGCGCCCGGCTCAGGGGTAGAGGCCGGCCCGGAAGGCGAACGAGACGAGCTGCGCCCGATCACGTGCGCCGACCTTCGTCATGGCCCGCACCGCATGGGTCTTCACGGTGAACGGCGACACGGACATCTGCGCCGCGATCTCGTCGTTCCCGAGGCCGCTCGCAACGAGAACGACCACGTCCCGCTCCCGGGGTGTCAGAGCGCCGAAGCGTCCCAGCAGCTCCCGGTCGATCACCGGGGGCGGTCGGTCGGTCATGTGACCGATGAGCGCGGCCGTCGCGGCGGCCGACAGCGCACCGCCACCGCCGACGACCTCGGTGATTCCGGCGACGAGTTCAGCGGGGCTCACGGTCTTGCTCAGGAAACCGTTGGCGCCCGCGCGCAGGGCGGCGAGAACGATGTCGTCCTGGTCGAACGTGGTCAGCACGATCACCCGCGTCTTTTCGGGCGGATGCTCCGCACGGATCCGGCGGGTGGCTTCGACACCGTCGATGCCCGGCATCCGGATGTCCATCAGGACCAGGTCGACGGGGTGCTCCCGGAGGAACGGAACGACCTGGAGTCCATCGGAGAGATCACCCACGACAACGAGGCCCGGGTCGAGCCGGAGCATCGCCCGGATCCCGGCCCTGATGTCGTCCTGGTCGTCGACGATCACAATCCGCGTCATCGGACGACGGCTCCCAGGGGGCTGAACTCCGCGTGGACCCGGAAGCGCCCGTCGTGACTGTCGATCGTCAGCCGCCCGCTGGAGGACTCGACACGCTCGCGCATCCCCACGAGTCCCAGTCCGCTGCCCGCATCGGAGCCGCGGGGTGAGTGACCGACGCGGTTCTCCACGGTGACGCAGATCCTGCCGTCGTGCTCGCGCACATCCACCGTTGCCGTCCCTTCTCCATGGCGGTAGGCATTCGTGAGCGCTTCCTGAACGACCCGGTAGACGGTGACGCCGACACTGGGCTCCACGAAGCCGGCGGGAATGTCAAGGGAGGGCCGGACGTCGAGGCCGATGCTCTCGAAGGAGGCGATGAGTCCTTCCAGGCCGCTGAGCGCCGGGGTCGGCCGCAGCGCCTCGTCGCCCGGGACGTCGTCCCCGAGGCGGAGGAGCGCGAGGATGCGCTGCGTTTCGACGACGACGGTGCGGGCGCTGGACCTGGCGGAGACGAGGGCCTGCCGGGAGGACTCGGCGTCTTCGGGCAGCCCGATCTCCGCCGCGCCAAGGTGCATGCTGAGCATCGCGACCTGGTGGCCGATGACGTCGTGGAGGTCCCGGGCGATGCGCAGTCGTTCCTCGGTCACTCGTCGGGTGGCTTCGATCTCGCGGGTGGCGATGGCGCTTTCGGCCCGTTCCTCCAGGATCCACCAGTGGTCTCGGTGGATGCGGAGCGCGGCCCCGCTCGCGCCTCCCGCCACAGCGGAGAAGACGGCGGCGGCTCCCACGACCGCGCCGCCGCGGAATCCTCCGACCGTCATGAACGCCCCGAGGAAGAACGCCGCCACGATGCCGGTACCGGCCAGCGGCTGTTTTCCCCTGAGGGTGACCGAGAACAGCACGAGCACCGCCATCATCCACACCGACAGAGGATCGTGGCCCACCGCTGTGACGGCGAAGGACGCCGCGCTCGTCACGACCAGTCCCGCCCACGGCCGCCACCACGAAAGGGCCACACCGCCGCCGGCGAGGAGCACGGACAGCGCCGTCGGCCAATCCGAACCCCTCAGGATCACCGCCACGATCTGACCGGTGAACGCCAGCGCGGCCAGCGCATAAGCGATTCGGTGCAGCACCTCGGGGCGGCGGACCCACAGCGGTGCCGCGAGCCCGACCTGACTGTTCTGCGCGGTGACCATGAGCCGATTGTCGTTCACGGGTGCGGCGGCCGTGTACTTCGAATGATGTAGACCGCGCAGCCGCGTCGGTCGATCGGGGCGGCAGAGCGCATGGCGTCGAAGCGGATGGCGGAACTACTTCGTTCGAAGTACACGGCGCCTCCTGAAGACCCTGAGACTCGTCATCGAGGCGACCGTCTCACACCGTCACGATCACCACGGGACACCCGATGACTCAGACCACCGTAACCTCGGCCACTTCGACCACGGCCGCGACGACCCCCTCCGGGCTCCGATCGCTCCACCTGATCCGCGTTGTCTTCTCCCTGATCTGGGTGGCACTCCTCGTCACGACCTCCGCCTCGCTGGTGTCGGCGGACCAGCCCACGGTGATCGCGGCCGTGCTACTCGTCGTCTACCCCCTGTGGGACGTCATCGCCACGCTCCTCGAGCGTCGCCTGGCCGGCACCGGCTCCGCGAACCGCGTCAGCACCGTCAACGTGGGTCTCGGCCTGACCACCACCGCCGCAATGGTCATCGCCGTGTTCTCCACCATCGGGACGTCCCTGCTCGTGTTCGGCGTCTGGGCCCTGCTCTCCGGAGCCATCCAGCTCGTCGTGGCGATCCGACGCCGGCGCACCGTCGGCGCCCAGTGGCCCATGGTCATCAGCGGTGGACAGTCCGTACTCGCCGGCGCCACCATCGCCGCCACCTCCGCCTCGACGACGAGCAGCCTGTCCACCATCGCCGGATACTCGGCGTTCGGTGCCTTCTGGTTCCTCGTCTCCGTCATCGCCCTCGGCATCCGCAGCCGACACGCAAAGCACTGACCACCTTCCGGTACCGCCTGATCACCGAAGGGGCGCAGCCGCCGCTACGGCTGGGGGGACCTCACGCTCTTGGGCAGTGCCAGGGTCTTCGTTGCCGGCCGTGGGTGGCGCCAGAAGAGAAGTCGATTGCCCCGGAGAGTCCGGGCTGGCATCATCCCTGGCATGATCGAGAGAATCGAGTCCTCCGTCCGCCGGTGAGCGTGACGACCGAGCGTGGTGCGCTCGGATCCCGGACGACACTGTTCGAGCACGCTCTGCGTCTGCATCGGCAGGATCCTGACAGTGCCCTTCCGCGGGACGGCCAGCCGTATCCGGACGACGACCTCCACCGTCGCCGGCAACCGCCCCGACCGCCGAAAGATCAGCGCCTCAGGGGCGCCGAGGTTGCCGGCATCCTCGATGCGTACTTCGCCGCGGCCGATGCACCACCCGGCCAACTCGCCGATGCCTTCCATGATGTCGACGTCCCGATCCACCGCAACGAGCACATCGCCGCTGCGGCGCTGCGCGCGGACAGACAGCGGGTGCGACAGACCGGCCGGTGGCTCGTGCGGCACAGCACGGATCGATGCTCTGCCACCGTCGGCCTCGCCCTGCTGGCCACGGACTGGGCGGAGGAGGACATCCCACTGATCCAGACCATAGGTCTGCTGTCGAACCAGTTCGGTGCGTTGGCCGCTGATGCGCTGCGACGTCGCCGCGGTGGCCAACGAGCCTTGTTGTGGCTCGGCCGGCGAGTCGCCGGCTGGGGCCGGGTCTACGTCATCGAGGCCCTCTGCCGACACCCGACGTTGGAGTCCCGTCGGTGGCTGCTGCGCCATGCCTGCGACGGCGACTTCCTGAACGGATACTTCGCCGGCCAGGTCGCCACCGCCGCTCACCTGCACGAAGCGATCACGGACACTGAGGTCGATGACGACCTGGTCGATCACACCGGTCGACTCCTTAGGTTGATGGCCGATTGCGGCGGCATGGGCATGACCCTGGAGCACTATCCGCCGGCGCCCATCGTGCTCGCCGCACATGCCGCTCATCTTGATCGGCGGGCACCGACCGCGGGCAGATACGTCGACGCCGCGCTCATCGTCGACCACCTGACGGACAAGGCCCCGGAACGAGGCGGGTGCACCGCCGAACAGCGTGACCGCATCGTGCAGCAGTACCTCGCGGTACTCGACAGGCAGGACTGGTGTGACACGGTCCGCGAAGAGCTCGACGCGGACGGCGACTTCTTCGCGTGGTTCACCGGCACTGTGGCAGCGCGCCTGCACCTGCGGGCTTTCACTGACCTGACGGGTGGTGATGACCGATGAATTCCGCAGACGATGAGCGCCTGATCGAGGCGGTGCGGGCCGGTGACGAGGTGGCCGTTGGACAGGCACTGGCCGACGGTGCGGACCCGAACGTGGCGGTTGGCCGGTTCCAGGGGTCATTGCTGGCCGCGGCTGCGCGCAGCGGCAGGCTGGGGATCCTGCAGCTGCTGACGGACGCCGGCGCCCGCGTTGAGGCCGCTGACCCGTACACCGCGTCGCCGCTGCGCTCCGCCGTACTCGAGGCGCACGCGACGGTGGTGCGGTTCCTCGTCGCCCGCGGAGCCCTCGCGGCGGAGCCCGCCACCAGGTCGAGCGTGCTGACGGAGGCCGTGTCCCACACAGCGTTCCACCCGCGGCCAGGAGCTCTTGTCACGCTGCGGGTGCTGCTGGAAGCGGGGGCGGCCCCGGGTCCGAGCGACGAGGCAGCTCTTGTCACTGCGGTCATGCATCCCGTCGCGCCGGCCGCACTGCGTCTTCTCCTCGCGCACGGTGCGGACGCCAACCAACGGCGTTCCGACGGGACACCAGCCATCGTCCTGGCCGCCCGGCGAGGCGATCACGCCGCCGTGGACGTGCTCCTGCAGGCCGGCGCAGATGTGGAAGCCCGCGACCGGCAGGGGCGAACCGCGTTGATGCACGCGGTGGAACGCAACGAACAACCGGTCATCGCGGCCCTTCTGCTGGCGGGAGCCGACACGGACGCCGCCGGCGCCGACGGCATGACCGCGCTGCGCCTCGCCCGCGGCTGGCAACGCCAGAACGTCCAGTTCATGCTGGGCGAACGACACGCCGGTCTGGACGATGTGCCCATCACTCGCACCGCCGTCCGGCTCACCCCGACCCAGGTGCGCCTCACCGGCGATCCGCAGATGCTTCAGTTGCCGGCGAGCGTCATCGACATCGCGCTCGACGACCTCGGTGACGACGAGTGGCAGTGCCGGACCGGCACGGACGCCGAGACAGCGCGGGCCGTTGCTGTACGGCTGCGCGAGGACATCGTCCAAGCGACCAACGCATCGTGGCATCAGCTGGACATGACCGCAGACGAACTCGCTGCCACACGCGCCGCTTTGGTCGAGCTCGCCTACGGCACCACCCGCGGCACCCCGGCCGGCACCAGCCGACTGGAGATCATCGACCTCCTTGCAGAGCTCAATCGACAGCTCGGTCGTTGAGGCTTCTATGACGGAATGAGAGGAACGTGTCCTCCTCGTCACGGCCGTTGCAGCCCGGCCGTGGCCTGAAGGCAGAAGCTCTCTCGTCAGCCGCCACAACGCCCGGCCAGTACGGCCGCCGAGGTCGAGGCGCGTGCGTGCCCGGGTGACGGCGACGTAAGCGAGGCGGGCGTCGGCATCATCGATCGGCCCGGGCCATGGCTGCGATGTCGCCTTGGCACAGCACCGCATCCGGCTGCGTCACCGCGCCGAGCTCGGTCGGGATGGTGTCGGTGCCTTCCGGGTGGATCGGAGCATCGGCGATCGCCGGCCACCGGTGGCCTCCGGCGCACGGTCGGGGACCAGCCGGGGAAACCGGTGGACGCTCCTCGGTTCGGTGGGCGAGCATGCGCGGGTGACAGATGAAGTCGATCGCAAGACACTGTTCGTGCGGAGCCCGAAGCAGGTCCGCTTCGTCGAGCTGAACGGCGAGGTGATGTCCGCATTGCTCGAAGGCGACCTGTCCGCGGCCGGCAGATTGGCCGGGGTCGCGTTGACGGAGGACTTCGCGACGGACAGCGCTCGGTGGCTGTGGCGGTTCCGGCTCGATCAGATGGCCGCCGACCGCGACCATGCGGGCTGGATGGTGCGGCAGGCGGTCGTCGGCGACGAAGGCCTCGTCGTGGGGCACGGCGGGTTCCACGGACCACCCGACGAGGTCGGTATGGTCGAGATCGGCTACTTCGTCATCCCTCGCTTCCGTCGCCAGGGATACGCCCGCTCCACGCTGATCGAGTTGCTTCGCCGGGCAGCGGCCGAGCCCGCGGTCACGACCGTGCGGGCGTCGATCAGCCCCGACAACGCGGCGTCCCTCGCCACGATCGCAGGCTTGGGCTTCGTCGAGGTCGGGGAGCAGTGGGACGAGGAGGACGGTCTCGAACTCCTCTTCGAGGTCCCTGCCCGCCGAGTTGCACCCGCGTGAACCGTGTCCTACGTGGTGAGGCGGACGTACCGTCCGGCGAACGGAGCGATCTTCAGCTCCGTCTCCCGCGTGCCATCGATCTCGAACGGTGATCGCCCGCGCGATCGCCTCGGCCGACCGGTCCGCTGCCGCCCCCCAACAGACGCACGGTGATGCCCGTGCTTCCTCCTCCCCCGGTCCGTCCCGGGCGGGGACGGACCGGGAGGCGCGGCGACACCGTCAGCGAGCGCTCGTGGTCTCGATGTCGACGATGTGGTCGTACCGCTCCACCAGCACGAAGAGCTTGATCTTCTGCGTCGACCCGCCGCTTCCGAAGGTCAGGGTGACGACGACCTCGTGGCTGTTGCCCACGGCGCCGTTGTCGGTCACCTTCCACCGCGCCGGGACGTTCTGGGCGCGCAGGACGCCGTCCGCTCCGTTGTCCTCCTCCCAGGCCGCCAGCCGCTGGGCGAACTCGGGGGTCAGGTAGTGCCTGCGAAGGTTCGCGGCCAAGGTGGCGTCCGGGTCCTCGTAGTCGCCCTTGGCGTCGATGTACGCGCCGTAGAAGTCGGCGACCCGGGTCACCGTTTCGCCGACCGTGCCGCTGACCGACCTCGGCGCGACGGCGGACACCGTCGCGGGGGCGGATACGGACGCGCGTGCAGACGCGGTCAGCCCCAGCGGCAGCGCCACGGCGGCGACGAGGCCGGCGATCACAGCGGTGCGGCGGAGGCGCGTGCGGGCGGTCGTGTTGCTGTTCATCAGAGTGCTCCCCGATTTCGATGGGTTCGGAAGTACGTCGCTGTGTGCGGGGCGGCCCACTCGACCCTCGTTGCGTGGGGGCGGCTCCGGCGACACCACGAGCATCGGCGGCCCCGTGGTCCGGGTACAACGGACGGCGCCCCATCGGCAACGGTGGAACCATCCCAGGCCTGTTGACCTCTCCTTATGGGGAGTACCTGGGATGCCATCCTGGGACGGGAGGCAAGGGGAACCGATGTCGACCCAGGACGAGGTGGAGGAGTTCGCGGCGCTGCTGCGGCGTCTGAAAGCCCGCACGGACCGCAGTTACGCGGCACTCGCGCGCCGATTGAACATGAACGCCTCGACGCTGCACCGCTACTGCGCGGGAGACGCCGTGCCGCTCGGCTTCGCACCCGTGGAACGGTTCGCCGCGATGTGCGAGGCCACCGCGGCCGAACGGATCGAGCTGCACCGGCGATGGGTCCTGGCGGTGGCGGCACGACAGCGTCCCCGGACGGCTACCCGGTCCGCACTGCGATCCGGCGCGGACCGCCCGGCCGGCAACGACGAATCCCCGGCAGACGGGACGGCTGCGCCCGCGTCCGAAGCAGCCGCCGACCTTGTGCCCGCCGCAGTACCCGCGCCCTCCCCCGGACCCCGGCAAGCCCCCACCGAAAGCCACCCCCACACCTCTCGCGACCACGAGGCAGCCTCCCGCCCCGTCTCGCACAGGCCCTGGTACAGACACCGCGCCACCATCACCGCCGCAGCCGTGACAGCGCTGATCGCCACCATGGGCAGCCTGTCCGCCCTGCCACCCGAGCGCTTATGGGCCAACGGCGACAACCAGGCGTCCGGCACGAGAGCCACGGGAACCGCGGGCGCAGGGCACGACTCCCCGGCACCGACCGCACCTGACTCCACCACGCGCCGCCGGCTGCCCGGGGCGCCCTCGGCGACGGCACCCGCCGCGGGCGACCGCTCGCCGAGCCCGTCCATGAGCCCCACCGCCACAGCCGTCCCCGCCGCCCCGCCCCTCACCTGGACGGCGGACTCCCAGGTCTGGGAGCTCGGTTGCAATCATGACTACGTGATCAACAAGGCACCCCAGCGGGTGCCGCCGCCTCCGAGCCCTCAGGACGCCGCCCCATGGGCGCGTACCCAAGGCGCGGTGCACGGCGGGCAAACCCTCGTCGCCGTCACCGTGCAGGGGCGGACGGACACAGCCGTCGTCCTGGAAGCGCTGCGGGTCCGCGTCGTGGGACGGGCCGCCCCGGTCAAGGGCACCGTCTACTCCACAGCCCAAGGTTGCGGCAGCGACATCACACCCCGCTCCTTCGCCGTCAACCTGGACATCGACCGACCCATCGCCCGCTCGGTCCAGGGCAGCGAGAACGGAACGAGCACCCCGGCAATGCGCATGCCCTACCGGGTGTCCGCCAAGGAACCCGAGGTGCTCCTGGTCGACGCCCGAACCACCGGCTGCGACTGCCGCTGGTACCTGAGCTCGACTGGTCCTCGCAGGGCCGCACCGGCACCGAACGCATCGACGACCACGGCCTCGCGTTCCGCACCAGCGGCATCAAAGGCCTGCCGCGCTACTGGTACGCACATCAAGGCTGGACCCCCCTCACGAGCTGAGCAGGGCCAGCGGAGCCGGCGGACGGTGTTGCGGGCCAGCCCCAGTCGGCGAGCGGTCGGTCGCAGCCCGAACCCTCATCCGGCAGGGCGTGGACGTCCGCATGCCGATTGCGTACCCGGTCGGACAGACGGCCCGACTGTCGCGGTTCATCTGGGGAAGGCGGCATGAACTCCGGGTTCTCGACGGGCTCGACGGCATGGACCGGGCTCGTGCCCCTCGCCCACCGCCCATGGCCGACGGCTCCTCAAGCCGGCGGTACGGCGACCGCAACCCGACGGATCACTCGTTCGTCCGCATTGATAGAGCCGAGCCCACACCACCGAGAGGCGGCCATGTCGCACCCCGCGGAACCACTCGTCGAGTACTGCTTCATCATCACCTTCAGCCATCGCGATCAGGATCTGATGACCTTCTCGGGCACCTACACACCCGCGCCGGGAATGACCAGACACGACGTCTACACCACCATCCACGCCGATCACGTGCGGCAGTTGCCCTCACACGTGCGGAGCAGCTTCTACCAGGTGACCTTCTTCTCGTTGGAACCCAACCGGCTGACCTGACCGGCTCTCCGCCCGTGCCGGCGGCCACGCCGCCTGACCAGCCCTGACGTTCCCTCCCAGGCAGGACGAACGGGCTCGGTCCAGGGCGCGTCGCGGCTGCACGCGGCGTGCCCATGGGCAGCCTGGGCGCCCGAGTCGATTCCGTCGCGGGCTCGCCTGAGCCCTGCTGCCGGGAAGTGTGCGGCGGCGCTTTCGGAAAACGAGGGCAAGTCGTTCACCCGAGGCAGCCTCGGGGTCAGCGCCCGGAGTCCACCGAAGGACCGCCCCCCTCACCTACGAGATCCTGCGCCGCTTCGCCGGCGGACTCCGGTACGCCAACGTCGTCGCCGCGGAACTGACGGGCGGGGGGACGGATCCCGCGCCGGATCCCGCCGTCCGCCATCCGGCGCGGCACCGCGGTCAGGGCCTGCCTCACCCGGATGACGAAGCGGATCCGCTGTCACCTGCCACCGCAAGATCATCCCGGTGCCCGCCAGAGGTAACTCCAAGTTTACTTGCGATCACTCAGGCTTGTCCCGCAAACCGCCTGCTCAGGGCCTGATGGCATGATCGAGGCGTGATCAGTGAACCCGGCCGTCCCGGTGCGGCGAGGTATGTCCTGTTTGATGTCGATGGCACGTTGATCGATGCCGTGGACAATCAGCGCCTGGTCTGGCGCACGTGGGCCGAGCGGTACGGACTGGACCCTGATGAGGTCTACCAAGTGGCACTGCGGACGAGGCCGATGGAGACGTTCGCGCAGGTTGCCCCGGGCCAGGACCCCCAGGAGTGCCTGGCAGCACTGCATGAGCTGGAGGACCAGGACGTTCGAACCGGCTCATATGCGGCCTTCGACGGCGCCTCGGAACTGCTGAATGCCCTGCAGCCCGGGTCCTGGGCACTCGTGACCTCGAACTACGAGCACCGGGTACGTGGACGGTTCGCACGGACGGCCTTGCCAGTCCCGAAGGTTGTCGTGGATGCGGCCGCCGTGACGGAAGGCAAGCCGTCGCCGGTGCCATATCTGCAGGCGGCCGCGCAACTCGGCGCCAAGCCGGAGGACTGCTTGGTCATCGAGGATGCCCCCTCCGGGGTGGAGTCCGGGTTGCGTGCCGGGATGACGGTGTGGGGCGTCAACACCCCCGCAGCAATCGAGGGCGTGCATCGTCACTTCGGCACTCTGCGCGAAGCGGTTCAAGACATCCTTGCCTTCGCATCCGGAGTCCGCTTTCACCGACTGGAGGGTTCAGCCACAGTGGAATGATCTTGCCGTGGCTGGTGTGATCACGGCGTCGGAGCCGGTCAGTCCCGAGGGTCGGCGGGGCTGGGTGAAGCAGGAGGTGGGCGCCCGGGGGTGAGGGTCTCGGCCCGGGACGCTGACGACGGCGGAGCGTGAGGAGCCGTCGAGGCTGCGGCGCAAGGGGCGCGAGCAAGAGCCGACGATCGAGGCGCGGGAAAACGCCACGGCCTTCTTCGCGCAGGAGGAGACGAGACAGCCCGCGGAAACCGTCACGGCCGGCGAGCTACGGTGCCGCCTCCACCAGACCCGCGCCATGGGCAGTCTGCAGGGGCTGTCTGTCGATCTCGGCCGTCCGGCGGTCACGCTCCGACGAAGGTCACCGTCTCCGTCATGTCCGCGCGCCCGGTACGCAGCCGTGGCACGCCTTCCTTCTCGAATCCCACCGAGATGCCGCAGAACAGCACGAGCTCGTCATCGGCGCCGACTGTTCGGCTGACGGTCCTGCGGTACATGGTCCACATCACCTGTGGGCAGCTGTGCAACCCTTCCGCCCTCAGCAACAGCATGACCGTCTGCAGGTACATCCCTGCGTCACCCCACTGTCCGGGCCCCATCGTCCGGTCGAGGTAGCAGAAGAGGACGACCGGCGCCCCGAACGCCTGCGAGTTCAAGGCGGCGATTCTCCGGGGCCGGTCGGGGTCGTCGCGCTCGATCCTCAGCGCCTCGTACCGCTGGGCTGCCGCGGCGGAGAAGCGGTCCAGATACGGCGAGGCCAGTTCGTCCGGGTACATCGGATACTCCCGCTCATCACCCGGGTCTCCTGCCAGCGCCCTCGCCGTCGCGCGCCTCTTCAGTTCGGCCAAGGGTCCGCCGGTCACGACATACACATGCCACGGCTGGAGGTTCCCACTGGACGGAGCCCGCGTCGCCGCGGTCAGCACTCGATCAAGCACCTCCTTGGGTACCGGCTCATCGCTGAACGCCCGCACGGCCCGGCGACTGTCCACGGCCTCATACACATCCACGTCTCCGCGTCCTCTCATTCGACCGGGCCCCTCCACCGTATTCAGCGGTCTGCACCGAGCATCGCCGGGGCTGGACGAGGTCACGACGATCAGTCAGTCGTTGATACGACCATGGGACGTAGCGCCGGTCTCACCGCTCCGACATGACGGGGCATCAAGTGACCTCCGCGGTCGAACAGAGCCGGGCCACGACCTCCGACTCACGAGGACGCGGCGAACCACCCGGCGACACGCTCGCCGGAGCCTTCGCGGAATCAACCCTGACCGCTTCGGGACAATCGAAGCCTCCGACGCCGACAAAAGAGAAGAGAAGAGACGTGATGCAGCGCCCGGCCGGTGGAACGTCGCTTGACCCCTGGTTCCGACAGGTGCGGAACTGCCGGGCCCCACGCCTGCGACTCATCTGCTTCCCGCACGCGGGAGGGTCGGCCGGCTTCTTCCGCTCCTGGGCCGCACTCGTTCCCGACGATGTCGAACTGCTGGCCGTACGGTACCCGGGGCGGGAGGACCGCTTTGCCGAACCGCCGGCGCAGCGTATGGAGGAGCTCGCCGAGCCGATCGCTGAGGCATGCGCGAAGCTCGCCGGCGGGCCGCTGGTGTTCTTCGGCCACAGCATGGGTGCTTCCGTGGCATTCGAAGTCGCCGCCCGCCTGTCGGCGGCTCCCGTCGCGGCCGGACTCGAGGCGTTGTTCGTCTCGGGTCGCCCCGGGCCGGAGAAGGTGCGCTCGCGGAATCTCGCCGACGCGAGCGACGAGGAACTGGTCGAGGAGTTGCTCGCCATGAGCGGCACCAACGCGGAGGTGTTCGCCAACCCGGAGCTGCGGGAACTGTTCCTTCCGCTGATTCGGGCCGACTACCGCCTCATCGACGCGTACAAGGTCACGCTCCCGCCGCCGACTCTGGCCGTCCCGGTCGTCGCCTACTACGGCGACCAGGACGAGCACGTCGACGAGGACGAGGTGAACGCCTGGTCCGCGGTGACCCGGTCGAGCTTCGCCACACGCTCCTTCCCCGGCGGTCACTTCTACCTCGAACAGCACGCCGCACCCCTGGTCGCCGACCTGTTCGCCCGCGTCGGCACGAACGGGCCGCGCCCGGACCAAGACTGACGCGCCGAACACGCAAGGCCTCGGTTATGGGCGGCGGTTCAGGCTGAGGAGCCCTGCGCCCAGTCCTGGTCCAGGCGGTCGGCCAGGCCCGCGGCGGTGAAGGCGGCCTCGATGTCCTCGCGGCCCTCGGTGAAGTGGGCCCAGCTGTCGTGGTGGACCGGGACGACTCGGCGGGCATCGAGGATCCGGGCGGCCTCGGCGGCCTGCGCGCTGTCCAGGACGATCAGGTTGCCGTCGAAGAGCGCGGCGAAGCGAGGTGCGCCGGCGAACAGGATGGCGGTGTCCACCGGGGCGAAGCGCTCGGCGATCTCCCTGACGGCCCCGAGGGAGGCGTTGTCGCCGCTGACGTAGACCGTCGGAAGGCCCTCTCCCGTCAGGACGAAACCGACGACCTGGCCGGTGAAGGGCTCGACCTCCTCGCGCGGGCCGGGGCCGTGGATGGCGGGGACACCGGTGACGGTGACAGTGCCGCCGCCCGGGCGCTCCAACTCGACCGTCTCCCAGTCGGCCAGGCCCTTGGCCTTCGGCCCGAGGCGCTCGCCTCCGCCGGGGGTGGTCAGGGTGAGGGGGACGTCGGCGAGCAGGTCACGGCCGGAGGTGTCCAGATTGTCGGGGTGCTCATCGTGCGAGAGCAGGACCGCGTCGATGGGGCCGAGTTCGGCGGGGGTGCCGGTGGAGGGGGCGGTCTTGGTCAGGACGGGGCGGCCGGGCCGGCCGTAGTCGCCGGGGCCGTCGAACGTCGGGTCGGTCAGGAACCGCAGGCCGCCGTACTCGAACAGGGCGGTCGGGCCGCCGTACGTGTGGACCGGGAACTGATCGGCATCGAGCTGGGGCATCGCGTCTCCCTCATCCCTCACGCAAAAAATCTGCGTTTAACGTGATGCCAGCCTAGGCGGGCATCACGGAAAAATGCAATCGCTACCATGAGAGGCATGGACGACACCCTGGCCACCGACACAGCGCGGACCGCTCTGCCCCCGGCTCCGGGTGCCGACCAGTACCGCTCCCTGGACTTCGCCGACACCGCCGCGACCCTGCCCGCGGGCCAGAGCTACGACCTGCTGGCCACCCCCGGATCCGCCATGTGCTGGCTCGTCGCCCATGACCTGACCACCCCGGACGTGCGGCTGTACGAGGTGTGCGCACAGCGGATGCGCGCGCTGCGCGCACACGTACGTGACCTGTTCGCCGCCCGTGTCGGGGGCACCACCCCGCCCGATGACTCCCTGCGCGCGGTGAACGAGGCACTGACGGCTGTACCCACCGCACCCCTCCTGGCCTGGGACGGGACCCAGGGACCGAGCCGCGTCCGGGCACACCCCACCGACCGGGCCGTCAACCACGCACTGGCGACCCTCGCCGCCGACGCCGCCGACCTGCTCACCGGTCCCGACGCCGGCATCCTCGCCTCCTGCGGCTCCGCCCCCTGCGACCGGTTCCTCCTGCGCACCCACGGCCGGCGCCACTGGTGCTCCATCCGCTGCGGCGACCGCGCCCGTGCCGCACGTGCCTACGCCCGGCGCAACGGCGGCTCGGGCTGACGCGCCGTCCAAGGCCCCGCTCCGGGCTCATGCCGGACCCTCGCACCGCCCCCGCGTGACCGTGGTGATCGCTCCCGACCTCCACAGGAAGACCCGGTTCGACGTGGCCGGCCTTCCCCTCGCGATTCCACCGGCGTCCTCAGGAAATCCTCGACTTCGGCGCGTTCGCCCCCAACGGCCGTATCCGGTCATTCCGCTTCGCCCTCGACTGCCGAGTCGCTCGTGGCCGCCGGCCGCGTCCCACCCGCTGTTATCGTGATCGCCGAGCTCGGGGTAGGGGGGTACACCCCCTGTCATGGTGCGTGCGGGGGGAATTCGTCATGCGACGTCTGGTGCGTCATCTTGTCCCGGTGGCCCTGACGGCGGCCGTGGTGTCGTGCGCGGGCTGCGACGGCCAGTCGGCCGTGCCGAAACCCACCGACCTCGCGCCGTTGAGCAAGGAAGAGCTGTCGAAGGCTCTGCTTCGGGACTCGGACGTACCTGGACTGACCGCCGACGCCGGGCGGGGCATGCCCTTGTTCGACCAGGACGACGTCGTGACGGCGTCGCCGCGCGAGTGCCAGCCGCTGGCGGACATGATGAGTGTCCGTCCTCGCCATACGCGAAAAGCGCTGGTGTGGGAGGTCGTGGACGGCGTGCGCGACGCCGCGGGTGAGACGTCGGGGAGCCTGGCGCTGAGCAGCCACACCGCGGCCGAGGCACAGGCTTGGATGGCGGACCTCAAGGCGGCATTGCCCGGATGTACACACTTCCAAGCCACGTCCGACGCCGGTTGGGACTACAGGTTCAGCGTCAAGGAACTCACACCTGTCACAGCGGGCGACGAGGCGGTTTCCTACCTCATCACGAACCTCAGCGCGCCGGAGGGAAAGGGAAACGTGCAGTCGGTGATCCGCACGGGCGGCACACTGTCCTCCTTCCTGCTCGCGCAGGGAACGGGCGAACCGCGGTCCGTACCCGAGGCCCTCGCACGCAAGCAGCACGAGCGATTGCTGAACGCCCGCAACTGAACACCCGTCAGCTGAACGACGACCGGCGTTTCCCCCGCCCGACGCACGCCCATCGCCCATCGCCCACGCTCTGCGGATGCCCGGTGAGGGTTTCCGGCGTCGTACGTCACACGGTCGGCAGTTCGAGCAACCGGGCCGCATCGCGGGTGCCGGTCGGGCGTTCGTGCGGGGCGAGCAATCGCGGGCCGCGCTCGGCCGGGCGAGTCAGCGCTGGGGCCGGCCCTGGATCAGGAGTCGATGCGACTCCTGCAATCCCGGTGGCAGGTCGTTCGGCGATACCCACCTGGCCTCCAGGACTTCAAACGAGTCGAGCTTCAGGGAGCCGCCGACGAACTCGGCGGCATACGCCACCTCCACGCGCAGCTTGTAGCCGCTCTTGAGGTGGACCATCTCGCCGGCCTCGACGTCCAGGCCGGTCTCCTCACGCACCTCGCGGGAGACGGTGTCACGGAAGTCCTCACCTGCTTTGGCGTAGCCGGTGGGCAGGCCCCACTGCCGGTCTTCGGGCCACAGGCGGTGGCGCAGCAGCAGCACGCGGCCTTCTGCGTCGCGGACCACGCCGGTCACGCCGACCATGTATTTGCTGTTCGTCAGCCACATGATCCGCCACTGCAGGGGCCCCCGGATCATCCGCCACAGTCCAGCGATGATGCGCTTCACGCCATGCCTTTCGGGAGCCGGGCCGCCGGTGCGTCCCGTGTAGGGACCACGATCGCGCATGGAAGGGTGGCCTTCCAAACACGTGGCTACGTCGGCCGAGTACGCCGCAGCCCCCTTCCCGGCCCGGCCGCGTGTGCCGGGACGGCGCCCTTCGACCGCGGCCCGCCACGCCCCGGCCGACCCCTCGGTCAGCCATGTCGACCGGGTCCGGAGATCACCCGTGCCGCGGGTCGTGTGCCTGAGCACCCGTCACGGGGGTGCTCAGGCACACGAGGTGTCATCGGCTACATCAGTCGACGGGTATCACCCACACGTCGGCGATCGAGGGGTCGTAGTCGCTGCCGGTGTCCTGGAAGCGGAGCCGCACGGTGCCGTCCGAGGTGCCGTCCGAGGGGTCGACCACGAACTGGTGGGTGATGGTGCCCTGGCCACCCTCGCTTCGCCTCAGGTCGACACTGTGCACCACCTTGCCGTCGACCTGGACGTCATAGGTCTTGCGTCGGGCACCGTCGAAGGTCTCGACCATGCGGACCACGAAGCGGCCCTTGGTCGGCACGGCGGCGTCGAACTCGAACCAGCCACCCGGGTAGGAGGAGTGGGTGTAGCGCCGTGTCAGCCCGGCCTCGGAGTTCGTCCCCGAGTTCGGCGACGCCGTCAGCCGGTGGGCGGACTCCGACGGCCCGTCACCGAGGTCGACATGATCGCTCGACTGCGCGGGCGGCGTGGGCAGCGATACCGCGATCGTGCCGGTCGCCTGCTCCGCGGCCGTCGCGCCGGTCGCCACCGTGACCGTGGCCTTCTGCCCGACGACGGTGAGCGGCACCGTCACGACGGCTTCGACCGTCGTCTGCTTCCCCGGTTCCAGGCGGTAGCCGACCGGGTCCGGCGCCGTCCAGCCGTCAGGCAGGGCGAGCGTGAGTTTGCCGGACTGCACGACGTCGGTGCGGTTCTTCAGCACGGCGGCGACGGTGGCCTGCCCACCGGGGCCGGCCGGGTCGGGCGTGGTGGACACACCGTCGATGGCGACGCCGGGGGCGACCGCCAGGCCCGCCGACACCGGTAGCGTCGCCGTGCCTCCCGCGTACCGGTAGGACACCGAGCCGGTGAGGTCGGCCATGGACGCCTGAGCGTCGGTCGCGACCGTGACGTCGTAGGCGTGCTTGACCGTAGTGCCCGCACCTGTGGTGGACGCGTGCGGGCCCACGGGCTTCACGGTCCAGCCGCCGGGAGCCTGCAGCGTCGAATCGACGCCGGTCAGCGGCCGCTTGCCGGTGTTCTTCAAGGCCACCGTCACGCGCACGACGTCGCCCGGGAGGATCTCGCCGGCCGGCACGTCCAGCGTGGCCACCGCGCCGACCAGGCGCGACGATGCCCGCGACAGGGTCCGCTCGATGCCGGTCAGCGCGTCACGCAGCTTCGTGGCCGCGGTCTTGTCGATGGCGCCCTGCTCGGCGTACGTCTGCGTCCACCGGTCCAGGTCCGCGACGCCGGCGAGCGCACGGTGCACCGCGGCGGCCGTCAGCCGCTCGTCCGCGCCCTGGCCCTGCAGGCGCCACGCGGCCGCGAGTTCGGTGCGCATCAGCGCGGTGCGCACCTGCAGGTGCCCCTTGGCGATCTTGCCGGGACCCTTCACCTGCAGCGCGTCGACGTCCTCGGAGAACGACGCTGCCTGCGCCCGGGCCGCCCCCAGGTCCCCGAGCACCGGGTCGACGGCGAACGCGTAGTGCCCCGAGCCGACCTCCAGCACCACGTCCCCGTCGGCCTGCTCGACATAGGTCACGTCGTCGACGTCGCCGATCGGCGTGCCGCCCTCGGTGACCGCCCAGCGGTTCGCCGCCGGGATCCGCACCTGGGCGGTGGTGTTGGCCGGCACGGTGACGTCGAGCTTCATCGCCCCGCCGGTCGTGTCCCACGTGCTGCGCACGGTACCGTACGGCGTCTGGTGGCTGAAGTCGACGTGGTCGATGCCCTCACCGGGCTCCGGGGCGATGAGCACCTTGCGGTAGCCCGGCTCGGCCGCCGAGACGCCCGCCATGGTGCGGTACATCCACTCGCCGACCGCGCCGTAGGCGTAGTGGTTGAACGAGTTCATCCCCACGTCGTTGAAGGTGCCGTCGGGGTTGATGGAGTTCCACCGTTCCCAGACCGTGGTCGCGCCCTTCCCGATCTCGTAGCCCCAGGACGGGTAGTCCTTGTGCTGCAGCAGCCGGTAGGCGATGTCGGAGCGGCCCGCCTCGGTGAGTGCCGGCAGCAGTCCGTCGACGCCCAGGAAGCCGGTCGACAGGTGGTAGTCGCGGCGCTCGAGGGTCTTGACGAACTTGGCGACGACCTTGTCGCGCCGGTCGGCGGGGGCGAGGCCGTTGGTCAGCGTCAGGATGTACGACGTCTGGCTGTCGCCCTTGACGGTGCCGTCGGCGCCGATGAACGCCGCCTGGTACGCCGACCTGATCGCCTCGTAGCGCTGCTGGTACGCCGCCGCGTCGCCGTCCCGGCCGATGGCGGCGGCCATCTGCGCGAACTCGCGGGTGCTCTTGGCGACGAACGCGGTGTCGAGCACGTCGGCCGGGGTCGCGTCGTCGAGGTTGAGCCAGTCGAGATAGCCGCCGGCGGAGCGGATGTGGCCGGTGGAGTCGGCGTCGAGGAAGTCGACGTACCGCTTCATCATGTCGTAGTTCTCGCGGATGACGTCGGTGTCGCCGTACGCCTGCCACACCGTCCACGGCACGTGCACGCCGGCGTCCATCCAGCCGGCCGACTCGTAGCCGCCGTCGAAGCGGCCGGGGACGACGGGGGCGACGCCGGGCAGCGAACCGTTGGACCGCTGGGTGTCCCGCAGGTCCTGCAGCCACTTGGTCAGGAAGGACTGCGCGTCCATGTTGTAGACGGCGGTGCGGGCGAAGACGTTGATGTCGCCGGTCCAGCCCATCCGCTCGTCGCGCGCCGGGGTGTCCGTGGGGATCGACAGGAAGTTGCCGCGCATGCCCCAGACGATGTTGCTGTGCAGCTGGTCGACCAAGTCGGAGTTGGTGTCGAGGCTGCTGGTGAGGTCGCCGTCGGTGCCGACGACGACGCCGACCAGGTCCTTGGCCGCGGGAGCCTCGTCCACGCCGGATATCTCGACGTACCGGAAGCCGTGGAAGGTGAACGACGGCTCGAACGTCTCCGGCTGGTCGGAGGCGAAGGTGTAGTAGTCGGTCGCCTTCGCGCTGCGCAGGTTCGCGGTGTAGAGCGTGCCGTCGGGGTTGAGGACCTCGCCGTGCCGGATCCTCACCGTCCGGCCGGGCTCTCCCTTGAGGGTGAGGCGGACGTGGCCGACCATGTTCTGGCCGAGGTCGTAGAGGTAGGTGCCGTCGGTCGGCGAGTCGATCCGCTTCGCGGTCCTGAGCTCCTGCGTGACCCGCACGTCGACCGCGGTCTGCGGTTCGAGTACCTTCACCGGCTCGTCGCGGACGTCGGCCGAGGCCCAGTTCACGTCGTCGAAGCCGGGCTTGTCCCAGCCGGCGACCTGCTTGGCCACCCGTGCGTCGTAGGACTCGCCGTCGAGCAGGTCGGCCTCGCGGGTCGGGCCGGAGGTGGTGGTCCAGGTGCCGTCGGTACGGACGGTGGTGCTGGTGCCGTCGGTGAACTCGACCAGCATCTCGGCGATCACCGAGTTGTCCTGGCCGTAGACGTCGGTGCCGAACATGGCGACCTTGCCGCTGTACCAGCCCGGTGCGACCTCGGCGCCCAGTACGTTGGCGCCGGCGCGGACCTGCCGGGTCACGTCGTAGGTCTGGTAGTCGATGCGCTTGTCGTACGCGGTCCAGCCGGGCGCGAGTTCGGCGTTGCCCACCCGCGCGCCGTTGAGCCGCAGTTCGTACACGCCGCGCGCCGACGCGTAGACACGTGCCCGGGCGACCTTCTTCCCGCCGAGGTCGAACTCCTTGCGCAGCAGCGGGACGGGCTTGTCGCGGCGCAGCCAGGCCTCGCCGCCCGCGCTGTCGACCCGCAGGCCGCCGGCGGTGACGGTGCCGGCCGCGAACGTACGGTCGCCCGCCGGGAAGGCGGTGTCGACCAGGACGGTGCCGTCGGCGCTGGTGACCGTGACGTCGCGGACCACACCGCGCTCCGCGCCGCTGGTACGGAAGCCCATCGTGCCGGGGCCGCCGAACGTCGCGTCGGTGCGCCGGTCCAGTTGCCTGCCGTCGACGGTGGTGGTGATCGTGTCGCCGTCGACGGCGATCGCGTAGTCGTGCTCGGCGCCGAAATCGAACCCGGCCGGGAACGGAGTCGCCTTCAGGACCGAGTAGCCGCTGTTGCGTTTCACATGCGGGCGCAGCGCGTCCTCGGCGTCGCTGATCTGCCACATGTAGGCGTTCTCGGTGTCCTGACCACGGAAGTAGACGCCCAGCGCCCCGTTGATGTCGGAAGCCGTGAACTTGATCGTGTAGTCGGTCCACTTGGCACCCAGCGCCGGAGTGTCCGCACCGATCCACGCAGCCGTCCACGGCCGGTCGCCCAGACCGGTGCCGAACCTGGCGGGCGCGCTCCACTCGGAGGCGGCGCCCCGGTCATCCCACACCCGCACGGACCAGACGTAGTCGGTCTGCGGCCGCAACGCGGGGCCGCCGTAGCGGACACCGACCGACTGACGGGAGGAGACCTTTCCGCTGTCCCAGACATCGGGGTCGCCGAGACGGCCGGCCGAGGACGCGACGTGTATCTCGTAGGCCCGCTGCGTGACGCCGCGGCGCTGGGAGTCGAGCTGCCAGCCGAGCGCAGGCGCCGTGGGCGGGATACCGAGCGGGTCGTCAAGGGCGTTGACCGTCAAACCGCCCACGCTCGTTGCAGCGGCGGCGGGGGTGGGGGCGGCGGGTGGACTCGCTGCCGACCCCGTCGTGGTCGCCACCACGACGAGGACCGATGCAGCGATCACCGCGGCGATCTGCTGACGCACAGGCACTCCTCCAGAAGGGGTACTGAAACGCGGGCACTGAAACGCTTCAATGACACTCTGAAGCCCACCACGCCCCCATGGCAACGACCTGGACGGATTTGACTGAACAGATCGACGAGACCAATGAATCGGTTTAACCCGAGGGAGCATCGCAGCCACGCGCCGGCCGGCCGGCCCGGCACAGCAGAGCCCTCGGCGACGGCGGCAGGCGCACCACGGGCCCGGGGCGGAGGGTGATGTCGGCGATGCCCCGTTCCTCCCGGAGTCCCCTATGATCGCGGGGCAGTTGGTATGAACAGCTCATTCGGGGGGCGTGGAGCAGCATGGCCGACGAGATCACGTACGAGTACAAGACCGTGCGGACGGTTCGTGGCACCGACGGCTTGGTGATCTCGAAGATGCAGAAGGACGGCTGGGAGCTGGTGGAGCAGGCCCAGGGCACGCTTCGTTCCACCCTCGGCTTCCGTCGGCCGAAGAAGCCGCAGCCGTGGCTCCTGATCGGCGCGGCGACCGCTGTCCTGGTGATCCTGGCCATCGTCATCGGTACCGCCTCCGCGCTCAGCGGCGAAGGCGAGAAGAAGGACGAGTCGCACAAGTCGACGGCCGCTGCGAGCCGGAAGCCTTCCGCTGCGCCGGCTCCGACCGCGGCCAAGTCGGCGGCCACCGAGGTGATCACGCCTCAGAACAACCCGGAGTTCGCGGCGCTGCTGAAGACGCCGGACTCCTGCGACAAGGCGAACCAGGACTTCGCGACCAGGTACAAGGGACGGACGGTCGCGTTCGACGGCTCGATCGTGAACATGGCGTCCTACGGTGACGCCGACACCCGCTCCGACTTCCTCCTGGGCCCAGGCGACGAAGGACCGGACACGGTGGTCGGCCCGGCCTTCAAGTACGAGGACGCCACCATCTCCGACCTGAAACTGACCGGCGAGAAGATCCCCGCCACCGTCGGCGCGGGCGACACGTTCCACTTCATTGCCAAGGTGCGCGAGTTCGACGCGACCCAATGCAACTTCTCTCTCGACCCGGTCTCGACGGAAGTCCGGTAGCCACCGGCCAGCCGGACGGCGAGCGGGATGCCCCGTCCGTCGACGAGGACGTGCTGCTAGCTGCCCGGCTGGGCGCGGTCGGACAGAACCTCGGGCGGCCCCCGGCGAACGCTGCCGGCCCGGCGGCGGCCGGGGCGCCGAACGGGTCGGCCCGCCGGATTCCTCTCCCCCACCCTGGATACCAGTGATACCGTTGCCACCATGACGGCATCCGAGAAGACCGAGAAGAAGGCCATGAGCCTGCGCTTCCCCGACCCCGACCAGTACGCCGCCATCGCCGCGGCCGCCAAGGCAGCCGACATGAGCATGCAGGACTACGTGCTCTCCGCCGCCTACGACCGCGCCACCGCCGTTGAGCGGGTCTTCCTCGACGCCGCCCGGCAGGCCTCCGAGTACACCCGCGAGGCCTTCGCCGAGATCGGCGACGACCGGCCCGACACCGAACGGCTCGCCGCCGCTGCGGCCGCAGGTCGCCGCCTGGAGGAGTTGGACGGCGCCGACGCCGGTCACGGGAACGCCGCGTGATCCACCGCATCGACGTGCCGTTCCTGCTGCACGCCGCCGAGCAGATCGACGGCGACCCGCAGGTGCACGAGCTGGGACCGCTGTACGCCGCGGTGGCCCGCGCCCAGGCCAGCGCCATGGAGCGCGACGTGTACGGTTCCGTCCACCTCAAGGCGGCCGCGCTCCTTCACACCCTGGCCCGGCTGCCCTCCCTGGAGCACTCGAACCTGCAGTTCGCGTGGGTCAGCACCGTCGGATTCCTGACCCTGCAGGGCCACAGCCTGGACTACCCGCCCAAGCACGCCGCCGGTCTGGTCCGCGACGCGGAGGCCGGCCGGGTCACTGTTGAGGAGATCGCCGTGACGCTTCGTGGCTGGACCGTCCGATGAGCTACAGGGGGTAAGCCCGCCGCCACCACGGGGTTCCGGCCCGGCGAGGCCCGGAAATCAGCCACAGGAGCCCCGCAGGCGCTCACCGTCGGCTACCGGAACCAGTACCCTCGGGTCCGCATAGACGGCGACAGGCACATCTCGACCGTGCACCCGACGCGGGCGATCGTCTGGCCGGACATCCCCGAACCGGCGGCCTGCGGATGGTGTGACGGCCGCTGGGAAGACGTTGCGCTCCGCGCCGACGGCGCCGCCCGGTGGCACCGCCGCAGGGGGGCGCGGGAGCAAGCAGTACGTGGGCGTCGGCAAGGAGCCGTGGGCGATGGTTTCGTACGCGGGCGCCCGCCGAGCCTCGGCCGACACCCCCCGGGAAGCCCGCAAGGCCGGCGAGCGGCGCGCCGCTCGCCGGCAGCCAGTGCCGCATCAGGCAGTGCTCGCCCCGTTGGGACCTGTCCTGGCGATGATCCGGTCGGGCGCCTCGGTGATAGTTTGACCGCCATTGCGGGAAGGGGCGGCCGATCCATGGACAGTGACCTGCGGCGTGCGGTCGTCATGGCGCTTGGCGAACTCGGGCGAAGCGATGACTGGCGTGACCGGGCGGATGCCGGTGACAGCCTTGCACGGTTCGCCGAGATGCCGGAAGCCGTAGAGCCACTGCTGGGGCTTGTGCTCGATCCTGGTAACACCTTCGTCACCCGGCGGACCGCGGAGGGCTTGCTTCGGCGAAAGGACAGGGCCGGACTGACGATCGTCGCGTCCGCACTGGCAGTCGCCGACGACAGCCACGCCGATTACATCGACACCGCGATCGTCGATGTCTTCAGCGTCTTCTCGGACGACCTGGACGAGGCGCTACGGCTCTGCGAGGAGATGGCGGGCGATACCGACGATCGTGTTGTCCGGGGGGCCCGCCGGCTGCACGAAAGCCTGGCAGAGATCGATCCCGTTCTCCGCCCCTCCTAGCCGGCTGGTCGGCTCGACGTAGCCAGGTGGAAGATGATCTCGTGAGCTTCGATCTGGCGGTTCTTGCGATGGACGAATCGGCTGACGCCGCGGCGGCGTGCGCGATGTTCGAGCGGTGCACATCTGGCCAGCACGAGGAGGGTGAGCTGGATGAGCGGGTGGTCGGCTTCTACGAGCGGCTGTGCTCACGGTTCCCGGATCGCCCGCCCTTCGCCGTGGATTCGCCGTGGATGTCGACGCCGTTGGCGCTCGGCATCGACCACGTGGTCATGAATCTGAGCTTCTCGTCCAGGAGCGACGCGGCGCTCAAAGCGATCGAGGAGCTCGCTGCGGAGTTTCGCCTGGTCATCTGGGATCCGCAGTCCCAGGACGCTTGTCTGCCAGGGCAATGACGCCCGACCTTGTTCAAGCGATGTGTGACCAGCCGGAGGCGAACGAACCGGCGAAGGCGTAGATGTCGGCGGCGTACACGTGCCTGCAGGACGCGTCCGTGTTCCTATGCGCACCGCCCTGGATGAGGGAGCTCTCGAACCTGCAGCCCGTCAGGTGGATGCCGTCGGGGTTGTCGGTCCTGGCCGTCCCCTGAGTGATCCCCCCCCGTGCCGAAGGCCTCCAGGCGGCAGCCGATGAAGTGCGACTGGTTGACGCTGGCGGCGCTGTAGCCCCAGCCGCCGGCTGCCGAGGAGTTGAGCGGCCACACGTTCGGCTGGGTGGTGCTTCCCGGGGGTGCCGGTGCTCGACTCCGCACGGCCACCCGGCCCGTACCGCCCAGTGTCAGTCCGCAGCGCCGCGCCGGTGGCCCGCTCGGTCTCCGTCGCGCCCGTGGCATCCGGCAGCGGAGAGCCCGGCGGCCCACTTCGGGAGTCGGCCGAATCGCGGGCCTTCGGTGTTCACCACGCGAGGGGCGGGACCGCTGGATGCGGTCCCGCCCCGGGTCGGTCAGTCGGAACTGATCCGCTGGGTGCCTACTTCAGGCCGAAGGCCCGGCTGATCCTCTGCGTGACGGTGTTGCCCTGCTTGTCGGCGGCGCTGGTGCGCAGGGTCACGAACTTCGCCTTGGCGGGCGCGTTCAGGTGCGTGCTCCAGCCCGCCGAGGTGCGGGTCAGAGCCGCGCGCTTCCAGGTGGCGCCGTCGTCGTAGGAGACCTCGAGGCGGACCGTTCCGATGGTGTCGGATCGGGGAGCGCCCGCGAGGTGCGAGGGAGTGACGGTGACAGCGGCGCGGCGGTCCGTCCTGCCCGCCTTGTTCATGCCCTTGACCGTGTAGTCGAGCTGGATCAGCGGCAGAACGTCGTAGGTGTCGGCCGCGGGCTGCCCCGAGGTGAAGTTCCACTCGGTCCTGGTCGTGACCGAGTAGTCGTTCTCCCAGAAGGCCCGGGCGTTCTCCGAGACCAGGCGGTACGGCAGTTTCTCGGAGCTGTCCAGCGTCAGGGGGTACCGAGGGCTGCCGAGGGTGTCCGTATCGGAAACCCTGAGCAGGAGAGGATTGCCGTCGGGAAGCACCTGGTACATCTTCACGCTGTTGTGGACACCGGTGTTGTTCAGGGTCGCGCCGACGTGTCCGGCTCCGGAGTCGGCCCAGCCCGGGATGATCGCCAGCACCTGGTCGCCCACGCGCACCGGCACATACCTGCTGTTCGAGCGGGGACGCTGGATCGGCCCGAAGTACTCCAGGTGCGAGGTCTTGCCGGACCGGTACCGCTTCACGGAGTCGCTGCTGATCTGCAGCTGCTGGTTGACCTGGGCCGCTTCCGCCCAGTCCGTGTCGCGCGACACCCAGTCGGTGCGCTCGGCCTGGGCGGGGGTGGGCTGGTGATGGCCCATGTAGGAGTCGCGCCACACGGCGGAACGGTATTCCATGGCCCGCGCGGGCCGGTTGTTGCGGAAGGAGACGTCCACCCGGTTGAGGTCGCCGCTCCGCGGCCGGTAGGTCGGGTCCGCCGGGATCGCGGACCAGTGGTGGCTGATGTCGTAGAGGTAGTCCGTGGTCGGGTGGGAGGTCACCTTGAGCGCCGTGCCCTTGCCCTGCTTGATCTTGGCGATCAACTCGTCGCCCTGGTCGGCGGTGAGCGAGGCCACCGTCAGCGGAGCCGGGTTGGCGTGGTCGTTGTCGGCCCACGGGCTGTCGACGTTGGCGTCCCACGGATCCAGGCGACCGTCGCCGTCGTTGACGACCAGCAGCATCCTCGCACCGGCCTTGGCGGCGTACTTGGCCCGCTCGGCCTGCCCGACCGCATCGCTGCGCCGGACCACCACGACCCTGCCCACGGCATGGAGCCCGACGTACGCGCGGGCGTCGCCCTTGCCGGCGTAGACGGCCTTGTACTGGCGCGTTCCCTCCTTGAGCGGGGTCCGTCCGCGCATGACGATCATGTCGTCGAAGGTGCGCGTGCCGGACGCGACTGTCAGGGCCGGCTGCGTCAGGCGCCAGTTGCCGCCGAAGTCGAATGTGCCCGTGGTGACCGGCTTGGTGGGCAGGGCCCAGACGCTGTCGTACTTCTTGGCGGGCGAGCGCATCATGAGCATCCAGTTCCCGTTGTCGAACCCGCGGTACAGGTCGACGCGGGTGTCGGCTGGGGTGCTCTCCTGCGGGGTCCGGACGGAGACCCGCTTCGCCTTGGAAGCGTCCAGGGACACCGCGGTGTCCTTGCCGACGACGACCTCGGGAGCGCTCAGCATCGCCTTGCCCTGGGAGTGCGGCCCGTGAGCGCCCCGGACATCGCCCTCCAGGTTCACGAAGTACTTGCCGGCCGGCACCTCGACCGTGCCGGTGCCCGAGTCGTCCAGGAGCAACGGGCCCATGGTGACCCTGTCGCTCATCAGGAACACCTCGCCGCCCATCGGGCGGCCGCTGCGGTCCTTGCCCTTGATCGTGAGGGTGAAGCGCGGGGCCTGCACGTAGGCGCCGATCACGGTGTGGGCCAGCAGTGCGCCGGACGCGTCGGTGGCCACGATCTGCCCCGAGGTCATGGTGTCGGGCTTCATCCGGTCGAAGTCCGTGGTGAGAGTGACCTTGCTGCTGCCGTGAGCGGGGACGGTGACCTTCGGCGCGGAGAGCGAGAACGCGCCCTCGGGGGCACCGGGGGCCTGGACGGCCAGGTCGAGGGTGACCGCAGTGTCCGCGGTGTTGGTGTAGGTCACCTCCTTCTCGGTCTTGTCGCCGGCCGGCGCCGAGGAGTCGCGGTAGCCGCCGAACACACTGCCGGTGGCGAACACCGTGCCCTTGACGGCGGCGGCGACGTCGAGACGGCCGCTGCCGCCCTCGTACGGGGTGTACTTGGGCGTCGACTTGGTGGTGCTGACCAGCGCGTCCTTGAGCTGCTGCCCGGTCCAGTCCGGGTGGGCCTGGGCGAGCAGCGCGGCGGCGCCGGCGACATGCGGGGTGGCCATGGAGGTCCCGCTCAGCGTCTCGTAGTAGCCGCTGCCGTCCTCGGCGTACTGCGAGCGGGCCGCCAGCACGTCGACACCGGGTGCGGTCAGCTCCGGCTTGAGGCCGGCATCGCCCAGGCGCGGGCCGGTACCGGAGAACTCGGCGAGGGTGTCGGAGCCGTCCACCGCTCCGACGGAGAGCGCGGCGTCGGCGACGCTGGGCGTCGAGACGGTGTGCTTGCCCGAGTTGCCGGCCGCGATGGTGAACAGCGCGCCGGTCTCCGCGCTGAGCCGGTTGACGGCCTCGCTCATCGGGTCGTGGCCGTCGGTGGGTCCGGCGCCCAGGCTCATGCTGATGATCTTGGCGTGCTGGTCGCGGGCGGCCCACTCCATGCCCGCCAGCACCCAGGACTCCTGGCCGCTGCCGTCATTGCCCAGCACCTTGCCGATGTGCAGGCGCGCGCCGGGGGCGACGCCCTTCTCCTTGCCGTCGGATGCGGCCCCGGTACCGGCGATGGTCGAGGCGACGTGGGTACCGTGGCCGACGTGGTCCTGGATGTCCTGGTCGGGAACGAAACTCGTGCTCGCGGCCACCTGGTCGACCAGGTCGGGGTGCTGCGTGTCCACACCGGTGTCCAGCACGGCCACGTCCACACCCTGACCGGTGTCACCGCCCGCCCACACCTGCGGCGCGCCGATCTGCGCGGTGGTGTCCGACAGTTGGGCCTTGACCTTGCCGTCCAGCCAGACCTTCGCGATCCCGCTCCGCAGCTGGGGCTTGCCGCCGGCGCTGCGACCGCTCGCCGCCACGGTGTCGCCGGTGAGCGACGACCAGAAGTCGGCGGCCTTCGACCGCGACTGCGACAGCGCCGCGCCCTGAATACTGCTCAGGGTGAGGGTCCTGGTGGCGCCCGCGGGCACGGCCTGCTTGCGCGCACGGGCGGCGGCGTCGGTGTAGGTGACGATGAGGGGCAGGCTCTTGCTCTGCTCGTCGTCGTAACCGTCCGCCAATAGCCGGGTGACGTTGAAGAGTTCGCGGTCCAGCTTCCCCGCGGCGATGTACCGGAGAGCGGACTCCGGGTACACATAGACGTCCTTGCCGACCTTGTAGGCCGTGGCCCCGGTGAGTCGGCCGTCCGCGCCCTGCACAGAACGGGTGACCCTGCCGTCGGCACCAGTGGCGACCGTCACCTTGTCACCGGTGATCAGGGTGACGGTGCGCGAGGTCGGCTGATGTACCGCGATGGCGGACGGCCGTTGGGCGGCCTGGTGAGCGGACGTCATGGCGGTGGCCGGTAGGACCCCCACCGTCAGCGCGGCGATCGCGACAAGCGCGACCGGACCTGGTCTGGGTATGGGAACGCTGGGCAAGGGCACTCCTCGGGAAAGCCGAAACACGGTCAGCTGATGATCGGCCAGAGTTAGTTTGAAATGGCAACCCAGTGATGGCGCTTTGTGGCCATGACGTCTCTGCGCCATAACCAGCCGTTCACGTAACAGACATCTCCGGTCCTCACAGAGTTCACCGGCGGAGCCTGCCGTTCGCTGCGCCTGCCCCTTCGACGGCCTGCTCGGGTCGTCGCCCGCCCGGCCGCACGTCATACGGTTCCGGGTACGTCGCCCCAGGGCCGCGGAACTGTGCCGCCGACTGGACGGCTCGGAGGCGCGATGGCCGGGTCGACGACCAGCGCGAACAGGGTGCGCTCGACGTCCATGCGGAACCGGCGGCGCCTATGCGGGATGCCGGCGCGGTGACCATGCCGAGCGGTTTCCCAACCGTCGAGCAGCCGGCTCGCGCCGATCGGCCGAAACGTCAACGTCCCGTTGGGGTGCCATGCGTATCCGGGAAGGCCACTTCGGGTACGTGAGCCCGGGCACTGACTTCGGTCCGCAGATGCCGCGACGGCATGCTCTTGACGTCAAACGAAACGATACGTATCGTTCTAGCATGGCACTGGAATTCTCCTCCGGCCCGCCCACCGGTGGGCCGCGGTCCGCTGCGAAGATCCTCGACGCGGCGCGGGACGTCCTGTCGGCGCAGGGCTACCCGGCACTGACCATCGAAGCCGTCGCGGCCGCCGCGGGCGTCGGCAAGTCGACCATCTACCGCTGGTGGCCGAACAAGGAAGCCCTCGTCGCCGACGCCCTCGCCGAGATCTTCCGCGCCGAGGAGATCCCCGACCTCGGCGACACCCACGCCGAACTGCGGCACGCCGTCGACATGACCATCGACAACTACACCAACGAGGACATCGCGGCCTCACTGCCCGCCCTCGCCGCAGGCCTCCTCCCCCACCCCGAGCTCATGACCCGTTTCCGCGAGACCTTCCTCCACCGCAAGCGCGAGAACATCGCCACCGCGCTACGGCGCGGCATGCAACGCGGCGACCTTCCCCACGACCTCGACACGGACCTCGTCCAGGACATCTGGGCCGGCACCATCCTCTACCGGCGCCTCATGACCGACACCCCCACCGACGCCGCCCTCGCCGAACACCTCACCCGGCTCGTCACCGAGAACGGCTCCCACTTCGCGCTCCGCGCGGGCGGTCCCTCCGCGTGAACCCGCACCCGACGCCCCACCCGACGACCTTGTAGTCGGCGTGGGATCCTGCGGTTGCCACAAAAGTGCCTGCCCGGATTCTTCGTTGATCCCTCTCGCCGAAATGGGGATCGCTGGTCGTCACCTGCGCAGGCCTCTCCGCCACCGCCATGAGCTGGTGGTGGCCCGCATCACGCGCACCGCCGAGCGGGTCGCCGGGCGCACATCGCACCGGCGCATCGCTCTCGCAGCACCGCCCGGTGAGGTCGAAACCCTCGCCGACTCCTTCGACCGCATGCCGGAACGTCTGGACGAGTCGTTGGCCGGTCAGGGCCGCTTCATCGGTTCCAGGGCCAGGGGAAGCAGCCCGCCCGGGTGGAACGGCCCGATCCGGAACGGACCGGCCCGGCTCGCGCTCTCGACCTCGTCAGCCGGGTCGGGCAGGCATCAGAACCCCGCATCGGCAGGCGGTGCCCGACGCTGTCATCACGCGGCCGTCAGCGTCTGCTCGGCCCAGATCGTCTTGCCCACGTCCTCATAGCGCATGCCCCAGCGGTCGGCGAGGGAGGCGACGAGGAACACGCCGCGGCCGTCCTCGTCCTGCAGGCGGGCGTGACGCAGACGCGGCGTCGTGTTGGCGTCGTCCGCGACCTCCACGGTCAGCACCCGGTCGCGTATCAGGCGGAGCCTGATGGGACCTTCGGCGTGCTCGATCACATTGGTGGCGAGTTCGCTGACGATCAGTTCGGTGACCGGCGAGTACTCCTCCAGCCCCCACTGCGCCAGCCGGTCCCGCGCGGCCCGACGCGCCTCGCGCACGGAGACCGCCTGGTCTGGAAGAGTCCAGGAAGCGACGTTGTCGGCGCCGATGGATCGGGTTCTGGCCACCAGCAGCGCCGCACCGTCCTGGGGAGTACTGCCACGGAGGACCTGGTACGACACCTGGTCGCAGATGTCGTCAGGAGCCTCGAGGGGTTGGGCCACCGCGCCTCGGAGCCGGTCGAGGCGGTCCCTCGCCTCCGACGGATGGCGATCGGCGCTGCCGTCCGAGTACAGCGACAGGAGACTGCCCGGTGCCAACTCCACGCTGACGAGCTCGTGCGGCTCGCCCTTGCCGAGAGCCGCGCCGCGGGGCACGCCGAGCGTTCCCACCACGCCCTCGGGACTGGTGACGAGTGGGCTGTCATGCCCGGCGGACGCGGCCGTGCAACGGAGGGTGACCGGGTCGTACGTCAAGTACAGGCAGGACGCGGTGAACGGCGGCCGAGCGCGGTGGAGGGTGGCCGGGTCCGCTTCCTGCTCCCCCGCGAGTCGCTGGGCGACATCGTCGAGATGAGCCAGCAGCTCGTTCGCCGGCAGGTCCATCACGGCCAGGGTGGAGGCCGCCGTCCGCAGCCGCGCCATGGCCACGGATGCCTGCAGGTCCTCTCCCGGCACGTATCCGATGATCAGACCCACACGGCAGCTCGACAGCGGGAGCACCTCGAACCAGTGGGCGCCGTAACGGCCGACCCGATAGCAATGGGAGGCTTCCACAGCGGACAGCTGTGGCGTCGCGCGGGGCAGCAGGGTGCGTTGGAGAGCCGTCGCGACCACGTGCTCGCGGGTGAAGCGACGTGCGTTGTCGATGCAGACCGCCGCGCAGGACGCGAGCTCGGTCGCCAGCGACAGATCATCGTCGCCGAAAGGCTCGGGGCTCGAGCCGGTCCGGTAGAAGCCGGCCAAGCCGAGGACCAGGCCGTGCACGGTGAGCGGTGTCACGATCATCGAGTGCGCCCCGGACCGGACGATGAACTCGGCCCGCATGCGGTCGTGCACCAGCCAGGCGCCCGACTTCGTCGCCAGGTCGACCAGCCGCGGCCGCAGGTCCGCCAAGGCCCGCGTATACGGCGTGTGGGACGTGAACTGGCTGGTGCCGCCCACCGGATAGGCCCCGTACAGCCCCTCGTGTGAGGCGAACGCGGCACGCCGCATCGGGAGGTGTCCCGTGACGGGTCCTATGGGGGCATCGCCGTCGAACACGGACTCCGCCAGGTCGACGGCGACGGCGTCGGCGAACGCCGGGACCGCCGTGTCGGCGAGTTCCTGGGCGGTACGCGATGCGTCGAGTGTGGTGCCGATCCTGGACCGGGCCACGGCCATAAGGTCCGTCGCCCTCTGCTTGCGGACCTGCTCGGTGACATCGCGGACCATCGCCGCGACGGCGCCCGGCACGTGATCGTCGCATCGCAGCGGGTAACCGGTGACGGAATACAGGTGCTCCTGTCCCGGGTCGTCGGCCGGGACAGCGGCGATCGTACGTTCCCGGACGACTTCATGGGTGTCCAGAACCTCACGCATGATCGGCGACAGTGCGATCCGGGCGTCCAGGTCATCCAGGCTGGTTCCGACCACCTGCGCCTCGGGCATACCCCGCACGGCGAGGATGGCGGCATTGGAGCGCAGAACGCGCAGATCCGGACCGTACACCTCAAGGCCTGTTTGGGCCGCCCTGAACAGTTCCTTCTCGAGAGCCTCCGCTTCCCCTTCCGGAGGCACCTTCGGGAAACCCGGTTCGGCATGTCGGTGTCCACGAGGCATGGCCAACCTCATCTTTCCTCGACATCGCCAGTAAACCCGCCTCCGGATCGACGGGCCAACCGGGCACGGCGGCGCAAGGCGTCAGGTGCGGGCACAACTGCCTCGCGGAGCGTGCGCCACTACACCTCCTGCCGACTCATCCATTCCTTCCCGTGGCCGGGGTCCGGCAGGACACGACCCCCTTCGACCGCGGACCGCGCGGGGCTGTCCTGGATCACCACCAGAACGCTGCGCTCGGGTATCCCGGTGACGCGGGAGGCGGCCGCCGACAGCTCCAACGCCAGGCGGGTGGTCTCCTCCTGCGGGTGACCTCGCCGGGCCCATCCAGTGATCAGCAACGGCGTTCCGGGTTCTCCGCCGACATAGACGCTGTCCCGGGGCAGTTCGGTGAAGACCACGTTGACGTAAGCGGGCGGCACATGGTTGATCTCCGAATGGATCCGGGTGGTCTCTCCGGCCAGTTCCCCCTTCGTCGCGACTCCCAGCGCCCCCTGAGCAGTGGTGCAGGTGTAGATGGGCACGTCAGCTCCCGAAGTGTGGGCTGCGGGCATGCCCCTCGACGCAAGGGGCGTGCCGGGGTCGTCGGGTGGGGGCGGAGGCTAACGGGTGAGGGTGGTGAGGTCGGTGACGGTGTAGGCGAGGTCGAAGTGGAAGCCCTTGCCGGTGCGCCGGACGGGGAGGTCGGCGAGTTCCTCGCCGTGGGCGGGGAGGAAGGCGAGTTCGCCGGTGCCGGCCCAGGCGTCGCTGATGGCGGGGTTGTCCAGGACCGCCATGACGAGTTCGTGGACGGCGGGCTTGTCGTGTTGTCCGGCCGTCAGGTTGGGGAAGTGGCGGAGATTGATCAGGGGGCGGCTCATGAGCGCGGTGGGGTCGGGGACGGGCTGCTGGAGGGTGATGGCGGCTTCGGCGATGCGCTGTCCTGCGGAGGAAGCGGTGGCGGCGAACTGTCCGCCGGGGCCGAGGACGGGGGTACCGGGGCCGCCGACGGAGTAGGCGCGGGTCTGGTGGACGGCGCCGAGCTTCTTGGGGAAGCCCTGGACCCAGCCGCGGGCCATGGCGGAGTCGTTGTCGACGTAGATGTAGGGGCACCAGGAGACGGGGGTGTCGTCGTGGTGGGCGTCCAGGGTGATGAAGAACTCGCGGTACTGGGAGCGCGCGGGGTCGAGGTACTCCAGGTTGGCGGAGGAGTACTGCCAGTCGATGAACATCGCGACGCCGCGGCCGGCGGAGTCCGGGTCGGGGGTCAGGCCCTCGGGCAGGGTCGCCGCTGCCGCCTCGGGATCGGTGAAGAACTCCACGGCGACCACGGTGCCCGCGTAGTGCCATGGCGGGGCCGGCGCCAGGTTCGCGATGCCGCGGGGCGAGAGGGGGACGGTGTAGCCCTTCATGACGCGCACTCCTTCGCGAGAGAACCAAGCAAAACGATACGTATCGTTTTGTCTCTGGGGACGACGGTAGCAGGTATCGACCGAGAAGCGAAACGATACGTATCGTTTTATTCATGCACCCGTCTTCGCCTGCGATTCGGTGGCCGGTGGGCTGCGGTCTGCTTCAAAGATCCCCGACGCGGCACGGGATGTCCTGTCGGCACAGGGCTACACGGCACGGACCGTCGAAGCCGTCGCGGGCGCCGCGGGCGCCGCGGGCGCCGTACCCACCGCAGCGGGTGAAGGTGCCCTACGAGCGGAAGTCACCATCCTTCAGGGCACTGATGCCGCCCCGGCATGCTGTTCAGCCGACGGCCCTGCGTCAGCGGTGCTCAAGCCGCCAGGCCCTCGATGGCCACGGGAAGATGGCGCGGGCCGCGCAGCACCGCGTTGGCGCGGTACGGCGGCGGATCCTCGAGCAGCCGGGAGAACGTGACACGGCGGAAGAGTTCGGGCACGGCCACGTGGAGTTCGATGCGGGCGAGAGGGGCGCCGAAGCAGTAGTGGATGCCGGTGTAGAAGCCGAGGTGCTCGTTGTCCTTGCGGTCGGGATCGAACCGGTCGGGGTCGTCGAACCGCCGGGGATCGCGGTTGGCCGCGGCCAGCATGAGCCAGACCGGCGAACCCTTGGGAATCGTGGTGCCGGCGACGTCGATGTCGGCCAGGGCGGTGGTCCACGGGACGAACTGGACCGGAGGCTCGTACCGCAGCACTTCCTCGATGAGCCGGGCGGCCAGGACCGGCTCCTCCTGCAACCGGTGGAGGACGTCGGGGTGGCGCAGCAGGGTGAGGGTCGTGTTGGTGATCGCGTTGACGATGGTCTCGTGGCCGGCGACCAGGAGCAGCACCGCGGTGGCCTCCAGGTCCGCCGGTGTCATCTCGGGGGCGAGCGCGCTCAGCATCCCTGGACCGGGGTGGCGGCGTTTGGTCTCGATGAGATCGGTCAGATAAGCGCCGATGTCCCGGCGCGCCCGCTGAGCCCTTTCCGCGCCTCCGTCGTCGCCGGAGCCGGGATCGAGAGACGATGCCAGGGCGTCGGCCCAGACGTGGAAGCGTGGTTCGTCCTCGCGCGGCACGCCGAGGACCTTGCAGATGGCGGTGACGGGAAGGGGGTAGGCGAAGTCCTCGACGATGTCGACCTGGTCCTTGCCGTCGAAGGCGTCGAGCAGCTCGGTCACCACCTTGGCCAGCTCTCCGCGCAGGCCGTCGAGGAACCTGGGGCTGTGCGGGGGACCGAACGGCCGGTTGATGGTGTCGCGCAGCCGGTCGTGCACGGGCGGGTCGGTGAAGATGAAGCTGGGCGGCAGGCCGGACTCCACCGGTCGCCCGACGCGAGCGTGGCCGGGTAGCCGGTTGCTCGTGTCATTGCTCAGCCGCGGATCGTTGGCCAGGCTCCGCACCTCGTAGTAAGTGCTGACCAGATAGGTGCCGTCGTCCTCCCGCCTGACCGGTTGCTTGCGCAGTTCCGCGTAGAGCGGGTACGGATCGGCCCGATTGGCGTAGTCGGTGATCTGCGCGGAGATGGTGCCGGGCGTCATGGTGTCTCCTGAGGGCTCCGGGCCGCACACAGCGGTTGGTCAGGCATGTGACGGAACGAACCGGACACGCCGTTCGCTCGGTGAGTGACCCGTCAACGTGACGGTGGCCCCGTGGGTGGGCAGATGGGGATCCGGGAAGGCCGGGTCGATCGGCTGCGGCAATTCGGCACGACGGTCGACGGTGCGGTACTCCGGCGGGAAGGGGGCGCCGGCCGCGCTCTGTTGCTCACAGAACCCCAGCCAACTGCGTGCGTCGAAGGACGCCGCGGCGATGACGCGTCCGCGGTACCCGTAGACCGCCACGAACCGCACCTCCGTGAGTGCCCCCTGAGCGACGACCAGTTGGTCTCCGCCGCGCGAAGACCGGCCGGCGAGGCACCGACGACGACATGCGGCCCCGGCGCCGCGGGACCTCGACGTCCATGTCAGCCGGCATGGGAACTCCACCCGCTTCGTCGGCTCAGATCGGAATACTCGGCGAGGATGGCCTGGCCCGGACAGGCGGCGGTAGCCACCCTCATCGGGATCCGCTCCCTGCACGAGCCGCGGTGGCCAGGCCCCGCAGCCGACTGAGCCGGGTCCATCTGGCCGGTGGGCATGCCTCCCTTTCAGGTTCAGCCCTCCGTCCGGGTCCCGCAAGGCGAGGGCGGTGCTCGGGCACCGCCGTTCAGGAGGGTCCGACCGCCGGCCCTCGCCGAACGGGCCGACGGACGAGAACCCGGGTGAACGTCCCGGTATCAGGCCCGCTGGACCACCCGGACTTGGGAAGCGAGTGGACGGCGGGGACTGTCAGTGCTTCAGCGGTAGCTCCCCCAGCGGGGTGACCGTGCGCCCACCGCGTATCACGGGCAGCCCCTGCACCATCCGGTCGATCATGCGCTCGTAGCGCAGGCCCGCCTCGGCAAGGTGGAAGTCATCACCGGGGCCGTCGATGTCGGCAAGGAGGACTTCCGGCACCAGAAGGTCGGACAAGCCCGCAAGCGGAGCCGGATCTAGATCGAGGTCCTCGGCGTAGGCGCCGGAGTGGTCTGCGGCCCCGGACACCGGGGGCTGCTCCGGGAACTCGAACAGCTCAAGCCTGTCTCGTAGGCGTTGCACCGGATCGCGACATGACGTCAGTCCGCGCGAATCCGGGGTGTCTCGTCACCATCGACGTCCAAGATCAGCGCCCTCCGTTGCCGCCGGCGACAGGGCCGTGACGTCGGATATTGTTCCACGCATCGTCATCTGTTGGCCGCCTCGTGACGTCAGCGTCAGGGTACTGCGGGCTGGGATCATGACATTGGATGCATTCGCTCAGCCGTTCGGCACACTCTCTGCAGGAGCACCCGTCCCATGAACTCCCCACTTCCGTCGGACCCGACGTCCCCCGCGCTGCCGAATGTGCCGTCGCGGCCGCCCTTGAACAGATACGCGGTGGCGGCCCTGGTGTCGTGCGCTCTGCCACTGGTCGGTATCGCCCTGGGAGCCACGGCGCTGAGCCGGATCGAGAGGACGGGGGAACGCGGCAAAGGCATGGCCACGACCGGGCTGTTGCTGTCGTCCCTGGGCACGCTCGTCTGCGCGGTCGCCCTGGCCATCGGCGCCTACGGGTTCCCGAAGGGCCTCGGCGAAGGCGCCGGGGGCAGCGCCCCGTACGGCTACGACGCCGCCTCCCTCCGCAAGGGCGACTGCATAGACACCCCCGACGACGTACTGACGGAAGAGTTCCCGGACACAGCCATCGTGTCGTGCGTGGGCCAACACACCGCCGAGGTCTTCGGGGTCTTCCAGATCACCGAGCACGAGGGCTACCCAGGCGACGACTCGCTGTCCGAGATGGCCGACAGCCGGTGCTGGGCACTGGGCAACTCCTATGCCATGGACTCCTGGGCCCTACCGGTGGAGGTGGTGATCTCCTCCTACACGCCCTCCCGGGAGGGCTGGGAGGCCGGCGACCGCCAGGTGACCTGCCTGTTCGTACGGCACACCGACGCCCCCCTCAAAGGCTCGCTGCGACGGGACGAGACCATGCTGGACGACCACCAGGTCGCCTACCTGAAAGCCGCCAACACCATCAACGACGTCAGGGCCTTCGCCAAACCGGAAGCGGAGTACGTCAAGGACGACCTGAAGGGTTACAAGGAGTGGGCGCACAGCGTCTCGGTCGCCCTCGACGAGCAGGCGCGCCTCCTTCGCGGCCATGAGTGGCCCGCCACCGCGAAGCGGCACGTCGCAGCCCTCCAGCGCGAGATCGACGCGGCCCGCCCGCACTGGGCGAGGGCCGCCGACGCGAGGGACGTGGAAACGTACTACGACCACTACGAGGCCGCCTTGCACCGGCCGGGACATGACGAGGCCATTGAGGTCCGCACGGCGCTGGGCCTGACCACGTCGGACACGATGCCGGAGTCCTTCGCCTGACCCAGGGACCCCGACCGGGACATGCCCCGACATCGGCGAGGAGGGTGTCGACCCAAGGCCCTGGGCGCGGTCGGCGCGCGGACACAAGTGGCGCCGGGGGTAGCCGTACGACCTCACGGTTCTCCCCGGGAGCAGCGAGCATCGGATTGGACCCCGGATGACGAGAGAGCCGTCAGATCTCTTGTGTGGACGATTGGTTGTCACACTTCGATGGGCTGTCCGGTCTCAATGGGCGCAGGCTGTCTGACAGGGCCGTCTGCACCAAGCGCGGAATGATCACCCGCGCTGCGCGGTGGTATCCGGCCCGGCGCGAAACGGGCCGGCCCCACCCGAAGCGCCTGCCCCCGACAGCGGGGGCAGGCGCCTTGCGCACCGCCATCCCGCCCCGGGTGTCCGAGGTGTTGACCGAACGACGCTGTGCCCGCTCCGGAAAGGAAGGCGGCATTCCCACCTGGGCAAGCGGCAGCCGCTCAGCCGTCCCTCGCGGTCTCCGCGCGGACCCGGACGATCTCGACCACGGCACGGATGCCGGATACAACGAGCGTCAGGGTGGGCCTTGCGGGTCGGCGGGGGGATGATCGGAGGTGGGGTGGGGGGTCGTGGCGAGGAGGGGGACGGTGGGCAGCAGACAGCGTAGGCCGCCGCGCGAGGGCGGCCCGGCGATGCGCATGGAGACGTCGGCCTGGAAGCATCCTGAGACACGGAGGAGCTTTCGGCGTTACCGCCGCTCGGCTTGGCTCTGCTCGGGAAGCGGTGCGGTGGGGACTTTCGGCTGCACATGGACAGGGATCGTCGCTGATGAGGCGGGTGTGGAATGGCTTGGCTCCGTCATGGCCGTCCTCTGGGTCATGTTCCTCACCACGGCGTTGTTCGGGCTGTGTCTGGTGTTCAACGCGGCACGCATGCGCCGCCGGTTGCGCCGACACCCATGGAGGTCGTATCCGGTCAGTGTCAGGCCGCCAAGGCTGGCAGGCCCCGTGGTCCGGCTGCGCCCATCGGACGGTGACAAGGTGTTCGTCCAGGCCGTGGTGTCGCTCAACTTCCGCTGGCATCTGGTCCAAGGCAGCGCCACGCTGTGGTTCTGCGGCTTTCCCGGACGAGGCGGTGTTCTGGCTCCACCCGGTGGAGCGCCCTTGCTGTGGGCCCGACGCATCCGCATTCCGTATGCGCGTCGCCGTCTCGAGCGAGCTCACGACGCGTGAGTCGCAGGGCGACAACCGTTGCCCGGGCCGGGAAGCTGGACGAGGAACGGAGGGCGGTACCCGACGCCCCCCACATACGCCGTCAACCGCCGGTATCCGCTGCAGCACAGTGAACGGTCGGGTCGCGCGACCGACTTCGCGGCCGGCTGCCGCCCAAACGAACTGCGGACCGGTCGGGGCGATCATGTCTGGGCGTCGGACGCTTGGTTGATGGCCGCTCGCAGCTGGAGCCAGGTGGGATCTTCTGCCGTTGCGCTATCAGTCGTTGCCAGATCGTCCGGTCTCCAGGTGCGATCCCCGTCTGTGACGACGAGGTGGTCCTCCAGGTCGCCGCCGTCCGGCACTTCTGACGTCGTGTCGAGGAACGCCGAGACCGCTGACGCGGCAGCCGTGGACGCGTCAGCGTCGTCCGCGGCACCGGTCTTCGCGGGGTTGGACCGCGCGGACACGAGCATGAGGTCGCCGCCGCCGAGCGCGACGGCGAGTTCGCCGGTCGCCGTGCCGGCCAGCGCGGAAACCGGCGATCCGCTCCGCAGATCGTGCTCGACCGCACGTGGAGTCGTGATGTCGACCTCGACCAAGGCCCCGGTGGGTGTCCCGACCCAGAGCACGCCGGGCCGGGCTCCGAACGCGATGTTGTGCCGCGACCAGGCGCGCATCTGGTCGAGCCACTCCTGCGGATAGGGGTAGCCGGGGCAGGGGTCGCCAAGGGTCGTGGCGAAGGCGCGCTGAAGCGACGGGAACTCGAACACCTCAAGCGTGTTCTCGTAGGCGTTGCCCCGGATCGCGACATGCCGTCCGTCCGCGCTGAACAGGGGTGTCTCGTAACCATCGACGTCCAGGATCAGAGCCCGTCGCAGCAGACGCATCGCACCGGTCGCCGCCCCGGTATCGACCCGCGCGAAGAGCGCATGCGTCGCACCCTGGTCGCTGGTCAGCGTGACCAGCAGTCCGCCGCCAGGGTGGTGGGCCACACCGGTATCCCACGGTCGCCCCGAACCGATGGTCCCCGACGTCAGGTCGATGACGTCCGAGCTGTCCCAGCCCTCGTCCGAGGACGGCGATGCCCACAGCGTCCTGCCGTCCGGACTGAATGCCACACTGCGGTAGTCGGCGGTAGGGGGAACACCGTCCACCGCGCAAAGCCCCGCAGGAGTCCACTGGACCACGCCGCACTCACCGCCCGCCACCACCAACCGCGGCTCCTCGGGATGCCAGGCCAGTGCGGGTGTCCGCTCGATCCGCTCCCAGCCGAAGGCATCGCCGTAGCCCTCCGACTCGGCACCGACACAGCCGAGTTCGCGCAACTGCTCCGCCTCACAGCTCCATATGCGAACCGCCGGACGCTCCCCGTCCAGGCCGGCCACCAAGGGAAGACGCGGATGGCACACCAAACGCTCGACAGGACTTCCACTGCTGACGCGCACACGCGAAAGGGTTTCAAGATCGGTCACGCCGGCACCCTAACCGCGGGGTCTGACACAACACCCGACGAGCGGTTCCCCCAGAAGGCCATGGCCGCCTCGGCCGGGTGCCATTCGAGGGCCGCGCAAAACCACCGGATCGGGAATGCCGCCGGCCACTCGCTGACGGCGGTTGCGCCGTTGAACAGGGCGCGATCTGCCTTCCCATCCCCCGTGACCATCGTGGTGCTCTGGCGAGCATCACGATGGTCACGGAAGCGGTGGCTGCGTTGCCCGGACGCGGGAGCGGCTGCCCGATCGAACGGGGCCACACTCTTGGGCTCACGCCTGCCGGCGCTGCACGGAGGCCGGCGGCCAACGTCCTTCGCGCGGCCCGCGTTTCGAGCGGCGTGGCCGGTCAGGCACTCAGCAAGGCGACCAGGTCGGTGGCCACTTGGCGGTCGATCGGCGCCGGGACGGCCTGTACTCCCGGGGTGAGCCGATGCTCCGCTGCCGCGGTGAGAGCCGCCAGGCTCCTGGCCTGGAGAGTGAGTCCGAGGTCCATGGCCTGGATGGGGTTCCCCTTGGCAGCCGTCAGGTTGATCATCTTGGTGTCGGCCAGGACGACGACCTCTCTGCCGTCCTTCAGACGGTGAACGGCGCGTTCCCGGCCACTGGCTCCCGAGCGCTCGACGGTCAGCGTCCGCTCGGCCAGAGCCTCGGTGTCCATCTCCCAGGGCATGTGCCCGACGCCGGCGATCACCGTGCCGTCCGCGAGAACGTCCAGTTCTGCCGCGCCGATGACACCGGGGTGCCCGGTGGCGAGGAACAGCAGCTGGGTCCCGGGCAGGAGATCGCGCAACGCTCCCACCGCATGCCCCGCCATGACGGCTTCGAGCGCGCGGTACGGGTCGATGTCGGCCACCGAGACACGAGCGCCGAGTTTGGCGAGGGTGTCGGCCACCCCCTTGCCGCACGGCCCGTAGCCGACGACGGTCGCGCGCGCTCCGGGGAGCATGAGGTTGGTGGCGTTCATGAAGCCTTGCACGACGCTCTGCCCGACACCGTACTCGTTCTCGACCAGCAGCTTGAGCCGGCTGTCGTTGATGACGATCACCGGAAAGCCCGGCTGGGTGTCCCAGGAGCGGATGCGCAGTCCGCCGGTGGTCGTCTCCTCGGTGGCCCCCACAAGGGAGGGCAGACCACCCCGTGCGAGCACGCCCTCTATCAGGTCGCCTCCGTTGTCGAGGATCAGGTCGGGCTCGGAGTCCAGCACACGGGCGATGTTGTCGCGGTGCTGCTCCAGGCTGTCCGAGCGATGGCCGATGACGTGCACGCCCGCGTCGCGCAGGGCAGCGGCCGTGGCCTCCTGAGTCGTACCCGGAGAACCCGTGAGCGTGACATGGGCGCCTGCCCGGGCCAGGTGGGACACCAGCACGGCGGTCTTGGGTTCGATGTGCAGGCAGATACCGATCCGCCGGCCGGCGAAGGCGCCGGCGTGGGTGCGCATGGTCGCCGCGAGCAGCGGCATGTGGCGGGCGGCCCACTGGGTGTCGTCATGGGTGATCGCGAAAGGCGCAGCAGGGGACTGGGACATGACAGGTTCCTTGGCTGTGAAGAGGGCGTTGGTGCGTGCACCGCGTGCACGAGGTTGCGCGGATGCGAACCAACGCTTCAGCCGTAGAACTCGCTGCGGTAGGAGTGGTCGCCGAAGATGCACAGGCGGCGGCTTCTTCCGATCATGCTCATCGGGGCCTCCCTCCCGTGGAATCGGTCACCGGACCTCTCCGGCGACGACATCACGGCGCAGGTTACACGTATAACCAGCGCCGTGGCCACCAGGTACGGCAAGCGCGGCCGCGTCCCCCTCGGCTCGGCACAACCACCGCAGCGGCACTCGTCATCCGGCTCCCAGCAGATGGACCGGAACGTGTTGTTATGCTGGCGGCTGACACAGGACCGGCAATGAGGAGCACAGACGTGGCGGGTGACGACGACATCTCCGGGTGAGATCCGGATCTGACGGCCACCGGCCGGCGCTCAGGAGCGCTGCCGAGGTGGTCCGTTTCGTCGTACCCCCTTCTCCCACGTCTGCCCGGGGCAGAGGTCTACGCTCTGCCCTCGTACCTCCGAGGTCATTTCCATGTCCGACGCCGCTGTCGTCTGCTCGAACGTCTCCTTCGCCTGGCCCGACGACACCCCCGTCTTCCACGAGCTGTCCTTCTCCGTGACCCCCGGCCGCACGGGCCTGGTAGCGCCCAACGGCTCCGGCAAGAGCACCCTGCTCAAGCTGATCGCCGGTGAGCTGAAGCCCGCCGCGGGCTCGGTGTCGGTGAACGGCACGCTCGGCTACCTCCCGCAGACCCTGCCCCTGACCGGCGACCTCACCGTCGCCGAGGTGCTCGGCGTCGCCGCGGTGATCCGCGCCCTGGACGCCGTGGAGTCAGGGGACGTCGACGAGAAGCACTTCGCCACCATCGGTGACGACTGGGACATCGAGGAACGCACCCGCGCCCAGCTCGACCGTCTGGGACTGGCCGACCTCACCTTGGATCGCGGCCTGAGCACGCTGAGCGGAGGCCAGGTGGTCTCCCTCGGGCTCGCCGCCCAGTTGCTCAAGCGTCCCGACGTCCTCCTCCTCGACGAGCCCACCAACAACCTCGACCTCCAGGCCCGTCACAAGCTCTACGACGTGCTGTCGGACTTCAACGGCTGTCTGCTCCTGGTCAGCCACGACCGCGCGCTGCTGGACCGCATGGCGCGCATCGCCGAACTCGGCAGCGACGAACTCCGGCTGTACGGCGGCACTTTCACCCAGTACGAGGAGACCGTCCGCGCCGAGCAGGAGGTCGCCGAGAAGAACGTCCGCAACGCCGAGCAGGAACTGAAGCGGGAGAAGCGGGAACTGCAGCAGGCCCGCGAACGCGCCGAGCGCCGGGCGAGCAACGCCGCCCGGAACCTGAAGAACGCCGGCCTGCCGAAGATCTTCGCAGGCACCATGAAGCGCGGCGCGCAGGAGGCCGCGGGCAGGTCCGGCACGCTGCACGCCTCCCGGGTCGGCGATGCCAAGGCCCGCCTCGACGAGGCCGGGCGGGCCCTGCGCGAGGAGCAGCGGCTCACGCTGGAACTGCCCGACACCCAGGTGCCCGCCGGCCGCAACCTGTTCCTCGGCGAGGGCATGCAGGTCCGCCTGGGCGACAAGGAGGTGTTCGCGGCGGGCGGCGTCGACCTGAGCGTCCGAGGCCCCGAGCGCATCGCACTCACCGGGCCCAACGGCGGCGGCAAGAGCACCCTGATGCGGCTGGTCACCGGGGTTCTCGCCGCGGAGAGCGGGGAGATCAAGCGAAACGACGGGAGGATCGCGTACCTGTCGCAACGCCTGGACCTGCTGGACCTGGACCGCACTGTGGCGGAGAACTTCGCCGCGTTCGCGCCCGAGCGGCCCGAGGCGGAGCGGATGAACCTGCTGGCCCGGTTCCTCTTCCGCGGCGCGCGAGCCCATCTGCCGGTGGGTGTCCTCTCCGGAGGCGAACGGCTGCGCGCCACCCTGGCCTGCGTGCTGTGCGCGGAGCCCGCCCCGCACCTGCTGCTCCTCGACGAGCCCACCAACAACCTCGACCTGGTCAGCGCGGGCCAGCTGGAGAGCGCGCTCAACTCCTACCAGGGTGCCTTCATGGTGGTCAGCCACGACGAGCGGTTCCTCGCCGAGATCGGGATCAGCCGCTGGCTGCGGCTGGCCGACGGGGTACTCAAGGAGACGGGGGCACCGGCGGTGTGAACCGCCGACGTGTGACGTGGTCCGCGTCCGAGGCCGTGCGCCCGGCGGGCCGAGAACCGATCACGCCAGGACGGTACCCCGTGCCCCAACCCGCTCTGCTCGCCCACGACCTCGTCCGTGACCTCGGCGGACGTCGCGTCCTCGACGGTGTCCGCCTCACCGCCTCCCCCGGTCACCGCATCGGCCTGATCGGGGAGAACGGCGTCGGCAAGTCCACCCTGCTGCGGTTGCTCGCCGGAGTGGAAGAACCCGACGCGGGAAGCGTCACCCGCCCCCGCGATGTCGGCTTCCTCCATCAGGAGATGTCGTTCGACGCGGACTCCACCCTCGGCGCCGTCGTGGACGAGGCGCTGCGCGAGGCCCGTGAGGACCTCGCCGAACTCGAGCGGCTCGGCGAGGAGCTGGCCCGCGTCCCCGAGGACGACCCCGGTCACCGGGAACTCCTCGACAGCTACGGCAGACGTCTCGAACAGGCCCAGGACCGCGAGTCCTGGGACGCCGACCGCCGCGCCGCGCTGGTCCTGGACGGCCTCGGCCTGGGCGCCCTCGGCCACGACCGGAGCCTTCGCACGCTCTCCGGCGGGCAGCGCGGCCGGCTCGCCCTGGCCGCGCTGCTGGTGCGGCGGCCCTCCGCGCTGCTCCTGGACGAGCCGACCAACCACCTGGACGACGACGCCGCCGCCTTCCTCGAGGCGCAGATCCGGTCGCTACCCGGCACCGTGGTGGTCGCCAGCCACGACCGGGCGTTCCTCGACTCCGTCACCACCGACCTGATCGACCTCGACCCGGCGCTGAACGGACCCGTCCGCTACGGCGGCAACTACAGCGCCTACCTCTCCGAGAAGCACGCCGAGCGGCAGCGCTGGGAGCGGCGGTACGCCGAGGAGCAGGAGGAGCTGGAAGAACTGCGCGAGTCGGTGGGCGTGACCGCGCACCGGGTCGCCCCGGACCGGGGCCGCGTCGACAACGAGAAGATGGGCTACGGCCATCGCGCCGGCCGCGTGCAGAATTCCGTCTCCCGCCGGGTGCGCAACGCCGCCCGGCGGCTGGAGGAACTGGAGCGCACCCAGGTCACCGAGCCACCGCGCCCCCTTCGGTTCGCCGCCGGGGAGCTGGCAAGGGGGGCCGAGCAGAGCACGGAACCGCTGGTGACGCTACGGGACGTACGGGTGCCGGGACGGCTGGAGCTGGACCGCCTAAAGGTGGCGGCGACCGACCGCCTGCTGGTCACGGGCGGCAACGGGGCCGGCAAGTCGACGCTGCTCGCCGTCCTCGCCGGACAGCTCCGGGCCGAGGGCGAGGTGCACAGGCGGCGCGACGTGACGGTGGGGCTGCTCACCCAGGACACCGTGTTCCAACGGCCCGCACGCACCGTCCGCGACACCTATGAAGCGGCGGTGGGTCACGCGCGGGCGGTGAAGGTGCCGCTCGGCTCGCTCGGCCTGATGCACGGGGCCGACGTGGACAGACCGGTCGGGGACTTGTCGGTGGGACAGCGCCGCCGGCTGGCGTTGGCACTTTTGGTGGCCCGCCCGCCGCACCTTCTGCTGCTCGACGAGCCCACGAACCACCTCTCCCCCCGCCTGTGTGACGAACTGGAGGAGGCGCTCGGCACCGGACCTGGCGCCATCGTGGTCGCCAGCCACGACCGCTGGCTGCGCCGCCGGTGGCAGGGCCGGGAACTTCGGCTGGCCCCTGGGCTCGACCGGCGGACGAGCGACATGACAACCCGCTGACTGTGAAGGTGGAGATGGCGCCGCCCCGGTGGTGTGACCCGCCGGCTGACCGCCGCTTGCCGTCCTGTTGATGATTTGTCGGCCGTCCGGGGCGGTACCGGGTCAGGCGCAGCAGCCCGGCCGGGCCGGCGCCGGGGGCCCGGCCGGCGTCAGCGGAGAAGTCCGCGACCACGACGTGCCGACCGCCGTCGGTGGGGACCTCCCCCAGGGCGATGGCGTAGGGGACGCCGAACGGGTCCGTGAACGTCGCCGACACGCGAGCCGTGACGTTGCTCCCGCTCGGTCGGCTGCCGGAGTCCGAGGCTTGCGTACGGACGGTCAGGAGAAGGCGCACGATGTCGCGGGGCAGGGTGAACCCTCTGTCCCGCGAGGCGGCTGGCGTTAACGGCGCTGCCCGAAGCAGTTGCCCCACCGGAACTGCCGCTGCCGAGCCTGACCGAACGAAGAACCGCCCACCTGCCACCCGACCAGCGTGCCCTTCCAGCGCTTGAACGCTGGGACCAGCTGCACCAACGACCCGGAAGGGAACCTCGATGACCGGCCCGCACCACACCCTGACCGAGCCCGCCTCCGACGCCGCCATCGACACCCCCTGCCGCGTCCTGCGGCTGCCGACCATGAGGGCCCAGTTCGCCGACACCGTCACCCGCGCCGAACGCGAGCACCTTTCGATGGACAGACCCTCAGGCGGCCGCGCGGCCGCGTCGGTAGTCTCCGCGGGTGTCGTTGACTCAGTACGTCTACTTTGCGATTTCCAGCGTGGGCACCACCGCCGACGAGATCACCCAGTTGCTTGGCGTGGAACCGGACGAGGTCACGGTGCGGGGCAGCATAACCACCTCACCTCACACCATCCCGTTCTGTCACTGCTGGAAGGTTCTCTGCCGCGAGCCCGGCCTGCCAGTCGATGAGCAGATCGACCAGGTCATCGGCAGGCTCCGGCCCCGCATGGAGGCGCTCACCAATCTGACAACCCGTCTCGCAACCGAGGAGGGCCCCGGGGGCGCGATTCTGCAGGTCCAGCGCTACTTCAACCGGCATGACAAGCAGCCGTCCGGCTCGCCGGACGACACGAACCTCTTCGGCTGGCACCTGGACCGCGCGGTGGTGGACTTCCTCGCCGCAACCGGCGCAGATCTGGATGTCGGCGAATACGACATGACGCCCAGCGACGACTGACACCGCTCCCTTCAAAGCGGGGCCACTCCGGGCCGGAACACGAGGGCCCGTCGCAGCAAGCCGGGGCCAGTTCAGACCGGAAAAGTGGGGCCATACCAAACCGTTAATGCCAGGCGGCGTCCTGAGGCCCCAGGGAGCGGAGCACCTGCCGGAACGGCCGGTCGGTGAGGTCGTCGCGCAGGTCGGTCACCCGGGAGGCCGCCGCGGTGTCCATCGCCTCGCGGCCCCGGGGCCGCCGCGGTGACGCCGGGTATGTGGTCGTAGACGCCGCCCTGTCCGAACGGCACGGTCGAGGTGTCGGCCACGCGGACGTCGGCGCCCACGGCGAAGTCCGCCTGGTCGCTCTGGGATTCGCTCCCACGTGGCGTTCTCGCCGATCGCGAACATGCTGATCGACACCGCGAGAACCAGCAACAAGGCGGGTCCCGCTCCGCGCCCGGTACGCCGCTGGGTGGGCGTCGGCCGAAGCCACCGCGAGACGGTCAGTCGGCGTGCTGGCGGCCCTGGTTGTCGAGGTGGCAGCGGACGGTCAGGCGTCAGGATCGACGTCGGGGTGCGTGAACCGCACGGGCTTGCCCAGCGACCGGGCGTAGGCGATTTCGGCTCGGGTGCTGTCTCCGATGTAGTCGCCGACTACGAGCACCTCATCGGCGAGCCGGATCTTCGCCCGGTGCAGATCGTCGAGTCGAACCTTCAGCGCCTCGGCCTCGACAGGATCAGACCAGAGTTCGTGTGGCGACTTCATGTCACAGCCCGGTTTGACGACAATCCTTCCGGCTGCGGTCTCCCGTAGATCGGCCTCGTTCATCTCGGTCATGAAGCGGGTGGAGCCGCAGATCACGACGATACGCGGGAGGCTCAACAGCTTCTTCGCCTCGGCGAGCTTCTCCTCTGGGGTGAGCAGTTGCGGGTATGACACCGGTTCCTCCTGGTGGTGTGGTCCAAGGGATGCCTGCGGAGACGAGAACGAGGGTGTCCAAGATCGTTTTGTGGCGAACGACGTGGACACCCTCGTGACAGCACCCTATGCGACGACCGACGACATGCCGAAGGAACATCCCGACCTGGCGCCGTGGCGCCCACCGGTCGGCATTACGCCCCGCCTGAGCGATGCCGAACTGGTCACCCTCGCCACGATGCAGGCCATACTCGGCTACACCTCCGAGACCAAAGTGGCTCCGCCATGCCCGTGCCCACCTGCGCCACCTCTTGCCCTACCTGCCCCAGCAGCCCGGCGACAACAAGTTTGGGTCGTGGACTCCACCCCGGTGGGATGCGGCCGCTCCCGCGAGACCGTCAATCGCTCCGACCTGGCAGGTTGGGCCGGATACGGCTACCGCGCCGGCCACAGCTGGTTCTTCTGGGGCCTGCGCCTGCACCTGGTCTGCACTGATCGCCTACGATCACCGGCCCCTTGGACTGGACATCTGGACGGGGAAGGTGAAGAGGCGGTACTGCGCAACGTCGACGAATCCGAATCGCCGGTACAGCGGCTCGCCGGCCGGGCTCGCGGCGAGCGCCGCCAGCCGCATACCGCGGTCCTGTCCCACTTGGAGCGCTGCCGCGGTCAGTGCTGTGCCGATGCCGTGTCGGCGATGGGTTTCCGCTACGTGGACGAGGAAGATCCCGGCCACGTCGTGGGCTGCGATCACCACGGTCGTCCCGACGACGCGGTCCTCGAGAACCGCCGCCAGGCGGACGATGTCCGCGTTGTCCCGACGTTGCGACTCGATCCGCACGATGTCGGGTTCAAGGATCGGCGCGACGCCCATGGACCTGCTGTAGGTGCGTACCAGTTCCGGCAGTCGATCGTCATCGGTCACCGCCTCGATCCGCAGGCCAGCCGGTGGTTCCATCGGATCCACCGCCTGGTCGAGCGGTCTGACCATCACCGGGATTGTGGTGACTTCATGTGCTCCGCACTCGGCGAGCGCGGACGACGTGCCCGCGGGGCTGTCCGGACCGACCCACCACCACCAGGGCACTCCCGCGAGCCGCTCTCGCGCGGTGGCGGTGATCTGCTCGACCGCGTCCAGGGAGCGCACACGGACCACTCCGTTGAACTACGGCTGCGCCAACCCACTGCGGAAGCAGTCGAGATGACCGTCACCGCGGTCCGTCACGCCCCACCCGGTCAGGTACTGCCGGAAGTTGGCGGTCACGCAGGCCATGCTCGCGGGGTTCCACAGGTCTCGCGGCGCACTCCTGCCCGGGAACGCGCCCGCCGCGAACGGTTCATCGGCCCCACTTGATACGTTCGTCATGGGTGTTGCCCATCTCTGTCTGAAAGCCTCGGACCTGGGGCGGCCCGAGGGCATCTCGTGGCTTGTCCGGCCGGCTTCACACTGGTGCTTCACCGACCGTGTGATCCAGCCGTCGGGTCGTTGTCTCCGCGCACGGCCATTGCCGGCGGCCGTCGACGGCGCCGGATCTTTCGGTGTCAGGGCATCACGATTCGGTAGTCCGAGACGGGGCGGAATCCGATGCGCTGGTAGACGCTGTTGCTCGTCGGGTTGGCGAGGTCGGTGAAAAGGAGGACGTGTTCCGCGCCGGCGTCGCGAGCCGCTTGGGAAACGGCTGCGGTGACGGCGGAGCTGTAGCCCCGGCCGCGCTGTCCGGGCAGCGTGTAGACAGGGGTGAGGCGGGCTGCGCCGGCGACCACCGAGGTCATGGCGGCCATGGCCACTGGTTCGTCCCCGACCGTCCACAACCGCCAGCCGCCGCGGCTCAGCCGCTCGTCGATGAATGCGTCGAGATCGGCTCCGAGCGAGCCGGCTTCCGTGACGAAACGGGTGCACCAGTCGTGGAGGAGAGCCCGGTCACCGTCGGTCGCCGTCCGCGGTGCCCCCTGTGGGGCGACGCCGGTACGCACGAGCTGGTCGAGACGGTACAGGCGCAGGTGCGGTCCGTACTTCGGCGCGCAGCCAGTAGTCGTCTGCCACGCTTCGGAGAAGGCGCGGACCGATGAGTCGTCGGCCAGGAACTGTGTGAGCGGCTGAGCCCGGGTGGACAGGAGTGCGGCCAGGTGCGTTGCCGCGGCCTGGGAAAGGCGGCTCGCGGTCAGCAGGTGCGGTGGCATCCACACGAACGCGGCCGTCGTCGCGGTCTCATTCGGTTTCCGCCACCAGCCCAGCACCGTGGGCGGGGCTTTGTCCCCGGACCGCAGTTGCTCGATCGTGTCGAGCCCGGACAGCAGCATGGTGTGCAGGTCGGGACGTGCGGCGAGGAATGCCCCCGCCTCGGAACGAAACACTTCGGGCTTGTCCGTAATGGACCAGGTCAAGGGATTCACTCTCTCCTGCCCGCCAGGAGGCGGGGCGGGGCGGGGCGGCAACGCGCCGTGCCGCTTGAACGGTTGGCGCTCCCAGCTGCGGCAGGTGCGACCGGCTCGCCATATGGTCTCGGCCGGGTCAGGGCAGGGTGAGTTCGTGCCTGATGAGCCGAGCCAGTTCGGCGGGCCGGGACAGGAAGGGTGAGTGTGAACTGTCCAGGCGCAGTGTCCTGTTGGCGCGCCGGGAGAAGAGTTCCTGGACGAAGGGCGGGATGGCCTTGTCCGCTTCGCAGATGATGTAGGTGCTGGGAATCGTGTGCCAGGCGACCGCGGTCAGCTCCTGGGTGGTGGCTGCGTAGGACTGATAACCCAAGGCCGCCGCCGCCTTCTCGGCGACGATCTCGTTGACGTCACCGTAGAACACGTCAACCGGGCCCGTGACCGTGAGGAAGTCACCGGCATCCTCCTGCCGATGGAACTCCCACCAGGGTGCGGAGCTGCCGCCCACACTCGACAGCAGGGAGTCTCCGGCGTCGAGCTGGAAGGCGGCGAGGTAGACAATGCTCTTGACGTTGGGAGTATCGGCGAGCGCCTGGGTGGCGGGGATACCACCATAGGAGTGGGCGACGACGACCACAGGCCCCTCGATCGCCTCGACCGCGCTCTTGATGGCGGCCGCATCGGAGTACATGTCGCCCAGTGTCTTGGGATCCTCACCGGACGAGGTGAGAGTCACCGTGTGGACATCGATGCCGGACAGGTCATCGATGAGGAGTTGCAGATGTTCGGGCTTGTGCCACGCTCCGGGCACCAGCAACAGCGACGGCAGGGGCATTCGAACCTCATGGGACAGGGTTGGACATGATGAGCGGGCCCATCATGTAGCCGCTCACCGCTCGGCGTCCACGTGATAGATGTCACCAATGATCTATAGAGTGATGCGCCGGCCAGCCCCCGACCGCAGGCGAAGCGGGCACGCACGAGGCGTTCATCTCGGGCAGAGCCGACTCGCGGCCGGGGAGCGAACCGAGGTGGCCGGCCGGTTCCCCGCAGGAGCGCGCACGAGCTGACGCTTCGTTCGCTCGACAAGCGGCGGGCAGGCGCATGCACCACAGGCCCCGACCACCGGCGGCACCGTCGGGGCGCAGGCGCCGGCGGGCGGCCGCACGCCACCGACCCCCGGCGCGCGGCCGCACCGAAGTACCCACACCCTGAGGGAGGGTTCGCCGGCCGCACCCCGTTCGGCAATCAGCGAGGTGGGCAACCATTCACACTTAGATTATGATGACTATCTAACTGGGAACATCGACCGAGGAAAGAAGATGACCATGTCCACACAGAAGACCGGGACGGCACTCGTCACCGGCGCGACCGCGGGTCTGGGTGCCGCCTACGCCGAGGAGCTGGCGGCACGGGGGCGCAACCTGCTGCTCGTCGCTCGCGACCACGCGAGGCTGGAGTCCTCCGCGGCGGACCTTGCGGAGCGCTTCGGCGTCGGGGTCTCGGTGCTGAGCGCCGACCTGGCCACACCGAAGGGCATGCGGAGCGTCGAGGACCGCCTGGCGGCCGACCCCTCGATCGACATGCTGGTGAACAACGCCGGCAGCGCCCTGTTCGGCCCCCTGTCCGCGGCAGACCCGGACCGGCTGGAGTGGCTTATCACGCTCAACCTGACGTCGACCACCCGGCTTGCGGCTGCCGCCGCGAGGGCGTTCTCCAGCCGGGGCTCGGGCACGATCGTCAATGTGTCCTCCGCCCTCGCCCTCAACATCCTGCCCGTGGGGGCGGCGTACAGCGGGACCAAGGCATATGTCATCGCGTTCACCCAAGCCCTGGCGCAGGAGTTCGCCGATTCCGGCGTACGGGTGCAGGTGGTGGTGCCGGGAGCCCTGGAGACGGCGATCTGGGACGGCTCGGGCATCGAACTGGACCAGCTGCCCAAGGAGGCCGTCATGGCACCCCGCGATGCCGCGCGGGCCGCGCTCGCCGGCCTCGACGCCGGCGAGCTGGTCACGATCCCCTCACTGCCGGAGTACGCCAGGTGGGAGGAGTACGAGAACGCCCGCCAGGCACTCATCCCGGGCCTGTCCTTCACACACCCCGCCGGACGCTACGCCCGCTGACAGCGAGGGCGGGCACGTTCTTCCCAGGGCCGGGGGCCAACCGCCCCCGGCCCGCGTCCTGCGCCCTCGGACGGGAGCCGACATGAGGTCCGGCTGCTTGCCGTACGGCACCTCGAGAGCGCTCATGCCGGTTCGCGACCTGGCGCGGTGCGCGGTGGGACCCGGTCAGCGAACCGCCACCACGCCCCATGGGTCCCGGTCTCGCAGTCGAGGGCCGTCCGGACCGGGAGCCGCCGGCGAAGCGCGGATACCGCCTGCCACCCGAGGGCGACACCTGGGCGCGGGGGCCGGTACGCCGACGTCCCGAGTACCGGCGCCGGACCCACGTCACGGCCCGGAGCAGCCGGGGAGCGGGTCACTCCCTCGCCACCGGTCGTGATGACCCCCGAGCGCAGGACCGCCGAGTCGGGGCGGCGAACAGACCGCGCCTTCGGGACGCCATACGAGCCGGCCTCAGGGCCGGCGACACGGGGCGCACCCTGCCGATACGACGCACGCAGCCCCGCGGGACGCGAAACCGGTCAGGACACCGAGGTGGCGTACACGTCAGCCGTCCGCCGGCTGACCACTGTCGGCAGCCCTCGCTATCGCGGCATGTGAAGCCCGCAGGATCTCTTCCGACAAGGGCGTGCCCGCGGTGGCGCGGGCGAGAAGTATGCCGCCGACGAGCGTGGCGTAGGCGGCCAGACCCGCGTCACCAGGCGCGATCCACCCCGCGAGCTCCTGGACGCCCCTGGCGTAGGTCTCCCTGTGCTCGGGCTCACGCGCGACATCGCCCGCGAAACCGGCTGCGGGGCAACCGGTGCCAGGGTTGTCGCGATGCTCGACGGAGAAGTAGGACTCGATCAGCGACTGCCACGCCGCCGGATGCTCCCCGGCCTCCTGGTCCAGAGCCACGAGGTCTTGCAGGTTGTCGGCGAACGCCTTGGCGGTCGCTTCGTCGACAAGCGCAGCCTTGGAGGCGAACTGCTTGTAAAAGCCGCCCTGGGTGAGTCCGATCGACTTCATCACATCCGCGATGCCGACCTTGGCCACACCGTCCTCACGGAACAGCCGAGAGGCCGCGGCCACCACTCGCTCTCGGTTGACCTTGGCTTCTGCTTGCGAGACGCGACTCATGCATCACCCTCCGTATTGCCGACCGGCCATCTACCGCGTCGCGGGCTGTTACGACGACCAGCGGGCCAACAACCCCCATCTTAAGATTATGCCTGACGTCTATCGCCTGCCGCAGCCGCTCACCGGCCGCGATCCCGCCCGGGCCCGCAGGGCGACGGTCGATCTTCCGGCACCCGCCACCATCCCGCCGCACCGGCGCGTGAGCACAGCAGACCGTTCACGCTCCAGAGAGCACGAACGGCACCCCGCATGTAAGATGGCAGCCACAATCTAACACTCGCGCCGTCGCCCGGGGCGACCGAAGTGGGCGCCCACCTGCGCAAGCTCCCTTGCGTCACGGCAAGCAACCGAGGGGCGAGGAAGCGCCGAAGCGGGCGCCATGGCACAGCGCCTTGACCTCATCGCACTTCCGGGCGGCGCGGTTCGGCGGTGCACCCCCGAAAACGCCGATCGGACAGACACCCGCCCCCGTGATTCAGGGCCGAGTGAGGACCGTCGCGGAGAAGCCGCGGGAAGATCCAGCCGGGCGGCCCACCGCCGATTCCCCTTCCCGCTTGTCCGCTCTGCCCGTGGGTCCTCTCGGCAGGACCCCAGTCGAGTCACTCTCCGATGGGCACTGATCCCAGCCGCCGGGCCCGTCAGGCGAGACCCGCGAGACGCCCCAAGGGGGACGCGAAGGAGGCAACCATGACGCCATTCGGAACGCCGGCCGAGAACGCCGCCGGGCGGGTACTCCAGGTCACGCATACCGGACCGCTTCTCGCCGGAAACGCCGTACCAGCACGCGTCGGACCTCGTCCACCTGGCCGACGCGCCGCCATCGACCGTGGTGGGCAAACCGTTCGCACAAGGCCCCCACCACCCCGAAGGCCGGTGCCCAGAGGTGCCGTTGAGGCCCCCTCCCGTCGCCGTCAGCGGCCGGCCGACCCGAGTGGCGTTCGAAACCGCCATGACCACACCGGCCCGCGAGGCCGCGCGCCCCAGCATGTCGCCCCGACCGACAGCAGACCCCGGCCCGGCCCAATGGCCTTTCACGCTCCCCTCAACGAAGCGTGGTTGGATGCGGCGTCACGCCGGCTGCGCCGGTCCCGGACGGAGAGGGCGGTGGCTCGCTTGACGCGCCGAACCGGACGTCGCACTGTTGAATCGCATGTCGATAAATATATTCCACTATGCGGAACTGTGAAGGGTGGCGGAGCTGTGATCCAAGCGGAGCCGCGCAGACTCCGAAGACGTCACAGCACCGGCCTGGCCCCTCACATGGTCTGCCTGCCTGTCCGGGACAGAACCGACTGACCCCTTGCGCGCTGCGTGCCGCAGTGAACGGCAGACGCACCGGGTCTCCCGCTCGGGCTGTCCCCCTGGCCGGACGATCACCGGTTTGACCGGCGCCTCGTCACGAGAACCGTTCGCCGAGGGCGCACCTCCGGCAAACTCATCGGGCCTCATCTCACCCCTCCACGCCGCGATGGCACGAAAGCCGCGCCATGTTGATACGACGCAGCCCTTCCACGAGAATCCGGTCACTCCCCGGACTCCCGACGCACCTCCTCCCGCGCGCTCACGTCACCAACCGCGCGGCCGATGACGGAGTCCGCCTGCTCTCGGCAACCGGCCCCGAAGTCCCCAAGCCGCCGGGGGCCCATGGCCGCGGCACCGGGCTTTTGGGCATGCGCGGCCAGGCGATGCCTCCGCTCCTGCTGATCGCGGCCATCACCTCGGGTGCGTCGTTCGCGCCCCTTGCGGTTCACCTGTCCCCGCTGCTCGTGGCGGCCCCCACGTGCACGGGAACGTTCGCGCGAACGCGCTTCACGGCCGTCGTCGCGCTCCTGGCAGCCGCGGCGGTGCTCCTCGTGGACCGCCACGACGGCCTGCTCCACTCGCCACTGCTGCCCATTCACATCGGGGCAGTGCTCATCGTCTCCGCGTTCGTCATCGCCTCCCGTGCCCTGCACGACCGCGACTTGCGGGAACTTGCCCAAGTGCGGGCTGTCTCCGAAGCAGCCCAACGAGTGCTGCTACGGCCGATCCCCCCGGAGCTGGGCCCCTTCCACGTCGCCTCGATGTACCGCGCCGCGGCGGCACACGCACTGGTGGGCGGTGATCTGTACGCAGCGGCCCGCACCGGCCACACCACACGCGTCCTCATCGGAGACGTCCGCGGAAAGGGTCTTCCAGCCATCGACGACGCCTCCGCCGTCCTGGGCGCTTTCCGTGAGGCCGCCCGGCAGTACCGCACACTCCCGGAACTCGCGGCCTCTCTGGAACGCAGCGTTCGCGGGCACCTGAGCGAGCTGACCCCTATCGCCCCCGACAGCAGCTAGCGCTTCGTCACCGCCCTGCTGATCGAACTCCCCGACGACGAAGAGATTGCCAGAGTGGTCAGCTGCGGGCACCCGCCACCTCTGCTGCGCCGGGGCAGCCAGGTCACCCTACTGCCCGTCACCCGGCCCGCCCCGCCACTGGGGCTCGCAGCGGACACGCCCAACGCCTTCCGCCTCGATACCGTCGCCTTCGGCCCCGGAGACACGCTGCTGCTCTACACCGACGGCCTGGCCGAGGCCCGCGACGCCGCCGGCGAGTTCTTCCCCGTCCTCGACCGTGCCGGTACATGGACCTGGGACTGCCCCAGCCGCCTCGTACAGCACGTCAGCATCGATGTGGAACGACACGCGGGCAAGAACCTCCAGGACGACCTGGCCCTTGTCGCCGTCCACCATCCGACGCACCCCGTCCACGCCGGACAAGCGCCACCGTGAACATCCACAACCCGAAGGCCCGCACGCCCGCGCACAAGACCCCGACCCTTGCGCCACGCACCACGCGCATCGTCTCGCGGGCACCGCGCACCACCTCAGAAGGGACGGTGACGAGGATGGCCACGCCCAGACTCCTCCTGCTCCGGCATCCGAGTGCACTGCTCGCCGTGTATCTCGCCGCGACCTGCGCACTGCAGCTGAAGGCCTCTGCCGTGGGCTCGGTCCGCTGGTCGGACTACTCGGTCCCGGCACCCCTGATGGCGGCAGCCCTGCTCCCCATCAGACACACCTTGATCGTCGGAGCTTCCACGCTGGCGGCCAGCGTGGTCATCTACGGTTTCGCGATTCCGGGCGTGTCGGAGGGAGGCCGAACGGTTGTCATCACCGCGGCCCTCATGTCTCTGGGCATGAGCCTGCTCATCTGCCGGGTCCGGCTCCGCCAGAAGGCCAGGTGCGTCTTCGCTGCACGTCCCGGAGGAGGTGAGGAGGCGGGCCGGATCGCCTCCGCACCACATCAGGCCGCCGGCGATCTGTGCTCCCCCCTCCTGGCGAGTGGACCGCCGCCCGGGCGCCTGCCGCAACCCGCGGCCGTGGAACTCGCCTACCACCGTTCCGATGGCGGAAGGCCGCAGGCCCACTGGCTGGACGCGATCCCACTGTCCGGAGCCCGGGTGGCGCTGGTCGCCGGCAGCGTGACCGAGGACGGATACCCCGCCCCCGCCCTGGTGCCCGAACTCCGTGCCGCGGTGCGAACGCTGGCGGACATCGACGTGCAACCGGACGAGGTGCTCACCCATCTCCACGACGTCATACATCGGTTGCGGCCGGACGAGAGGGTCCACGACGTCAGGGCAAGTTGCCTGTACGTCGTCTACGACCCCGTCACCGCAGACTGCGTCCTCGCTTGCGCCGGGCATCCCGCGCCCACCGTCATCGCCCCCGATGGTGTGATCACCGCCGTCGACCTTCCTGCCGGACTACCGCTTGGTCGCGCGCGAACGAAGGTCGAGACCGCCGAAATCCGGCTCCGGAAGGGCAGCGTGATCCTGCTGCACACGCACTCCGCAGAGCCACCCGATTCCGAGACCGAGACCGATCGACTCACGGTTCCCGAACGCATTGTCGAGCCGGAGTCCTCGCTCACAGCCACCTGCCGTGCCGCCTCGGAGGCTCTTGTGGCGGCGGGAGCGCCACGCCCGCTGCGTGTGCTCGCCGCCCGTACCCGCACGCTCGACGGCACCACCGTGGCAACGTGGAACCTCCCGGCCGACCCGGCGGCCGTCTCTGTCGCGCGAGAACATGTCACGGCCAAAATGAGGACATGGGGCTTGGACGAGGCCATCCCCACCGCCGTCCTCATCGTCAGCGAGCTGGTCACCAATGCCATCCGCCATGCCCAGCCACCGGTACACCTCCGCCTGATCCGCTGCGCCACGAGCCTGACCTGCGAAGTCACCGACGGCAGCACCACATCCCCGCACCTTCGACGCGCCCGCACCCTCGACGAAAGCGGCCGGGGACTGTTCATCGTCGCCCAGCTCACCCACCGCTGGGGAACCCGCCATCATGCGCAAGGCAAGACCATCTGGGCCGAGCACTCCCATCAGGCCGATGAACCCGTCGAGGAGGAGGCGCGGGCCCTGCGGGCCGGGCTCCTTTCGTGATGGCCCCCGCCCACCGGGCCTCACAGCAATCCAGGGCCACTTCGTCCCGACAGCGGCAAGGACCCGCACCGGGCCCAAGGTCACCCCCCGGGGGCCGGACGGACGAGCCCGGCCCCCTGGCCCCAGCCCCGGTCCCGGTCCCGGTCCCGGAGGCCGAACCCCTCAGCCGGGCAGGATGTTGTGGTTCACCCGGAACATGTTGGTCGGGTCGTATGCCTTCTTCGCGGCGGTCAGACGCCGGTAGCGCTCAGCGCCGTAGACCTCGCTCAGCCGCTCGGGGTCGGTGGCCTCCTCGACGGAGAGGAAGTTAACCATCCTGCGCCTGTCCGCCCAGGGCTCCATCGCGTCCATCACCTCGTCGAGTTTGCCGCTCAGGAACTCGGCCTGGTCCGGGGCACCCACGCCGAATCCGAAGAGGACGAAGGGAAGCCCTCGGCTGGAGACGGCGTTGGGTACCGCGGGCTCACGGTCGAGCGCGCCGCCGAGCATGCGGATCTCGACGCTCACCAGCGGGGAGTCCGACCCGGGGCCGAGCAGTTCGATCAGCTTGTCGGCCGCCTCGGCGGGAAACGCGCGCAACATGGTCGTGCGGTCGCAATACGGCATCGGCGTCGGAGGGTCCCTGTGGATGGCGCCCATGGCGGAGTAGGGCATCTCACCCACGGCGTCGATGAGCGCCGGGGCGGCCGCGCGCAGGGGTGCGATCAGCCGCTCGCCCTCGGCCACCGGACCGAGGTAGGCGATGCGCACGTGCACCACGAACGCCCCCCGGAGGGGCTCCGGCAACTCGGGCAGCGGAGGCAGGCGTTGCACGGCCACCGAGGAGGACATCTCCTCCGGCATGTCCGACTGCCAGGTACGCCAGGTGTGCAGCACATCGGCGAGTCGTTCGCCGGGGAAGTAGATCCCGCCGCCGTGGAAACGAGTCAACGGGAACAGGTCGAACTCCAGCGCGGTGACAACGCCGAAATTGCCCTTCCCTCCGAGCAGAGACCAGAAGAGTTCGGGATCACTGTCCGCCGTTACATGACGCAACTCGCCGTCAGCGGTCACCACTTCCAGCGAACGGACATGGTCCGCCGCGTATCCCCGGCTCCGGCCGAGGACCGGACTGAGCCCGCCCCCGAGGGTGTACCCGGCCACGCCCACCAGCGGAGCCGAGCCGCTCATCGGGGCCAGGCCGACCTCGGCGGCCTGGTCGATCACCTCCTGCCAGATCACACCGGCCTCGACCCGTGCGCGTCGCCGGACGGCGTCGACGGTGATTCCCTTCATACGCCGGGTACTGATCAGCACGCCGCCCCGGGCGGGGCCGACCTGTTGGTGCCCCGTGGTCTTCACCGTCACAGGCCGGCCCTGCCGGGCCGCGAAGCGGATCGCCGCCTGTACGTCGGCCGCGTTGGCGGCACCGACCGCGAGCGCGGGCTCCAGGGGGACGTTCAGGTTGTAGATCCGGCACTCGGCGTCGTACCCCTCGTCGCCGGGCAGCAGAACCGGACCGCTCACCCGCGATGCGAGTTCGGCCACCTCGGCGGGCGACACGCGCGGGAGCAGATCGTCAAAGGTCATGAGTTCCTCGTCAAATGGTGCCGCGAGACAGCTGCCTGCTGGGTCATCCCGCGGCTGCGAACCGAAGCCGCACGGGGCGAGTAAGAAGCCATACGCCTGGCAGGTGGACAACGAGCACTTACATTACACCAATGATCTAACGTGTCTTGATGAGCGGCCGGCGAGGACCACGCCGTTGCCGCGCAACTGCTCGCGCCCCGCGCCCCGGAGGCCGTCGTCATGGTGGACGCCGAGCACGGCATCGTCACGCCCCAGGCGCCGACCAGACGCCACGGGGGGGCTTCAGCGCAGATCACATCCCGGCGCACGGGACAGTCCCCCGTGGCACCCGGGCCGCAGAACCCGGCCGGGACCGGCCGTCCGTACCCGGCTCGACCGGCCTGTCGGCCGAGACCCCGTCTCGCCCGGTACGCACGCGAAGCCGGTCGGGGACGTCAGCAGGGCCAGCCAGGGAGACGGGGTACTCGGACAGCGACCGATCAGGCGTTGGCGCGCAAGGGCTGCAGGGCCTTCGACCAGCTGACGACCTGGTCGAGCATGGCTTCCAGCGTGTGCTGGTGGTGCGGGCCCGGTGTGAAGACGCTGTAGTCCTCGAAGTCGGCCAGGAGGGACAGCGCGACCTGCGCACGCACCGTGGCGATCTGCAGCTCGCTCGCGATGAGACGGAGGTGCTCCACGGCGCGGATGCCACCACCGGAGCCGTAGCCCACAAATCCCGCTGCCTTGTTGTTCCACTCCGCGTACAGGTAGTCGAGCGCGTTCTTCAGGACGCCCGTGGTGGAGTGGTTGTACTCAGGGGTGACGAACACGAAGCCGTCGAACTCGGCGATCCTCGACGCCCACGCCTTGGTGTGGTCGTTCTGGTACTGCCCGAGCGACGGGGGAAGCACCTCGTCGAGGAGCGGCAGCGGGTATTCCGCCAGGTCCACGAGCTCGAACTCCGCGTCGGGACGCTGCTTGGCGATACCGAGAACCCAGTGCGCCACGGCGGCGCCGTTGCGCCCCGGGCGAGTGCTGCCGAGGATGATCGCAATCTTGGTCATGTCGTGCCTTTCGTCGGTACGGCGCACCTCAGGCACGGAAGCGGTGCCCGGCGCCGGGATGTGACGTACGTCGGAAGCCCCGGCGCGGTTCCGGTACGGAGCCCACCGAGAAGGTGACCGGGAGCCGGGTGAACCCACTCCCCACCAAGGAGAGCGCTCGCGAGGTGACCCTCCCGGGACGTCCCCTCTCGTCGGCCAGCGCGCAGGCTCGGCGCCAACGACGTCGTCGGCGGGGACAGTAGGACGAAGCAATCGAGAAAGGCAACCAGGAAGAATGCCGGATATCTCCGGCGATGGGCGCGAGTTGCGGGCCGGCGCACCGCCGGCATCAAGCGCTCGCGAGCCGCCCACCAGTCGCCTGTTTCAGCCGCATTCGCCCTGTGACGAGGGGTGCGCGGTGTCAGCGGCACGTCATGCGGCGCAGGGGCTTGGCACTCGGGCGGCCGACTCCTCGGAACCATGCCGCGGACGCGAATCCTTGCACGGCAAGGCAAGCCGGCAGGCGGATCCGTGCACAGCAAGGCAATACGACGACCAGCGTGCCGCTTACCTTGGAGACGGCGACGGTCGGGGCGATCCGGACTTCGGGCGGCGCCGCACGGGTGGCGATGGGACGTCCGCTCAGTCTGCCGCTTGTTGCGACCGCCACTCGTGGGGGCTCATCCCGTACGCCGCTTTGAATACGCGACTGAAATGGGGTGCGCTGGGGAAGCCCCACCGGTGGGCGATCGCCTCGATCGTCATGAATCGATGTCACCAGATCGAGTGGGGCCAGACCGCGTGCACCGCGGCCTTGACCCAATACCACGAAGCTTAAGTTAATCATGGAATGGTCGGGACGCCGCTTCGTCGGGGAACGGCCCGGTGTGCTGCTCAACGCCACATCAGGCGCGCGGCTAGGGTTGCCGCATGGCTCAGGGGTCCGTGGAATCGGATGGTTCGGTCGCGCGACCGGACCAGGTGTCGTTGGGGGTCGTGGTTGCGGCGGTGCCGCGATTCAAGGTCGATGAGGCCGCAGCGGTCTGCGGGGTGGCGGAGCAACGCCGCGGCGGGAAGCTCCCTCCTCACGTGACCGCCTATCTGACGATGGCGCTGTGCCTGTTCTCCGACGACGCGGCCGAAGAGGTTGCGCAGAAGGTCACCGGGTCGCTGTCGCAGTTCGGCGTGTGGGACGCCGCGTGGGAGCCGCCGACGTCGTCGGGGATCACTCAGGCGCGCAAGCGGTTGGGCCGGGACGTGCTGAGGGAGACGTTCTACCGGGTGGCCGAGCCGGTAGCTACCAGCGAGACCCGGGGCGCGTGGCTTCGCGGCTGGCGGCTGATGGCCATCGACGGATTCGACCTCGGACTCAGCCGAGAGCGCAGCCGAGTTCGGCTACGCCGGCAATGATCAGACCCGCTCTGCCTTCCCCAAGGCCCGGGTGGTGGCCGTCGTCGAATGCGGATCGCACGCCTTCGTCGACGCCGAGGTCGGTCCGTGGAACCGCAGCGAGAAGGCGATGGCCACCTCGCTGCTGCCCTCGATCTCCAGTGACTGGCTGCTGCTGGCTGATCGGGGCTTCTACAGCTTCGCCGCGTTCAGCGCCGCCGCCCAGACCGGGGCGGCGCTGTGCTGGCGGGCACCGACGCAGCTGTCGCTGCCGGTCCTGAAGGTCCTGTCCGACGGTACGTATCTGTCGGCCCTGGTTGATCCCCGTCTGCGCGGCCGCCAGCGGGAGGAACTCCTACAGGAGGCGAAGTCCGGCGCGAAGCCGGACCCGGCCGCAGCCCACGTGGTGCGGATCGTCGAGTACGACGTCCCCGACCGCGACGCCGGTGAACTGATCTGCCTGATCACCACGATCACCGAGCCAGAGGCCGCAACCGCCGCCGAACTGGCGGCTGCCTACCATCAGAGGTGGGAGGAGGAAGCCGCGAACGGCCAACTGAAGACGGTTCTACCCGGCCCGGGGAAGGTGCTGCGGTCCAAGAGCCCGGACCTGGTCCACCAGGAGATCTGGGCCTACCTGCTGGTCCACTACGCGATCAACTCCCTGATCTGCCAAGCCGCGACCGGCGCCGACATCGACCCGGACCGGATCAGCTTCCTCAGGACCCTTAACATCGTCCGCCGCACCGCCACCGGGACGGCGGCCTTTCCCCCCTGAACGCTGGGAAGCGGTCAAGACGGAGGTCCTCGCCACCTTTGCCGCGCGCCGAAACCGCAACCCAGCGCGCCGCCACCGGTCCTACCCACGCATGGTCAAGCGCGCCCGCCACAACTCCTACCGGGTGAAGAGGACTTCGGATACAGGCACCCGCCACGCGGGGCCACCGAGCCTGAAGTTCGCCTCACTCGGGGCAACCCCGCCCACCATGTCAAGATCAACTTAAGCTTCGCGGCATTGGGCCTTGACCCTACTCGAACACCAGGGGCTCCATTGCGTGGAATTCCCGGTGACCGGATATTCCTCGAGCCTACCTCAAATGCTTGCTCGGCTGTTCGCTCTCAGGCTTGACTGCTGCCGTCAAGCAGCTCATCGATGGCGGCCATACGCGACCGAGACCCGGATTTAGGAATTTGATTCAACTTGTCGACCGCCGCAGACATCCACTTGGGATCACCCAGACGCCTTGCCATCTTTCGTTCGACTACCCGCCGAAGGAACTCATGGGTCAATTTGATGTGACGCGGAGAGTACTTTCGCGAATGGTGATCGCAGGACGCATTCCAGTATTCATAGGGATGTCGCAACGTCGCGGCAACACTGACGCCATGATTGCCCATATACGGAACTCCCGACAAATTGGCCATAATCTTGGTCATTCGAACGAAACCCTTTGAGCTTGTCGCTTTTCCGGGTTGCGCCTCCAAACCAAGGGACATGAGCCGCGACCAAGCGATGATCTGCTGCTCGTTGCCGTCAGACCAATGGGCCAATCCTGCCGGCATGAGCCTTAGGTGCTCCCCAGCCGAATCTCCGATGACCCAGTGAACTCCGGCGAGTTCCAGCGGTCCCAGTTCTCTATGCATAGTCACGCACAAACCGCCCAAACCCCAAAGCAACCGCCGGTCCGGACTCCCGGCCGCCCTTCACCTGCGAACTTACACACTCCGACCGACCGCTCGGGACGGGACGCAAGATCACCGCGATCCACACCACTGGCCCTCCGAAACAGCGGCCCAAATGTCTATTCGAGTTTAAAGCCAACGCACCAACCCTTTGAGACCCCCCGGAGAGTCTTGGCCCCCCACCAAGAAGCCGAAGAGAGTCAATTAAGGTCATTTTCAATGCTGGACCGCGTAACGCCCGCCTCACCCTTGCCATTGTGAGCAGGAACGAGGTAACCACCAATGATCCGCCATCCCACTCGGACCATGGAAATTCTTGGTAGCTCAGCCGCCTCACCCTGAGACACCCACCCATCATCCGAGCACGAAATTGGCGGATTGCTCCACCAATTCACGATTCGGGGATAAGATCGCTTAGTCACGACGTCCTCAAATTTTCTCACACCGGCCTGCATGGTTAGTGCCCACCTGGATCAGCGGATCGAAGGTAGTGCGCCACAAGGTCCACGTCTCCCTCGTGTGCGAGAATCCGAAGTTGATCACCTTCCCGGGTGTCGTACTCGAGAATTTCCATACCAGGTCGCCAGCTAGTGTTCCGCGTGACACGTCCTCCTACCGGCAGACGTACCGACTGCCTCGCTGGGCGCGTGAAAATTGCACCACCTGCGTCACTGTTGAGCCTTCCATACGTGAAAGCCCGGCGCCCCAGTCCGCGCTGCCACGAGACGCGACAGGGAACAGCCGGATTCGAACCCTTTTCAATTTCTGCCGTGCGCCCTGTTGACCGCCTCGCATGCATTGCCCTGATCAATCTACCCACAAGCAAGGCAAACAGAGCAAATGCAATAAATTCCAGCATGCAACCGTTCCCTAGATGTCCCTGGATGCCGTCTCGATCCGAGACGGCAGATCCACCCGCCACCCCGTCCGCAGCGTGACGATCCCATGATCAAGAGAAGTGGATCTCTGAAACGAGAGAAACGAGCGCAGCCACTCGTCATTGTAGGTGGCGGGGCCGTTGGGGCAGAGGCCGTCGGGGTTCGACTGCGTGACCGGGTTGTTGTGAGCGTAGGAACAGGCGTTCATCTGCGCCGGATCGTCGAAATCGATGACGGGGTCGACGGAGAGGAAGCGGCCGAGTGTGGGGTCGCGTGCGCGGGCGCTGCGGTGGGTGAGGCCGGTCGGGTCGTTGCTGCCGCCGACGAAGCCGCGGGTTCCGGGGAAGGCGGCGCGGGTGTCGGTGCGATCGGTGCCGAAAGGAAGTTGCTTGCGACGGGTGATGGCCTGGCCGGTGGCTGGGGACACGGCCGTGAGGGCGGTGCCTTGGTGGTCGCCGAAGGGGAAGGTGAATCCGCCGGTGGGGGTGCGCATGGCGATCGTTTCGCCGCCGTGGGTGTAGTACCCGGTGGCGGAGTTGTCGGCGTTGCGCGCCAGGAGGCGGTTGCCGTCCGTGTCGTAGACGTAGGTGGTGGTCTTGCCCGTTTCGGTGATGCTCTGCAGGTGGCCCTCGGGGTCCGCGGTGAGGGTCTGGTCCTTGCCGCCGGCCTTGCGGACCGACCTCCGTCACCACCACTGGTATTGGCGCCGACACCCACCTACGACCAGGCGGGCAACATAATGGCGTGCGGCGGGGCGCTGCCGGTCGCGACGGTGTACTCGGCGCCTGCGCTATAGCGCGTGCTGCCGGTCAGCACGCCCTTGGCGAAGTTGGTCGCGGTCTTGCGGGCCGGGCTCGTCGTATCCCGTGGTGAGCGTGACGCCACGTGCTGCCCGCCGGGCGGCACCGCGGACGGGCGCCGCGACTTCATGGGCGTCGACCGTTCGCCTGCGGTGACGCGCTGCAGTCGTGAAAATCGGCACATCGGCACAGGGGCCGTCCGAGCTGTTGGGACGGCACCCTACGGGGTGGCACAAACGATCAAGGCGGAAGCACGTCGCGGGTCAGCCCCCGGAGGGACGCGGAGCACGCCGGTCGGCCCGCTCCCTCAGCTCCTCCTCCTCGACCAGCGTGAGCATCGGCTGACCCGGCGCGCACACCATGGTCACCACGAACTTGGTCGGTGCGTCCGCCAGAGCGTTGCCGTCCTGGTAGTGGATGACGTCACCGCCTGGCTCCCAGAACGTCCCACCGGCCTCGACCACGCGCTCCGGCTCACCCTCGAGTTCGAACCGGACCGCGCCCTCCATCACGTAGCCGAACGACGGCCCCGAGTGGCGGTGCGGAGGCAGCCCGGGGTGGCCGGGAGGCCAGTCGACGAGGATGGTCATCCCCGAACCGCCTTCGGGAAAGAAGGGCGGAGTGACTTCCTGCAGCAACTTGACCTCAGGCGGCAGCGCGGCCTCGTGCCCCTCCGCGGGGGTCACGTGCTCTGGCTTCTTCTCCGACATGTACGACACCTCCGTAGGCCGACCCGGATGGACGATCTCGCGTCGGCCGCCTCTTGTCCGACCGGCGTACCGGCCCACTCGTTCGACAGCGTCCGACCTCGTCGATTCCGGACTCACACCACTTGCTTCACGGCGCGCACGAACCACGGACCACATCCGTAACACGCGGGCCCCGAAACCACCCTGCCTCCCGTCAGCGGCCGCCACAACCCGGGAGCCGGCGGCATCGGTACGCAGCACGCCCCGCCATCGCCGGGCACCTGGCAGCGACGCAGCGACGCAGCGACGCAGCGACGCAGCGACGGCAACGTCCGGCCGTGGGCGGACACGGAAGCAGGCCGGTTCCCTCGCGATCGCGGGCGCTTCCGCGCGGCCGGCGGTGGGAACCGGGGGCCGGGCAACGTGCGGCGAGTGATGTAAGGCACGGCTCGAGCCGACCAGATGACCTTGATGCGATCCCAGTTATGTGCATATCCTCGTAAATCACAGAGGTCGCTCGCCAGCCCATGCCAGTGAGCCGGAGCAGGGATCGCTCGACGGGTGCCGTCCGGCGACCGCACCCCCACCGGACACCGGATTCTCATCACATCCGCCGTGTGCCTGCCTCCGCCGCGATCACCGCGAGATCACACCGTCAAGGGCACCCGCAGAGCCACGCCCCCTGCCCTGCCCTGCCCTGCCCTGCCCTGCCCATCGTCCATCGCGTACATCGTTCGAGACCAAGGAAGCCCTTGATGAACAGCTCCGCACGCCTCCCGCACGCCCGCCACTACATCGATGGGGCATGGGTCGACTCCGTTCAGCGCTCCGAGTCCCTGAACCCTGCCACCGGGCAGGTCCTCGGGACGTTCGCCGACGGTGGCGCCGAGGAAGCCAAGGCCGCCATCGCCGCCGCCCGGCGAGCCTTCGACACCACCGAGTGGTCCCGGGACCGCAGCGCACGGGCAAGGGCCCTGTTCGAGATGGCCGACCGCCTCGAAGCCCGCAGGGACGAGTTCATCACCCTGCTCGCCCGTGAGAACGGAAAGATTCTCGGTGAGGCGACCTTCGAGATCGACCTCGCCATCCCCAAGCTGCGCTACTACGCCGCTCTCGCACTGTCCGATCACGGTGGCGCCGCCGAGGTACGGCCCGGCACGTTCTCGATGACCCTGCGTGAGGCGACGGGAGTGGCCGGCGTCATCGCGCCCTGGAACTCCCCCGTCATCCTGGCCGTACGCTCCTTCGCCCCGGCACTCGCCGCCGGCTGCACCGTCGCCATGAAGCTCCCAGGGCAGACCGGTCTGATCAACGGCCTGATCGCCGAACTCGTTGATCAGACCGCAGGGCTTCCGGCCGGTGTGATGAACGTCTTCACCGAGTCCGGCAACGACGGTGCTCCGCTGCTGGTCTCCTCGCCGGACGTCGATGTGCTCAGCTACACGGGTTCCACGGGAGTCGGCCGAAAGATCATGGAGTCGGCCGCGTCCACCCTCAAGCCGCTCTCCCTGGAACTCGGCGGGAAGAACCCGATGATCGTTTTCGACGACGCGGACCTGGACGCCACCGTTCCCGTCCTCGTCAAGGCCATCACCACCTTCAGCGGCCAGTTCTGCATGGCGGGAAGCCGCATCCTGGTGCAGCGCGGCGTCGCGGACGAGCTCCGCCGACGCCTCACGCCCGCCCTGAAGGCGGTCAAGGTGGGGCCTGGGGACGACCCTGCCAGCGAGATGGGCGCGATGATCGATACGCACAACGCGCAGCGCGTCGAGCGCATGGTCGCCGACGCCGCCGACTACGCCGAGGTCATCGTCCGGGGTGGACGCGACGGCGCCTTCCTGCAGCCCTCCCTGGTCGAGGTCGCCGACCTGAGCGCCCCGATCGTGCAGCAGGAGGCGTTCGGGCCTGTCGCCACCTTCGAGATCTTCGATACCGAGGGGCAGGCTGTCGCCCGCGCCAACGCCACCGAGTACGGCCTCGCCGCGTCCGTCTGGACACGGGACGTGGACCGCCCGCTGCGAGTGGGCCGCGAGATCAAGGCCGGCACCGTGTGGACCAACACCTGGGGCATGGTCCACGACCAGTTCGAGGAGGGCGGCTTCAAGCAGTCCGGTATGGGCCGCCTGAACGGCCTGCGCGGCCTGGAGGAGTTCCAGGAGACCAAGCACTTCATCCACGTTGCCCCGCGCGACTGATCGAGCACAGGAGCACCTCTGTGACCAACGACCGCCGGGCTGCGCGAGCATCGGACGCGCGTCCGATGGGCCGCACGGGTGGTTCGGACGCCATCCTGCTCGTCGAGCGGGCCGTCCGGCCCGGCCATGAGGAGTCATTCCAGCAGTGGGCTCGGGACATCCTGGAGGTGGCCGCCGCCGCCCCCGGGCACTTGGGCAGTGGCCTCTTCCGACCGGCCGAGGACGGTCGGCCGTGGATCATCGTGCAACGCTTCCGGGACAACACGATGCTGCGGCAGTGGCTGGACTCTCCGCAAAGAGCCGGCTTCTTCACCCAGTACGAAGATCACCACCATTCGGAGATCGCCCGCCGCGAACTCACCGGCATGGACGCCTGGTTCCCCGACCCGGGCCCCAAGATCGCCGCTCCGCCGCGCTGGAAGATAGGTGTCAGCTCGGCCATCGCCATCTTCCCGATCTCGCTGTTCGGGACCGGAGTGCTCGGTCCACACCTGGTCGGCCTGCCATTGGTGGCCAGAACAGCCGTCTTCACCGTCCTGTTCAGTACGTTGATGACCTACGTGGCGATCCCCGCCGTCAGCCGTCTGCTCCGCCGCTGGCTACGACCCGCCCTCCGGGAATCCCCGGTCGCCGGCGCGGTCCCCACGCGGAGGTTGCGAAACCCGCTGCGGAGACCGGCGGAACAAGCTCGGCACCGTCGCCTCTGACCGCACGGGACCAGAATGCGACGCCCGGGTGTCCAAGCCCGGGCGGCGGTCCGTACCCGGGAAGGGTACGGACCGCCTGACTCACCGATCTTCGGCTTCCGCGCTCAGGCTCGGAGGATGAGTCCGGCCGTCAACGGCGGAGTGCCTTGAATGCCTGACGCACCAAGGTCGCGCGGTCGGCCGCGGAGGTGACGTGCTCGAGGCCGAAGCCCAGCAGCACGGTGTCGTCCGTGACGACCGCGCCCTGCGTCAGCGGGCCGGTGCGCACCCAGTCCCGCTGGACGGGCGGGCTGCCCGCGGGCGGACCGGAGACGGTCCAGGGGCCGAGGGAGGTCTCGAAGCCCTCGGTCTCGGTGACCGTACCGCCGATGACCAGGGAGGTCTCATCGGCCTGGAGGCCCTGGCCGCCGGAACCCGGGTCGGTGACGTAGCTGAGCGAGACCTCGACCTTCTTGCCCGCGTAGGCGCTCAGGTCGAAGTTCACCGGCTGCCAGCCCTGGGAGGAGCCCGTGAAGCTGTTCCAGGCGCCCGAGGTGCCGGTCGCCGTGCAGCCGCCCGTGCCCGGGGTCAGATAGTGCGTCAGCCACGGGTGCTCGCCGATGTAGAACCCGGCCTCGCACTCGGTCGGCACGGTGGTGCTGGTGGCGCCGCCCGCCTCGGGGAGCGTGGTCCAGTCGTCGGCGCCGACGGTGTGGATCTCCAGGATCGCGTTGTCGTAGCCGGGCTCGGTACTCCACAGGAGGCGGGAGCGGAGGGTGGGGGTGTCGGCCGCGCTCACCCCGGTCAGGTCGATCGTCCGGGTGAGCCGGTTGTAGGCGTCGTCGGTGTGGACGGCGGCCGCCATGTAGGAGCCCGCGTAGGGCGCGTCGGAGGCGACGGACCCGGTGTACCGGCCCGCTCCCTTGCTCGCGAACTGCGGGTACGTGGCGGGCGCGAGCCAGTCGGAGGTCACCCGGTAGGTACCCGCCGTGTCCAGCGGGTTGCCGGTGGCGGCACCGAGCGGACCGTTGAATCCCGCCAGCGCGCCGGTGCCGGCGAATCCGGTGGCCCCGGCGGTCGACGTGCGCGAGTACGCGCCCAGGTAGTACTGGCTGAAGTCGTTCGACGGCGTACCGTCGGCCAGGGCCACGTTGCCGCCCGCCCGCTCGCCCGCCTCGATCAGCTTGCCGCCCTCGTTGAGGTAGGCGCGCAGCTCGAGCTGGGTGGGGTTGCCCGGCAGTGCCGCCCCCGTGTAGTGCACGACGGTGCGGAAGTGCCCGAGGACCCCGAGCGCGTCGGGCGCGCCCTGCGTGGCGACGTCCCAGACCGCCGCGCGGTGGCCGGTTGCCTTCAGCGCGTCGACGTACGCCTTGGTCTGGGTCGCGGCCGCGCCTTCCTCGGCGACGACGAGCGTGTCCGCCCAGGGGCGGTCGGCGACGGTGTAGGTGAAGTGGTCGCCGGAGACCTTCTTGCCGCTCTTGGTCCGGCCGGTGAACCAGACCTCCACCTTGTCGCCGACGTCTCCGTCGCGGACCTTCGCGCGGTACTCGTCGAAGTAGAGGTTGTCCTCGCCGCCGAAGGTCTCGCCGCCCCGCCAGGAGCGCAGCGACTCGTCCTTGGTGCGGCCGCCGTTGACGCGGTAGTTGAGCTCCTTGTCGCGCAGCGACTTGCGGGCGACGACCGAGACCTCCTGGTCATGGCCGCGCGCGTAGGAGGTGGTGAAGGACCCCGGGGTGAAGTCGGCGGCGTTCAGGCCCACGGTGGAGGCGGGGACGTCGGGGTGGGCGGCCGACTCGGCAACGGAGAGCGCGAAGGGGATGTTCTTCGTGAACTCGTCCTGGATCAGCTTCTCGTCGTCGGGGAAGTTGAATCCGGACTGGCAGTCGGAGGCCACCCACGGGTCGTTGGGGTCGATGTCGGACGCCGTCTGGCACGTCGACATCTCGGGGGTGAACATCGCCAGGCCGTTGACGTTGGACGCGTGGCCGTCCGCCTCGCCGTTGGTGGTGTAGAGCTCCGAGGAGACCTGGGGGTGGTAGCCGGGGATCGCGGAGTTGTCCGGCGTGCCGGCCAGCGCCTTGTAGAGGACGTCGTCGGGGGTGTCCGTGGCCACCTGCCAGCCGACTCCGTAGAGCAGCAGTTCGGCGGCGGAGTGGTAGTTGATGCCGTAGGTGAAGTCGATGCGCTTCTGGAAGGCGTCCAGCGCCCGGGTCTCCGGCTCGGAGTTCGGGCCGGCGCCGCGGTAGGTCTCACTGGCCGGGTTGGGCGAGGAACCCTCGTTGTCGTAGCCCCACTTGTAGGCGAAGTTGCGGTTGAGGTCGACGCCGTCGCCGGCGGTGATGACGCCGTCGCCGTTGTTGTCCCGCAGGTTCTTGCGCCACAGGCGGGTGTCGTCGCTCTGGAAGGTGTAGTCGTAGCCGTCCGGGTTCGCGGATATCAGGAACCAGAGCTCGGTGGAGTCGACGAGCTTCTTGATCCGCTTGTCGGTGCGGTAGTTGTCGAGGTAGTAGTGCATGAGCCGGCGGGTCATCTCCGGCGTGATCCATTCACGCGCGTGCTGGTTGGACATGTACAGCACGGCGGGCTTCGAGCCGTCCTTGGACTTCGCGGCGTCCTTGGTGAGCTTGAGGGCGAGGATGTCCTGGCCGCGCGTCGTCTTGCCGATCGAGACGACCTTCGTCAGGCCGGGGTTGGCGCGGCCGGTGGCGAGGATCTCCTCCTTGATGCCGCCCTTGCCGCTGTACGGGCGGAACACCTTGTCGGCCGCGTTCTGCACGCGCGCCTCGGCCTTGGCGCCGAGCGTGCGCTCGGTGAGCCGTACGCCCTTGCTCTCCAGTTCCTTCGCCTGCTTGCCGGTGAGGTACACCTCGACCGCGGCCGTGCCCTGCGCCGGCGGGCGCTCGCTCAGCTCGTGCGCATCCTGGCCGGCCTGAAGCAGCAACGGGATCTGATTTTGCGTCACTTCCGCGCGGTACACCTTGACGGTGTCCGCCTCGGTGGCGGTCGAGCCCGCGTCGCGGGCCTGGGCCATGGGTGCCACCGTCGCACTGCACAGGATGAGGGCGCCGACTGCAGCAATCGTTAAGGATCTGGTTCTCACTAGCATCCCTTCACGTCGTTCCAGGACAGAGGGGCCAATCCCATAAGAAGCCGGGGCGTCAGTCAAGATGCGGGGAAAGACACGTCTCGGGGGGCCGGTGAGCCGCCGGGGGGACATTTCCCCTTCGGCGTCGATGAATTCTGACGCCCTTGCCCTTAAGCAGGGTGTGGGGCCGACGAATTGCGGGATCGCCGTGAACGCGCTTTGTGATAGGCCGCCTGTACTTCTCGGTAGCCTGCTATCGGCAGGAATACGCCGTTCCGCGTTCGCGGTGCGCCGGGGAAACGTAGTGCAGCATTCCGGCCGTCAGGTGGGACTTCGGGCGCGTCTCACATCTGACGCATGTTCGGGCAACTGAAGCCCCTGGAACGCGTGGAGTTCCAGGGGCTTCGCGTGGAGGACGGCTGCCGTGTTGTGCGGATGTCCACGGACGTCGGAGACTCAACGGATTCGTGCTGCTCTGCAAGGCCACCCGCAGCGTGCGGCGGGCCACCGGCTCGCGGCCAGTGCCCCACTTGCCATTGCGGGCTCATGGAGCAGGAGCGCCCTCCACCGCGGCCCGAAGTGAAAGTGGCCGCCCTACCAGTGGTGCCAGACTTCTCGCGGGGCGATGTCCCAGCAGGTGCCGGCGATCTCTCTCGTGTTGAAGAACAGGGCCCAGCTCACGACGGCATCGCCCGCGCGCTGCGCACCCCGCTCGAACTCGAAGCCGGGCCAGCACAGGTCGCCGTTCAGACTGAACTGGATGCCCGCGTCCCGCTCCAGGGCATGGGCCTCCATCTCGGCGGACAGCTCCTACGGCACCCGGCCGATCAGCCGGACCCCCTCACAAGTGACCTGGGGGCCGCGCAGCCCATCGACTAGCACACACGTCATCCCCACCCCTTCGACGAAGTAGCACTTCACAGCGGGCGACGACGTGCCCGACTCCGCCCTGCGAAAGACGACCCTCCACTGGGCGCGCGCCCGATTCCAGCGCTCGATCTCCCCTTCCTCGCCGGTGAAACCGTGCCCCGCCATGGTCGAGACGGCATCACGCCGATCGATCCCGAAGGCCAGCGGTCCCACCCTTCGCGCGGGAACGTACCCCCACTGCTCCCGCTCGGAGTCCGCGAGCACCGCCCAGTAATCCCTGTCCATGACCCCATGATCAGCCACCCGGCGCCATCCACCTCAAACGACCGAATGACCCGCGGCACGTGATGAGTGAGCACGGCACCGCCGGCGTGGTCCGCCGCGCGTGCCGGTCGCCGCTCTGGATCCGGGTTGGGGGAAACTCGAGCCGAACATCCGGTGACAGCCGCACTCAGGCTCACCTGTGCGTCAGGGCTGGTACACGTCGGTGTACTGCGGTCCGTCCGACTCGGCCTTGCAGCCCTCACTTCCGGCAGGCATGCCGTGGGAGAGCACCAGCGCGTAGGACTGCGGGACGAAGTCGCAGCCCTTGCCGGACCACTGGGACGCCAGGAACGTCCAGCCGACGGCGGCTATGGCGAGCGTGTACTTGGTCGTGGCGTTCATACGAATGACCGTGCCTCGGTTCGCCGGGCAATCGTGACCCGGTTCGGGGTTTATGCGCCAGTATGACTGCATTGCGCTCATATGCGCGACCCGGCGCTTCGCGGCTCGCGCACGCCGGAGAACAGTTTCCGCGTGGCGCCGGGGACGCCATCACTGCAGGTCACACCACCCGGCAGCGCTCGTCGACGACACCGCTGACGACCCCACCAAGGACGCGGGGCCGGTGCACGGGGGGCCGCCGCCTTCGAACTCACGCACGACCATGGGTCGCCGGCCGCGGAACCTGCGGGGGCGGCGCCCGGCACCGCGCCGACACGGCACGACACGGGGCCCGAGCCGCCGCGACGGGGCCACGGGATACCGGGCCGACCAAGGGCACGAAACCGCATCGGTCCGCGTGCGCAGAGCGGGCCGGGCCGGGCCGGCGCCTGACGGCCTGACGCCGCGCCCTCCCGCGCAAGCGCGAGCGGCCCGGCATGACCCGTTGGGGCAGGTGCGGCGGCAAGGGCCCGGGCTCGCAGGTGCAGGCCCGCACCACATCCGACGCCGCGACCCCATGAACTTGACGAAGCAAGCAATGCGGCATGTACTTGTTCCAGCAAACATTTTGCGGTCGAGCGGCGTCAAGTCGGGCTCCTCTTCGGATAGTTGCGAGTTCGCGACCAAGCGGCCGGGCATCCGCAGACGGGCCTCCGAGGGCACGGACCGGGGGCGTGGACGCCACCCGCCTCGCACCAGGCTTCTTCGCCGCTCGACGCCACCCGAGATCCAGGAGTCAAAGTGAAGAAGGAAGAGCTGTTCACCGACCTGGAGTTTCCGCAACGACGAGCCGCATCCATGCGGACGTCACCACTTGCTTCCTACGTGCTCGACGAACTCCCCGCGGACCTGACCGCCGCCTGGTCCCGGCGTACGACGTACCGCGATCTCGCCGACAGGCAGTCACGGCTTCTGCATGAGCTTGGGCCGCTCGATCCGCTCGTCGGCGATCTCGCTCAGGCACGCGTGGTCCAACTGGACCTGCTCTTCATGCTCGGGGGATACCAGCCGGCAGGGCCGGGAAGCGCCCCCCGATCCCTCGTCGATGCGGTGGCGGCGCAGTGCGCGCGCTTCCCGGAACTCGACCCCCACATGAGCTACGAGCTCCTGATCGACGTCAACGCCGACGAGTGGCACCGCAACGGGGACATCCGGGTGTTCACCCAAGGCGCGACCAGCCGCCTCGAGCGGGACTTCTATCTGGGGCACCACCTCTCGGAGCCTTCGGCGCAAAGCGCCTTCAACCTCCTGAGCACGATGCTCCAGGAACCGGACGCCGGAGAACCGCTCGACGTGCTCGAGGACGTCGTGCGCCATCTGGAGGATTTCCGGCTGTACATGGCGCAGTACGGCCGACTCCCCAAGGACGCGTTCGAGACCTTTCGCCGGTATCACATGGGACACCCCGGCGGCCCGCGCGGTGCCAGCGGTGCGTTCTTGCCCAGCGTCCAACTGCTGGAGCTTGTGCTGCTGTCGCCGACCCCGCAGTACGAGCTCTACCTCGACCAGTCCATGGCCTACTTCCCTGTGTGGTCACGCCCCCTGCTGACCGCGCGGCGTGAGGCTTCCCGACAGGGTGACAACGTTGTCTCCATGGTCCTCGACGGCCGCATGAAGCTCGACCCCCCTGCCCTCACAGCCCTCCTCCACGTGCTGGACAAGTTCGCGGACTTCCGCATGGTGCACCTGGGCGTCACCAAGAAGACGATTCCCGAGGCGTTCCCGCACACCGGCAGGGTCACCAGGAGGGACATCGCGCGGCAGGCCGGAGAGGAAGACGCTTTGAACGACGACCACTTGGGCACCTCCGGCTTCAGCGTGCACAACCTGCTCACCAACTCCGTCTACCGGCTCCTGTCGGCGCGTCGGGAGATCGCCTCCCTCGACACCATGGCCGGCTGAGGGAAGGAGTGACGATGTCGCAATTCCAGGTCGCCGTGGTCGACGCCTTCGGGGCGACTGCGGGCTACACCGACGTTGTCGGCGCGGCCGGCGGCGAGGTGATCCAGGTGCAAAGCACCGTCGGCCTCCTCCCCGGGGTCGTTCCGGTGGACCCGGGCAGGTTCAGTCACACCCTCGTCTTCGACGGGGATCTCGACCGCCTCACCGGGAGACTCGCGGCCCTGCGGCCACGCGCCGTGCTTCCGGGCCGGGAATCAGGGGTGGAGCTCGCCGACGCGCTGTCCCAGAGGCTCGGGTTGCCGTCGAACGGGACGGAACTCAGCGCGGCCCGCCGCGACAAGTACGTGCAGATCGAGCGCATCCGGGCCCAGGGCATCCCCGCGATGCGGCAGATCGAGACCGGGGACGAGGCCGAACTGCGGTCCTGGCACGCAGACCTGGGCGGTTCCACGGTGGTCAAGCCGCTCCGCAGCGGCGGTGGCGACGGGGTGCGGTTCTGCGACTCCCCCGAGGAGTCGGCCGCCGCACTCGCGTCACTCAGGGACCGGACCTCCGCCCTTGGTGAACCGATCAGCCGAGTCGTCGCGCAGGAGTACCTGGTCGGCGCCGAGTACATCGTGAACACCGTGAGCTGTGAGGGAACGCACCACGTCACCGACGTGTGGAGCACCGATCGGATCACGGCCAACGGCGTCAGGGACCTGGTGGTCGCGCAGATTCTGCTGAGCCATGAGGACCCCGCGGTCGCCGACCTGGTCCCGTACGCCCTTCGGGTGCTGGACGCGCTCGGCATCCGCCATGGCGCGGCGCACCTGGAGATCAAGCTCACGCCGGACGGCCCCCGGCTGGTGGAGGCCGCCGCCCGTCCCTCGGGTCTCCCCTACTACGTCACAGACGTCATCGGCGAGGGCCAACTGGAATGGTCGGTCGACGCGTATCTGCGACCGGAACGCTTCAGGGCCCGTGCCGGGACTCCCTACCGACGTCGCAGCGCCTTCGCGTGGACGGCACTCGCCTCTCCGGTCTCCGGCCGGCTCGTCCGTTACCGTGCTCTCGACGCCGTCAGGAAACTGGAGAGCTTCCGGGACCTGACCATGGCCGTCACACCGGGGCAGCGCATCGTGCCCACCACGTGGGACCTGGAGTACCCGGTCATCCTGACGCTCCGCCACCCGGTCGAGGCGGTGCTGCGGCGGGACCTCAATACGCTGCGTTACCTGGACGGCGCGGGGATGTACGAAGTCGAGGCGGAAGGCCGGCACCGGTAAGCCTTCACCGACCCGCAGGACGTGAGCACCGCATCCGGACTACCCCCGGCCAGGGGTTAAGGGTGTTGAGTACGGGTGCCGTTGTACTGCTGGTCGGTGACCGGTTCGGCCCAGGTCGTCTCGGGGGTGCCGTCTGCCGTGGCTTCCCACAGGGCGATGTGTTCCATGAAGCGGTCGGCGATGGCGCCGTGCCAGTGTTCCTCGCCGGGCGGGCAGGTGACGGTCTGGCCGGGGTGGGTCTCGAAGACGGTGCCGTCGCGGGTACCGATCAGGGCGATCCCCGAGACGACGTGGAGGGTCTGGCCGACGGCGTGGGAGTGCCAGTGGGTGCGGGCGCCGGGTGCGAAGCGGACCAGGTTGGCGCGCATACGGGAGGGTTCCCGCCCGGCGACGATGACATCCCACCAGACGTCGCCGGTGAACCAGTCCGCCGGGGCCTTGCTGGTGGGCTCTTGCTCGAGGAAGTCCATGGTCGTTCCGACTTTCGTTGGTGAGGTGGGTGGCTTCCGGGGCGACGTATCCGCCGTCGACGGGAGGTCCGGCGACGGTGAAGGGGTGCGCACCCACGAGGCCCGGGCGGGACCGCTGCCCACGAGGGCGAACGGGGGCACGGTGAGTCCTTCGTGGGTCCCCGGGCGGGGCCGGGCAGCGGATGCCCGGCCCCGGGCAAAGGGCGTACGGGGTCAGGGGGTGAGGAGGGCCTTGATGGCGCTGCGCTCGTCCATCGCCCGGTAGCCCTCCGCGACCTGGTCCAGGGGCAGGGTGAGGTCGAAGACCTTGCCCGGGTTGATCCGGCCCGACAGGACCAGGTCGATCAGGTCGGGCAGGTAGCGGCGTACGGGGGCGGGACCGCCGCGCAGGCCGACGTGGGAGTAGAACAGCTCCTGCCCCTCGATCGCGACGTCGTGCGGGACGCCGACGAAGCCGACGCTGCCGCCGGGCCGGGCCGAACGCAGGCCCTGCCGCATGGCCTCGGCGGTGCCGACGCACTCCAGCACGCTGTCGGCGCCGATCCCGCCGGTGAGGTCCTTGATCCGGGTCACGCCTTCCTCACCGCGCTCGGTGACGATGTCGGTGGCGCCGAATTCACGTGCCAGCGCCTGCCGCGACGCGTGGCGGCTCATCGCGATGATCCGCTCCGCGCCCCTCTCCTTCGCCGCGATCACGCCGCACAGGCCCACCGCCCCGTCGCCGACCACCACGGCGGTCGAGCCGGGCCTGACCTCGGCGGCGTCGGCGGCCCACCAACCGGTGCCCATCACGTCGGAGACGGCCAGCAGACCGGGCCAGAACACCTCGGCCGGCGTCTGTTCGGTGGCCACCAGAGTGCCCTGCGCGTTGGGGATGCGCACGTACTCCGCCTGGCAGGTGCTCATGAACTCACGGTGCAGGCAGTTCGCCTGGAAGCCGTTGCGGCAGTTCGCGCAGGTGTTGTCCGAGGTGGCGAACGATCCGACCACGAACTGGCCGGGCTTGACCGAGGTGACCTCGCTGCCGACCTCCTCCACGACGCCGACGTACTCGTGGCCCATCGGGTGCGGGTCCCCGATCGGCTCCAGACCGCGGTAGGGCCACAGGTCGGAGCCGCACACGCAGGTGACCGCGGTCCGGATGATCGCGTCGGTCGGCTGGAGGATCTTCGGATCGTCGAGGGTCTCGACGCGCACATCGCCGGGGGCGTGGATCACTGCTCCGCGCATGAAAGGTTCCTTACGTGCTGAGGCGCCCGGTACCAAGGCGATACCGGGGCGGTGCCAGGAGCCGGCACCTCTGCCGCGGCTGCCGTGGCAGCGGGCCGGAGTGCGGCGCCATCCAGGTAACCCGCATCCGGCCGGGGCAGCGAGGCACCGTCAAGGGGTGTACCGGCAGTACATCCCTCCCGCGGCGCGCGGGACGTACGGTCGAGGTGTGGACAACCAGCGAGAGGTCCGCGAGTTCCTCACCTCGCGGCGAGCCAAGATCACCCCCGAACGGGCCGGGCTGCCCGCCGGCACCCGGCGCCGCGTCCCCGGCCTGCGCAGGAGCGAGGTGGCGGCCCTCGCCGACGTCAGCGTCGAGTACTACGCCAAACTCGAACGCGGCAACCTCGCCGGTGTCTCGCCGGCCGTCCTCGAAGCCGTCGCCCGCGCACTCCAGCTCGACGACGCCGAGCGCGCCCACCTCCTCCACCTGGCCCAGGCCGCCGACGGCTCCGACGCCCTCACCCGGCCCCGCCGCCGCGCGACCCGGCCGTGGACACCGCACCGCAGCCTCCAATGGACCCTGGACGCCGTCACCGCCGGGCCCGCCTTCGTCCGCAACGGCCGCATGGACCTGCTCGCGGCCAACCACCTCGCCCGCGCCCTGTACGACGACGTCTACGCCGAGGCGCACAACCAGGCGAACCTCGCCCGCTTCAACTTCCTCGACCCGGCCTCCCGCCGCTTCTACCCCGACTGGGACGTCGCCGCCGACGTCGCCGTCGCCATCCTGCGCACCGAGGCCGGCCGCAACCCGCACGACAAGGACCTCCACGACCTCGTCGGAGAGCTGTCCACCCGCAGCGACGCGTTCCGCACCCGCTGGGGCGCGCACAACGTCCGCCACCACGGCACGGGCACCAAGCGCTTCCACCACGCGGCCGTCGGCGAACTCGTCCTCGCCTACGAAGGGCTGGAGATGGCCGCCGAACCCGGCCTCACCGTCACCATCTACACCGCCGAACCGGGCTCGCCCTCGGAAGAGGGCCTGCGCCTGCTCGCCTCATGGGCTGCCACCCAGGAAGCGCACTCCCCCACACCGCAGGCCGGCTGACCAGGCGTCCACGAACCCGCAGGCTGGTAGCTTCACCTGATTTCTCCCAGGATGCCCCGGCCTTCGGGCCGGGGAGGAATGGGTCCTTGAGCCGGAGCCGCGAAGCGGCGGAGTTCTCTGCGCCTGTGTTCTGACCTGGGTTGTCAGTGGGGGCTGTTAGGTCCCGGAGCGTGCGGACCCTGCCTGAGACATGGGACCGGCACTGGCGTCCCAGGGCGCCCGGTCGCCGATTGGCGTGCGACCGAGGCGCCCCGGCACTTGTCATGCCTGCTCGACGATCTCGGCGATGGTGTCGAAGGCGCGAGATGCCAGGATCTGGCCTTGCAACGCTCGGGCGCGTTCGCGGTAGCTCGGCTGGTTGAGCACGGTGTCGACGGCAGTGCGGACCGCCATGGTTTCCGGGCGGCCGGTGCGCAGGTTGACGCCGGTGCCGCTCCATTCCACGCGTGCGGCGACCTCGGGCTTGTCCTCGGTCTCGCCGGCGACGACGAGTGGGACGCCGTGGCGCAGCGCGGTGTGTACGCCGCCGTAGCCCGCGTTGGTGACCAGGACGTCGGCGAGTGGCAGCAGCTCGTCGAAGGGGACAAAGCCTGCGAGGTGGACGTTGCCGGGGATGTCGCCGTCCAGGATGGTCCGCACGATGTCGCACCCGTCTGGGCGCGCAGTGGCGGCGACGACCGTGACGTCTGCGTCCGCCAGGGCCTGAATGGTGGGGATCACCAATTCGGACAGGTCGTTGTTGGCCAGGGTCCCCTGGGTGACGACGACGACCGGCCGGCCGGAGGTCAGATCCGTCCACCATGCGGGGCGCTGGAAGCCGTGGCTGGTCCCGGATGGGACGGGACCGATGAGACGGAAGCCCTCAGGGGCGTCACCGCGTGGGTACTCGAAGGCGGCGACGGTCAACTGGAGGTAGTGGTCCGGGACGGTGGCCCAGGCGTTGAGAAAGAAGTCGGGGAGTTCGACCCCCATCGAGCGGAATACCTCCTCGCCGTACTTCTGGACCACGGCGAACATCTCCCGCGTCTGTGCGCGTATCTCGGCGTAGCCGGCGCGTTCCTCGTCACTGGTGGGCGGGGGCAGACCGGGACCGTAGGGGGCCGCGTCCACGCTGTCGAAGGTGGGCGCCGCAATGCCGATCTGTACCAGGAGCGGGCGCTGGTGCCGGGGAGCGCGCAGCGCCATGGGCAGCGTCCCCAGGAGCGACAGTTCGCCGATCACCACGGCGGCCGGGAACCCGGCGAGCAGTTCTCGCAGGCGAGCGTCGTGGAGCGGAGCCGGCCCGAAGAAGAGGTGCTCAAGGTCGAAAGTCGATCGGTCAAACGGTGAGAGGTCGTCGTACTCGGGGTACATCACGGCCAGGTCGCGCGTGTCGAGGTCGGCCGCGGCCGGGAACGGCGCGAAACGCGCACCGGTCTGCCGAACCTGCTCCGCGTACCGAGCACTCGTGTAAAAAAGCACTTCGTGGCCGCGCTTGGTCAGGTCCGATGCGATCGCCGCGAGGGGAGCGAAATGGCCCTGCAGCGGATTCGCGGTGACAATGATCTTTGCCATGGTCTCACTTCGTCATGGTCGTTGTGCCGGACATCAGCCAATAGACGGCGAAAGTCCGAATACTCTGAATGTGTATACGGGTGGTACACGCGGCCATTCCTCAAGGGAGTTCACTGCGCGGTCGCTCCCGTGAGCCGACCGCACAGCACGGAGGGCGTTTGGGCCCGGCAAGAACCTCCCGAACCTCTGCCGGCAGGCCGGCGGCGCCGTCTTGGTGCGAGGCGATCTTCGGGCCGGCAGCGCGATGCTGCCGGCCCGGAACGAGGAGGACAGCCGAGTCAGCGACCGGCCCGGTCGGGTGCCGGTGTCGACGCTTCTGCCTTGTTCATGCGAGCATTCGCCTCACGGTTCCGCTCCCGGGCGCGTTGCCCTTGAACAGCCGAGGAAACGCGGCGCATACGGGATCCCCGACCCGCTCGCCTATTTCAACAAGCCCATGTCGCCATCGACGAGTACCTGTCGTTCATCAGATACGACACATTCTGGCCGAACCAGCCATACCCCATGTAGGCGACAGTGCCCGAATAGTTCACATCGTTGTAGAACCCTGCGCAGCGGTTTGTGTTCTTCTGGACGGAAGAAATGCTGTCGTTCACGTTGTCGCCGTTCGCGTATGCGAGATTCCTGAAGTCCGCGTAGGACGCCAGGGGGTCGAGAACGCGCGCGGTGCCCGTGAAATTGGCGTTCTCATACACGCACATCTGGTTCGAACCGCACACGTAGGCGGCGCTGGCCTGAGGCGCCACGGCCACGGTGGCCGCGAAGGCCAGAGCCGCCACGGGAAGCACGGCGGCAATCGTCTTGATCATTGAAGACCTTCTCTTTCGAATCGATGGTCATGCTGTCGGGAAGTGGCTCGGAAGGCGGGAACGGCGGGGATGGCGCGGCCTCGGACGCGGCTTCATCGAGGTGGCGGCCGAAGCGCGGTGGGGACACCGGTCCCCCATCACGAGAGGGCGGCTCGTCCCCATGCGGCGTCAAGAGCGATCTGCTGGAGCTGCCTGATGTCCAGGGCAGGTTCCTTGCGGGTCCCGGGCAGCTGATATGCCCGTGCGTTGACGGCCGAGATCACCACGCGCAGGCCGTCCTTGCGGAGGGTGTCGACGCTCCACTCGACCGCGCCCTTGCCGCCCCCGGAAGCGGGGCCTTTCCGGATGCTGACGCGGGTGCCGTCGGGCAAGGTCTCGGCCTTCGCGAACAGCTTCGCGATGTCCGCGTCGCCGGCCTTCCATCGCTGGACGTTCACCGCGACAAGGCTCTTGCCGTGACCGTCGTCGACCGTGACGTGCCCGAACCCGTCCGAACCACCGCTCTGCGCCGTGCGCATCCCCGCGGGCAGCAACTGTCGGATGACGTGGCTGATCTGCCGGCCCGTCATTCGCGGAATCACCGCGGTCTGGTCATGGACGGGTGGCGCGGGCATCGCGGTGAGCACCGGATCCCACACCGGAGACGAGGCGATTGCCGAGAGTTGCCGGAGGCGCAGCGGAAGCGAGGTGTTCCCGGCCGTAGCCTTTCCCCTCGAGACGCCGGTCTCGGATACGAGGACTTGCCTGCCGTCCTTGCCGGTGAGCAGAGCGGAGAGGACATCGGCCCCCGAAGGGCGCTTCTCGTCCACGGGCGACCGGTCCAGTACCAGGGTGGCCCCTCCGGACAGTGCCGCCCGGGTGCAGTGGCTGTACGGGTGGTAGGCCGTATCGGGGCACTGCGAGAACTGCGCGGGGACGGGGACGGTCGACCTGTTGAGAGTCACCGCCATTCTCGCGGCCTCGCCCCCGTCTTCGAAGACCAGCTGTGCCGTCGGCGGCGGGCCGGGCCTGTCGCTCAGCCCTTGGCCGTGCTCCTGCGAGAACGTCCCTTGGGGAAGCAGGGTTTCGAGGAGGTGCACCATCTGCTGCGCCGATACCCGCGCCGAGGCGGACGCGCCGGGTCGGTCACCGGCGTGCGTCGAGTGGCAACCGCCGAGCAGGACCGCACTCAAGCCCATCGACACGGCTGATGTGAAGGCCTTCCGCCGCCGGCCGGTCGGGCTCCTCCTCGCTGCGCGGACAGTGTCCCGGAGGGTCGCAGCCGTCTCCGATGGACGTCGCGACCGCCCATCGACCGAAGACACGGCGGAACGGCCGAGTCGGACAGGTGGGCGGAGGCCCGCAGGGTCGGTTGGCATGGGAGAGCACCGTGTTCCGTCGTTCGAGGGTCAAAGCCGCAGGCGGTGGGTGAAAGGAATGACACGCCGCCGAATCCGTATACGGAAGTGCCGCAGCGATTCCGAAGGCCGCGACGGCTCCGGTCGGTTCCGGACTCCGCGGCACGTTGTGGGCACCCGGGTGAGGGGGAAGGGGGCCCGACGGGCCGGAGGTACATCACGGCCTCCGGCCCGGGACGCAGGGTCAGTACCCCGGAGTGGACCACGAACTGATGGCGTTGTTGTAAGGGAAGCTCAGGGTGTTGTAGCGCCAGTGGGGCTCCCACTTGGCATAACTTCCCTTGAAGTTGTAGTCGTTCCAGGTCTCAATGGCGTAATCATTCGTCGAAATGGACGAGATGGCGTCATTCATCAGCTTGGGGGCTTCGGAGGTCCACGGCACATGGCCCCATCCCGACAGGCATTCGTCCGCCGGAGACTGAAGGTACGAGGTCGCGCACAGGTACCACTTGCTGTAGTCCAGTGCGGACGCGGCAGGAGCAGTGGTGGCGACGACAGCGCCGGCCAGGGCAAAGCTCGCGGCTCCTCCGAGCAGGGCGGTCTTGAAGCTGAAACTGCGCATGGGTGTCCGTTCGTGTGCGGCCCGGGGCGCGCTCACGCGCAGCGACCACAGGCCGGTAATTGCTTGACGACACAAGATTCACTTTCGATCTGACAACTGTCAAGTCGATCGGATGCCCGGTGCGGCGCCGTCGAGGGCAAGCGGGCGGCGCGGCCCGCCCCTGAGGCCCACAGGTAGACTGATCAGCCGCGCCACAGCCTGGGCGTGCTCAAGCCCGCGGTGAAACGGAGCAGGACCGTGCCTTCGAACGCTCAGGAAGCCGCAGGCAGGGCAGCTTCTCGGGGAAGCGGCGGACAGGTCGCCCGTGCTGACGCGGACATCCTTCGCCGGGGCCTGGACACCTTTGCCGAACTCGGCTACCAGGCCACCACAGTGCGGGAGTTGGCAAAGCGGCTGGACGTCAGTCACAACTACGTCAATGATCGATACGGGTCGAAGGAAGGCTTCTGGCGCGCGGTGATCGACTTCGCCGTCCAGGATCTACGGGCGGATTTCTTCGCGCCCGTGGAGGGGACAGACGACGCCGAGATGTTGCGGACCGTGATTCTCCGGTTCTTCACCGCAACCGCGAGCAGCCCCCAGTTGAACCGCATCGTCGCGGACGAATCGACGCACGATTCCGGCCGACTCGACTACCTGGCCGCGAAATACACCCGTGGATTCTGGGAACAATTGACACCGGTCATCCGGCGACTGATGGACGGCGGTCGCATGCCTCAGGTGCCGGAGCACTTGGTCTTTGTCGCCATCAACGGGGCTGCGCTGGCTCTGACCCATCAGCACATGTACGACCGTCTCGGCCCGGCGGCGCCGGACACGGCCGACGACGCGAAGCGCAGGGCGGAAACGCTGACGGAACTGATCGTCGGTGGGCTGCTGCCGTCGCACCGCCAGGGCTCCCGGTAGGGACCGCATCGTCCAGAGCCCAGTCCGGCGCCGTGGAGCACCACTCCGGAGGGGTGACGATGCGTGCCGCCGGGCCGCGCCCAAGGCGGCAGAGCGCCTGCGGCGGACAGATGCGGCGGCGGTGAGGTCGCGCACCGGGGCACCGAGGCCGGTGAAGCGGATCGACTTGCCGCGTCGGCAGGCTGCGACCGCGAGGACGACGGCGATGTGGGGCTTGCCGACGCCGGGTGGCCCGAACAGGGCAGCCTTCGCTCCGGCCTCGTCGCACGAGAGGGTGGCGAGGTCCTTGACCTCGGCTCTTCTTCGACGACGCGGACGCCTCCGCCCACCGCTCAGGGACGGGGTCTGCCCGGCCGGGTTCGGCGGCGGCCGCCGGCACGAACGGCGGCATGGTGGGGGTGCAGGACACCGGCACCCATTGGCGAAGCACGAAAGGGGTCCTCGTCCCCCACCCGGTCGCGTCGGCCCGAAGCGGGATGGGCGACGGTCTGCCGATCGTCCGGGCGTACGAGGACATCAACGCGGCGTTCCCCGGCGGCCCCGACCCGGCCCAGGTCGTCGTCAAGGCCTCC
>NZ_JBEZXR010000012.1:0-141086 GCF_040638135.1 Streptomyces sp. NPDC026673 | reverse complement strand
GCGAGGCGTCGGAGGCGGCCTTGAGGGCGTCGTAGTGGTTGCCCTCGTCGGTGACGATGACCAGGGTCAGCACCATGCCGACGGCCGGGCTGCCGATCGCCCTGCGTGCCTTGATCAGCGCGGAGTTGATCTTGCTTGAGGTGGTATCGGTCAGATCGATGTTCATGGCCGGCGCCAGCTCCTGCCGTCTCGTGCGAGCATCTCGTCCGCCGCCTTCGGACCCCAGGTGCCCGCGGTGTACTGCTCCGGCTTGCCGTGCCGGTCCCAGTACTCCTCGATCGGGTCGAGGATGCGCCAGGACTCCTCCACTTCCTGATGCCGCGGGAAGAGGTTGGCGTCGCCGAGCAGCACGTCGAGGATCAGTCGCTCGTAGGCCTCCGGGCTGGACTCGGTGAAGGACTCGCCGTAGGCGAAGTCCATCGTCACGTCCCGGATCTCCATCGAGGTGCCCGGCACCTTGGAACCGAACCTGATCGTCACGCCCTCGTCCGGCTGGACGCGGATGACCAGGGCGTTCTGCCCCAGCTCCTCGGTCGCCGTGTTGTCGAACGGGGAGTGCGGAGCGCGCTGGAAGACGACCGCGATCTCGGTGACGCGGCGGCCCAGTCGCTTGCCGGCCCGGAGGTAGAAGGGGACGCCCGCCCAGCGGCGGTTGTCGATACCCAGCTTGATCGCGGCGAAGGTGTCGGTCTTGGACTTGGGGTCGATGCCGTCCTCCTCCAGGTAGCCGAGCACCTCCTCGCCGCCCTGCCAGCCGTGCGCGTACTGGCCGCGCACGGTGTGCCTGCCCAGGTCCGCCGGCAGCTTGACCGCCTGCAGCACCTTCAGCTTCTCCTGCACCAGCGACTTGGCGTCGAAGGAGGCGGGCTCCTCCATGGCGGTCAGCGCCAGCAACTGCAGCAGGTGGTTCTGGATGACGTCGCGCGCGGCGCCGATCCCGTCGTAGTAGCCCGCGCGCCCGCCGATGCCGATGTCCTCGGCCATCGTGATCTGCACGTGGTCGACGTAGGAGCGGTTCCACAGCGGCTCGAACATCGTGTTGGCGAAGCGCAGCGCCAGGATGTTCTGGACCGTCTCCTTGCCCAGGTAGTGGTCGATCCGGAAGACGTCCTGCGAGCGGAAGACCTGGTGGACGACCTGGTTGAGCTCCTGCGCGCTGGCCAGGTCGTGGCCGAAGGGCTTCTCGATGACGGCGCGTCGCCAGGAGCCCTTCGGAGGGTCGGACAGCCCGTGCTTCTTCAGCTGCTGGACCACGGTCGGGAAGAACTTGGGCGGCACCGAGAGGTAGAAGGCGAAGTTGCCGCCCGTACCGCGGGCCTTGTCCAGCTCCTCCACCGTGCTGCGCAGCTTGTCGAAGGCCTGGTCGTCGTCGAAGTCGCCGGGGACGAACCGCATCCCCTCCGAGAGCTGCTGCCAGACCTCCTCGCGGAAGGGGGTGCGCGCGTGCTCCTTGACGGAGTCGTGCACGACCTGCGTGAAGTCCTCGTCCGCCCAGTCGCGGCGGGCGAAGCCGACGAGCGAGAAGCCCGGCGGCAGCAGCCCGCGGTTGGCCAGGTCGTACACGGCGGGCATCAGCTTTTTACGTGACAAATCGCCCGTGACCCCGAAGATCACCAGGCCCGACGGCCCCGCGATCCGCGGGAGCCGTCGGTCCGATGCGTCACGCAGCGGGTTGGCGCTGCTCAACGTGATTACGCCTCCTTCGGCGCCAGGCGCTTGAGCTCGGTCTCGGTCGAGGCCAGCAGCTCGTTCCAGGACGCCGCGAACTTCTCGACGCCCTCGTCCTCCAGCAGCTGGACGACGTCGTCGTACGAGATGCCGAGCGCGGCGATCGCGTCGAGTTCCGCCTTGGACTGCTCGTAGGTACCGCGGATGGTGTCGCCGTGGACCTCACCGTGGTCGGCCACCGCGTCCAGCGTGGCCTCGGGCATGGTGTTGACGATGCCCGGGGCGACCAGCTCGGTCACGTACAGCGTGTCGGGGTAGGCCGGGTCCTTCACACCGGTGGAGGCCCAGAGCGGGCGCTGCTTGTGCGCGCCCTCGTGCTCCAGAGCGTTCCAGCGGTCGGTGGAGAAGACCTCCTCGTAGGCCTCGTAGGCCAGCCGGGCGTTGGCGACCGCGGCCTTGCCCTTGAGGGCCCTGGCCTCGTCGGTGCCCAGCTTCTCCAGGCGCTTGTCGATCTCGGTGTCCACGCGCGACACGAAGAAGGAGGCCACCGAACGGATCAGGGACAGGTCCAGGCCCGCGGCCCGCGCCTTCTCCAGACCCGCCAGGTAGGCGTCCATGACCTCGCGGTAGCGCTCGAGCGAGAAGATCAGCGTGACGTTGACGCTGATGCCCCGGCCGATCACCTCGGTGATGGCCGGCAGGCCCGCCTTGGTCGCCGGGATCTTGATCAGGGTGTTGGGCCGGTCCACCAGCCAGGCCAGCTGCTTGGCCTCGGCGATCGTGGCGACCGTGTTGTGCGCCAGACGCGGGTCCACCTCGATGGACACCCGGCCGTCCCGGCCGCCGCTCGTGTCGTACACCGGGCGCATCACGTCGGCGGCGTCGCGCACGTCCGCGGTGGTGATCATGCGGAGCGCCTCGTCCACCGTCAGCTTCCGCGCGGCCAGGTCGGCGAGCTGCTGCTCGTAGCCGTCCCCGCTGGAGATCGCCTTCTGGAAGATCGAGGGGTTGGTGGTCACGCCGACCACGTGGCTCTGGTCCATGAGCTCGGCCAGGTTGCCGGACGTGATGCGCTTGCGGGACAGGTCGTCGAGCCAGATCGCCACGCCCTCGTCGGAGAGGCGCTTGAGTGCGTCTGTCATGGGTTCTGCATCTCCTCGGTACGTCGTATGCGTCTGTGCGTCAGCGGGCTGCGGCGGCGATCGAGTCGTGGGCGGCGGCGGCCACGGCCTCGGCGGTCAGACCGAACTCGCGGTACAGGACCTTGTAGTCCGCGCTTGCCCCGAAGTGCTCCAGGGACACGATCCGGCCCGCGTCGCCGACGTAGCGGTGCCACGTCAGTGCGATGCCGGCCTCGACGGCGACGCGCGCCCGCACGTTCGGCGGCAGGACGCTGTCGCGGTAGGCCTGGTCCTGCTCCTCGAACCACTCGACGGACGGCATGGAGACCACGCGCGTCGGGATGCCCTCGGCCTGGAGCCGCTCGCGGGCCTCGACGGCCAGCTGCACCTCGGAGCCGGTGCCGATCAGGATCACCTGCGGCTGGCCGCCCTCGGCGTCCAGCAGTACGTAGCCGCCCTTGACGGTGTGCTCGTTGGCCGGGTAGGTCGGCACGTTCTGCCGGGTGAGGGCCAGGCCGTGCGGGGCGGGCTTGGCCGTGTGCCGGCGCATGATCTCGGCCCACGCGAGGGCGGTCTCGTTGGCGTCGGCCGGACGGACGACATTGAGGCCGGGGATGGCGCGCAGCGCGGCCAGGTGCTCGATCGGCTGGTGGGTCGGGCCGTCCTCGCCCAGGCCGATGGAGTCGTGCGTCCACACGTAGGTGGTGGGCAGCTTCATCAGCGCCGCCAGACGGACCGCGGGGCGCATGTAGTCGGAGAACACCAGGAAGGTGCCGCCGTAGACGCGGGTGTTGCCGTGCAGCGCGATGCCGTTCATGGTCGAGCCCATGGCGTGCTCACGGATGCCGAAGTGCACCGTGCGGCCGTACGGGCTCGCCTCCGGAAGCGGGTTGTCCGCGGGGAGGAAGGACGACGAGGCGTCGATGGTGGTGAGGTTCGAGCCCGCCAGGTCGGCGGAGCCGCCCCACAGCTCGGGGACCACCGCGCCGAGGGCCTTCAGCACCTCACCGGAGGCCTTGCGGGTCGCGACGTCCTTGCCCGCCGGGAACTCGGGGACGGCCTCTTCCCAGCCCGCGGGCAGTTCGCCGGCCTGGATGCGGTCGAAGGTCCTGGCCCGCTCCGGGTTGGCGGAGCGCCACTCCTCGAACCGCTTGCTCCACTCCGCGTGCGCCTCACGGCCGCGGTCGGCGACCTTGCGGGCGTGCGCCAGTACCTCGGGGGCGACCTCGAAGGTCTGCTCGGGGTCGAAGCCCAGCACCTTCTTGGTGGCGGCGACCTCGGCCTCGCCGAGCGCCGAGCCGTGGGCGGCCTCGGTGTTCTGCGCGTTCGGGGCGGGCCAGGCGATGATGGTGCGGGCCGCGATGATCGAGGGGCGGTCGGTGACGGCCTTGGCCTTGGCGAAGGCGGAGTACAGGGCCTTGACGTCGAAGTCGCCCGAGGGGTCCTGCTCGATGCGCTGCACGTGCCAGCCGTAGGCCTCGTAGCGCTTGAGCACGTCCTCGGAGAAGGCGGTCGCGGTGTCGCCCTCGATCGAGATGTGGTTGTCGTCGTACAGGGCGATCAGGTTGCCCAGCTTCTGGTGACCGGCGAGCGAGGAGGCCTCGGCGGAGATGCCCTCCTCCAGGTCGCCGTCGGAGACGATCGCCCAGATGGTGTGGTCGAAGACGGACTCGCCCGGCGCCGCGTCGGGGTCGAACAGGCCGCGCTCGTAGCGGGCGGCCATCGCCATGCCCACCGCGTTGGCGACACCCTGGCCCAGCGGCCCGGTGGTGGTCTCCACACCCGTGGTGTGACCGTGCTCGGGGTGGCCGGGGGTGCGCGAGCCCCAGGTGCGGAAGGCCTCGAGGTCTTCCAGCTCCAGGCCGTACCCCGAGAGGAAGAGCTGCGTGTACAGCGTCAGGGAGGTGTGGCCGGGAGAGAGGACGAAGCGGTCGCGGCCCGTCCACGAGGCGTCCGACGGGTCGTGCCGCATCAGCTTCTGGAACAGCAGGTAGGCCGCCGGGGCGAGGCTCATCGCCGTACCCGGATGGCCGTTGCCGACCTTCTGCACGGCATCCATCGCCAGAACCCGGGCGGTGTCGACCGCGCGCCCGTCCAGCTCGGTCCAATCCAGCTCTGCGGCGGTCGGCTCGGTGCTCACTTGAGAGGGCTCCTCTCCACATGTATTAAACCGGTGACGAAGTGCACACCGGGCGTTGCCGAGCCTACCCCCGCACAGGCGTGCACCTTTTCGAGTGTGGGCTCGACGCCTCGGCAACCGATCCCCGGACAGGTGCATTCCCCTTGCCGGCACCGGCAGTGTGTCCAGCCTGCCCCGCCCAGCGTTTCTTCGCCTGTTGAACAGAGAACACCTTCAGGTTGCACTTCTCTTGCGCTATGGAGGCCAACACGTGGCACCCCCGAGCGCGGGCGGAGTATCCGCTACGTCTAAAGTGGCGTGGTACGCGCAAGCGGAGCCGCTTGCTGGACTTTTCCTCAGGGGTGTTCGTGACGGCCGTCGAATCCCGGCCCGCAGGAGCCATCGGGTCGAGCACCGGCCACCGGCCGTTGGGTGCCCGCGTGATGGCGTTCGTGGCGCTGACCAAGCCGCGCATCATCGAGCTGCTGCTCATCACGACGGTTCCGGTGATGTTCCTGGCGGCGGGTGGTGTTCCCGACCTGTGGCTGGTGGCGGCGACGATGATCGGCGGCTACATGTCGGCGGGCGGCGCCAACGCCCTCAACATGTACATCGACCGCGACATTGACGCGCTCATGCACCGTACGGAGCAGCGCCCGCTGGTCACCGGCATCGTGGCGCCGTGGGAGTGCCTGGTCTTCGGCATCACGCTTTCGGTGGTTTCCACCGCGTGGTTCTGGGTCCTCGTCAACCCGCTGTCGGCGGCGCTGTCCCTGGCGGCCATCCTCTACTACGTCTTCGTCTACACCCTCGGCCTCAAGCGCCGCACCGCCCAGAACATCGTCTGGGGCGGCATCGCCGGCTGCATGCAGGTGCTCATCGGGTGGTCGGCGGTGCGGAACGAGCTCGCCTGGGCGCCGTTCGTCCTCTTCCTCGTCCTCTTCTTCTGGACGCCGCCGCACTACTGGCCGCTGTCGATGAAGGTGAAGGACGACTACGAGCGCGTGGGCGTGCCCATGCTCCCGGTCGTCGCGGGCAACGTCGTCGTGGGCCGGCAGATCGTCATCTACAGCTGGGTGATGGTGCTGGTCTCGCTCACCCTGTGGTGGCCGCTCGGCGCGGCGAGCTGGTTCTACGCCGCCGCGGCCGTGCTGCTGGGCGCCTTCTGGCTGGTCGAGGCGCACGCCCTGTACGGGCGGGCGAAGGCCGGTGTGGTGGGCGCCAAGCTCAAGGAGATGCGGCTGTTCCACTGGTCCATCACCTACGCGACGCTGCTGTTCGTCGCCGTCGCCGTGGACCCCTTCCTGCGTTGATTACCGGCGGGTAGCATTTCTTCCATGGCAGAGACCCAGGAAGAAGTCACCCAGGCCGCGGACCGCCGGGGCGCGGCCCGCGCCGAGCGGCGCGCCGCCCGGCTGGCGAAGCAGATCACCGCGTTCGCCCAGAGCCACGGCGGCGGCGCCGAGGGCCAGCTCGCGTACATCGGCGAGGCCGGCACCCGCATCGTCCTCGTCGGCGAGAACGGCGAGTGGGGCGACCTCGTGGCCCCCACGTACGACATCGCCCGCAGCGCCGTCGAGCGCTCCGGCATCACCGTGCACGAGTCCTTCGACGGCGACTTCGCGGCGAAGGTGCGCACCGGCCGCTACGAGTGGTCGCGGATGGCCGGGATCCAGATCGGCGGACCCGCCAACACCTGACGCCGGGCCGATCCGTTAGGACCATGGGAACGGTCCGGTTGGCGGTCGGTGCGAGGAGGCGTCGGTGGAGGCCGAGGAACGCGACGAACGGCGGCTGGCGGCTCGCCGGGAAGCGGCGCGGCTGTCCGCGGCGGGCGTGCGCGCCGTCGCCGTCAGCTGGGTCGACAACGCGGGCATCAGCAGGGTGAAGACCGTGCCGACCGGCCGGCTGCCGCACGCGGCGCACCGCGGTGTCGGCATGTCGCCGGTCTTCGACGTCTTCACCTCCGACGACTCCATCACCTCCTCCCCGCTCATCGCCGGCCCCGACGGCGACCTGCGGCTCTTTCCCGACCTGGACCGGCTCACCGCGCTGGCCGCCCGGCCCGGCTGGGCCTGGGCCCCGGCCGACCGCCACGACCAGGAGGGCCGTCCGCACCCCGCCTGCCAGCGGCAGTTCGCCCGGCGCATGACGCGGCTGGCCGCAGACCGCGGCCTGGAGCTGCGGATGGGCTTCGAGACCGAATGGGTCGTGGTCAAGGACGACGGCAGCGGCGACTGGGCCTCCCGCGGCCCGGCTTACGGCCTGACGCGTGTGACCGAACTCTCCGACTATCTGCTCGACCTCCACGACGCGCTCGCCGCGCAGCGGATCGAGGTCCTTCAGGTGCACCCGGAGTACGCGCCCGGCCAGTTCGAGGTCTCCACCGCACCCGCCGACCCGGTCCGCGCCGCCGACGAGGTGGTCCTCGTCCGCGAGACCGTACGGGCGGTCAGCGCCACCCACGGACTGCGTGCCTCCTTCGCGCCGACGGTCGTCGCCGGGCAGGTCGGCAACGGCTGCCATCTGCACCTGAGCCTGCGCGAGCACGGGCGCAACCTGCACCGCGACCTCGGCGCCCGGTACGGCCTCGCCCCCGCCGCGAACGCCTTCCTCGCCGCCGTCCTGGACGCCCTGCCCGCCCTGTGCGCCATCGGCGCCCCCTCCCCGGCCAGCTATCTGCGGCTCGTCCCCTCCCACTGGGCCGGCGTCCACCGCTGCTGGGGCGTGGAGAACCGCGAGGCCGCGCTGCGCCTGGTGCCGGGCGAAGCCGACGATCCCGACGGCGGCCACGCCGAGCTCAAGCCCTTCGACGCCGCCGCCAACCCTTATCTGCTGGTCGGCTGCGTCATCGCGGCGGGACTGGGCGGGCTGCGCGAGGGCGGCCCCGTGCTGCCCCCGCCGGTCACCGGGGATCCGGTGGAGCGCGGCGACCAGAAGCGGCTGCCGACCTCGCTCAGCGAGGCCGTCTCCCACCTCGTGCGGAGCGAGACGCTGAAGGAGGCGCTGGGGGAAGCGCTGTTCGGGGCGGTGGTCGCGGTGCGGCGCGCCGAGTCCGAGGCGCTGGCCGAGTACGGTCCCGCCGAGCTCGCGGAGGCCACCCGATGGCGGTGGTGATCGAGCTGCCGCCGCTCGTCGACCACCACTGCCACGGCATCGTCCGCGGCGACCTCGGCATCGCCTCCTTCGAGGCGTATCTCACCGAGTCCGACGCGCCCGCGGCCTCCGGAACCACCTATTTCGACACCCAGACCGGCTTCGCCGTCCGCCGCTGGTGCCCGCCGCTGCTCGGCCTCGAGCCGCACTGCCCGCTGGCGCGCTACCTCGCCCGGCGCCGCGAACTCGGCGCGTACGAGACGGCGCGGCTGCTACTGCGGGGCAGCGGCATCGGCACGTACGTCGTCGACACCGGGCTGCCCGGCGACCTGACGACGCCCGCCGAGCTGGCCGCGGCGGGCGGGGGAGCGGAGCGGGAGATCGTACGGCTGGAGCGGCTCGCCGAGGACGTCGCCGAGACCTGCGACTCGGCCGAGGCCCTGGTCGAGGCGGTCGCCGAGGCCGTGCACGCCGCCTCGGACACCGCGGCCGGCTTCAAGTCGATCACCGCCTACCGCCACGGCCTCGGCCTCGCCCCGGAGCCCCCGCCACCCGGCGAGGTACGGCGCGCCGCCGGAACCTGGCTCGCCGCACGCCGCGACGGCGGCACCCGGCTCACCGACCCTGTGCTGCTGCGGCACCTGCTGTGGACGGCCGTCGCGACGGGGCTGCCCCTGCAACTCCACACCGGCTTCGGCGATCCGGACCTGCGGCTCCACCACGCCGACCCGGCCCTGCTGACGGACTTCGCCCGGGCGACCGCGGGGACGGGCGCGGATCTGGTGCTGCTGCACTGCTATCCGTACCACCGTCAGGCGGCGTATCTGGCGAACGTCTTCCCGCACGTGTACGCCGATGTGGGCCTCGCCCTCACCCATGTGGGGGCACGGGCGGGCGCGGTGTTCGCGGAGTTCCTGGAACTGGCGCCGTTCGGGAAGCTGCTGTTCTCGACGGACGCCTACGGGCTGCCCGAGCTGTACGTCACCGGCGCCGAGGCATTCCGCGGCGCGGTGCGCGAGGTGCTCGGCGGCTGGGTCGCCGACGGCGCGTGGGCGGCGGCCGACGCACGGCGTGTCGCGGGCATGGTGGCCGCGGACAACGCTCGGCGGCTGTATCGCCTGCCGTGAGCGGCGGTGGTCGGGGCGTTGGCGGCGTGTCGGTGTCTGGGCTGGTGCCGCTGCCGCTGCTGGTGATAGCGCTGGTGCTGGTTTCGGGGTTGGCGCCGGTGGGCGGGTGCGGGTTCGTCTCGCGCCCTTCGGGCGCAAAGATGCGGGCTGCGGACGGGAGGGTGGGGGCGCCTCTCTTCGGCAGTGTGCGGGCCGGTGGTCGGCTGGGGTTCAGGCGCCGGAGCGGGGTGCCTTTCCGGTGGCCGGGGTCTCGTCGCCGTCCGCGGGTATAGATGGCCCCTTCCACGCCTACTCCCGGTGGTGGGCGCGCCCGCCGTAACCGGCGTCTGCGGGTCAATCGGGGTTCTGATGAGGGTGGGCGGGACATCGGGCTCGCTTACGCCGAATATGTCGGCGAAACAGAGCCCGATCCTTGGCCCGGAGGACATCGGGCTCGCTTTCGCCGATATGTTCGGCGGAACAGAGCCCGATCTTTGAGCGGGGGAAGATCGGGCCCGCTTTCGCCGTACGTATCGGGGAAACAGAGCCCGATTTCATCATCCGGAGAACAGCACCCCGATTGACCCGCAGACGCCGGTTACGGCGGGCGCGCCACCCACCATGGGTGGGCGTGGAAGCGGCCATCTATACCCGCGGACGGCGACGAGACCCGCGGCCATGAACAGCGGACTCCGCTCCGGCGCCTGAACCCCGGCCATCGATCCACCCGCACACTGCCGAAGAGGGCCGCCCCCACCCTCCCATCCGCAGCCCGCCGCTTTGCGACCGAAGGGAGCGAGACGGCGGGACAGCCGCCCCCACGCGCCCCGCCCCGGACTCCGCGGTGACGGGGTATGCCCTAAGCGGCCGGTGCCGGCTCCGGGGCCGACGAGGCGGACACCGGAAGCGGCGCCGCGCCGGGCTCCGTCTCCGGCCGCTCCCGCATCGACAGCAGGACCCGCAGCACCGCGATCCACACGAGCGTGGAGCCGAGCATGTGCAGGGCCACCAGGACCTCGGGCAGCTTCGTGAAGTACTGGACGTAACCGATGACGCCCTGCGCCAGCAGCACGATCAGCAGATCCCGCACCCGGGCCCGCGGTGCGGAGGGAGCGTCGACGGCGCGCAGCACGAACCACAGCGCGACGGTGAGCCCGCAGACCACCCACGCCAGGTCGGCGTGGAGCTGCGAGATGGTCTCCCACTTGACCGGCACGCGCGGTACGTCGCTGCTGTCGCCCGCGTGCGGCCCCGCGCCCGTCACGAGCGTGCCGACCGCGATCAGCGCCGCGGAGGCGCCGACCAGGACCCACCCCAGCTGCCTGACCGGCTTGCCGACCAGCGGGCGCGGTTCCGCGTCGCCCTCGCCGGCCCGCTGCCACATCAGCAGCGCGACCGCGATCAGCGCGCTGGAGAGCAGGAAGTGCGCGGCGACGGTGTAGGGGTTGAGGCCGGTCAGGACGGTGATGCCACCGAGCACGGCGTTGCCCATGACGACCCAGAACTGGGCCCAGCCGAGCCGGGTCAGCCCGCGCCGCCACGGCTTCGCGGCCCGCGCGGCGATGATCGCCCAGCCCACGGCCGCGCACAGCACGTACGTCAGCATGCGGTTGGCGAACTCGATCGCCCCGTGCAGCCCCATCTCGCTGGTCGCGGTGAGGCTGTCGTCGGTGCACTTGGGCCAGGTCGGGCAGCCGAGCCCGGAACCGGTCAGCCGGACGGCGCCGCCGGTCACCACGATGACGACGCTCATCACGAGCGCGGCCAGCGCGGCCCGCCGGACCGTCTCCGGGGACGGGGTCCAGCGCTGGGCGATGAAGGCCAGGGGGTTTCGCGCGGCTTGGCCTGCTTGGCTGAGATTCGGCACGGCCACCATCGTAGGCGTCCCCTTGTGCAATCCTTCACGAGGGGGACGCCCAGGGGAGGGGATGGGGGACATGACCGACGTCGACCGGCGGAAACTGCTGTACGGAGGTGCCGCCGCGGCGCTCACGGGGATCGGCGCGGCTGCCTACACGGCGGCCGACACGCCGGCCGCCGAGGCCGTCCGGCAGCCGAGGAGCGCGACGCACCCGGGCGTGGTGGACGTCGTCGCGGACTTCGGGGCGAAGGGCGACGGCACCACCGACGACAGCCGGGCCTTCGCCGACGCCTACCGCTACGCCGAGTCCCGCCTGGACGACCACACCGGCCGCACGGTCATCGACGTCCCGCCGGGCAAGTACCTGATCACCGAGCCCGGAGCGCTCCTCGACGGGGACGATCCGCGCAACGCCGCCAACGGCCTGCGCTTCCGGGGCGCCGGGCTGCGCATCAGCGAGATCGTCTTCGCGCCGGAGAAGCCCGACGGCGCCTTTCTGTGCCGCAACGACGACATGTGGCAGAACATCGCCTTCGAGGGCCTGCGCTTCACCTCCGGCACCCCGGGCGCGTCCTTCTTCTCCTCCTACTCCACCGGCGGCGCGGCGAACTACCGCTTCACCGACTGCGAGTGGATGGGGGAATGGGAGTACGGCATAGCGCTCGACGGCACCAACACCAACTCCGAGATGCGCTGGGAGGCCTGCCGGGTGGGCGGCGCCTACCGCAGGGCGTTCCTGTACTCGGGCCTGTCCAAGCGCTCGGAGAACCCGGAGCAGCAGGACCAGTTCCTCAACTACTGGTTCACCGACATGAACGTCACCTATGAGTGGGGCAACTTCCTGGAGTTCCCCTACGGCGGCTCCGTCACCTGCCGCGCCGGGAGCTACATCGTCACCGGGCGCCGCCCGTCCCCCCATCCGGACTACGGCTACGAGAGCGCCTTCTTCCGCTTCCCGCGCAAGCAGCACTTCAGCTCGGTGCAGCGCTTCCACGCCGAGGACATCCGCTTCGAGCTGCGGGGCCCCGACACCGTCGTCATCGACTGCGAGTGGGGCGGCGGCACCGTCCATTTCAACGACTGCGACGACACCGCCAACGCCTTCAAGTCCTTCGCCCCCGGGTTGCGCGCCCACCGCTACACGCTGGGGCCGCGCGGTCCGCTGGTGCGCTACGACTCCTGCCAGCTCACCGGCGCCCACCGCTACCGCACCGACGGCACCTCACAGCTGCCGACGACCGTGCGCTACGACATGTGCCTGCTGGCCAGCCACGCCCCCGAGAGCGGCTTCCTCGCCCTCGACGAGGGTCAGGACAGCGGATTCGCCCGCTTCGTGGACTGCGTCATTCCCACCTGAACCAGCGGGCCGCCGCCCCCAGTCCCAGCACCGCCCACACCGCGAGGACGACGAGGTCGCCCCACGGCACGCCCGTGCCGTGCCGGAGGACGTCGCGCAGCCCGTCGGAGAGCGCCGAGATCGGCAGCAGCTCCAGCACGGAGCGCACCGCGTCCGGGAACCTGTCCAGCGGCACGATCACCCCGCCGCCGACGAGCAGCAGCAGGAAGACCAGGTTCGCGGCGGCCAGGGTGGCCTCGGCGCGCAGCGTGCCGGCCATCAGCAGGCCGAGCCCGGAGAAGGCCGCGGTGCCGAGCACGAGCAGCAGGAGCACCGAGAGCGGGTTGCCGTGCGGGGACCAGCCCAGCGCGAGGGCGATCACCGTCAGCAGGGCGATCTGCAGGATCTCGGTGACCAGCACGGAACCGGTCTTGGCGGTCATCAGCGCCCAGCGCGGCAGCGGGGAGGCGCCGAGCCGCTTCAGGACGCCGTAGCGGCGCTCGAAGCCGGTCGCGATGGCCTGTCCGGTGAAGGCGGTGGACATCACGGCCAGGGCGAGGACGCCCGGGGCGAGGAAGTCGACGGCCTTCCCGGGGCCGGTGTCGACGATGTCCACGGCCGAGAACAGGACCAGCAGCAGCGTCGGGATGACGACGGTCAGCAGCAGCTGCTCGCCGTTGCGCAGCAGCATCCGGGTCTCCAGCGCCGTCTGCGCGCCGATCATCCGGGGCAGCGGGGCGGCCCCGGGGGCCGGGGTGAAGGTGCCGGTGGCGGTCACGAACGCAGCTCCTTGCCGGTGAGCTCGAGAAAGACGTCCTCCAGGGTGCGCCGCTCGACCGCCAGACGGTCCGGCATCACGCCGTGCTGGGCGCACCAGGAGGTGACGGTGGCCAGCATCTGCGGATCGACCTTGCCCTCGATGCGGTAGCTGCCCGGGGTGAGCTCCACGGCGGCGGAGTCGGCGGGCAGCGCCTTGAGCAGGGAGGCCAGGTCCAGGCCCGGGCGGCCGGAGAAGCGCAGCGTGTTCTCGGCGCCGCCGCGGCACAGCTCCTCGGGGGTGCCGTGCGCTATCACACGGCCCTTGTCGATGATCGCGACGTCGTCCGCGAGCTGCTCGGCCTCGTCCATGAAATGCGTGGTCAGGACGATGGTGACGCCGTCGGCGCGCAGTTCGCGGACCAGCTCCCAGGTGCCGCGGCGGGCCTGCGGGTCGAGGCCGGCGGTGGGCTCGTCCAGGAACACCAGTTCCGGGCGGCCCACGACCGCCATCGCCAGCGCCAGGCGCTGCTGCTGGCCGCCGGAGAGCCGGCGGTACGGGGTACGGCCGCAGGACTCCAGGCCGAGGCGCTCGATCAGCAGGGCCGGATCGACGGGGTTCGCGTGCAGCTTCGCGGTGTGCCGCAGCATCTCCTCCGCGCGGGCGCCCGCGTACACGCCGCCGGACTGGAGCATCACGCCGATCCGGGGCCGCAGCGCGGCGGACTCCCGGACGGGGTCGAGGCCCAGTACCCGCACCCTGCCGTCGTCCGGACGGCGGTATCCCTCGCAGGTCTCGACGGTGGTCGTCTTCCCGGCTCCGTTCGGACCGAGCACGGCGGTGACGGTGCCCCGCGCGACGGACAGGTCGAGCCCGTCCACCGCGGTCTTGGCGCCGTATCGCTTGACCAGTCCCGTCACCTCGACCGCGGGGTCCATTCGCATGACGCGAAGTCTACGAACCCGCGCGGGGCGCTCCGCCGGGAGGGCCGTGCCGGGGACGCGGGCAAGCGCGGCCGCCGGGGGCGCCGGAGGGCGGAGTGCCTGGTGGGGGCGGTACGCGCCGAGGTGCGTCCGGTGCCGCGCCGAGTGATCGTTTTCGCAGGTCAGGTTAGGTTTCCCTAAGTGACGCAGCAGACATTCACCCGGGCGGACGCCGCTTGCCTCTCCGAGATGAATTACGCAACACTGGTCTTGTGAAAAACGCGTCCGAGGCTCAGGAGGAGCAGACGACCGGGGAGCGGAGCACCCGCAACCGGGTCGCCAGGTCCGTCCTGGTCCACGGGCCGTCGACCGCCGCCGACCTGGCGGAACGGCTCGGGCTGACCCAGGCCGCCGTACGGCGGCACCTGGACGCGCTCGTCGCCGAGGGCATGGTCGAGCCGCGTGAGAAGCGGGTCTACGGGAACCGCGGCCGCGGCCGCCCCGCCAAGGTGTTCGCGCTGACCGACTGCGGCCGCGACGCCTTCGACCAGGCGTACGACCAGCTCGCCGCCGACGCCCTGCGCTGGATCGCGGAGTCCGCCGGAGGCGGGGAGGAGGGCGACGCCGCGGTGTCCGCCTTCGCCCGCGCCCGGGTCGCCGCGCAGGCCGAGCGCTACCGGGCGGTCGTCGAGGCGGCCGACCCCGAGGAGCGCACGCAGGCGCTCGCCAAGGCCCTCAGCCAGGACGGGTACGCTGCCACCACGCGCGGCGCGCCCGCTTCCGCCGGGGAGCAGCTCTGCCAGCATCACTGCCCGGTCGCCCACATCGCCGAGCAGTTCCCGCAACTGTGCGAGGCGGAGGCCGAGGTCTTCTCGCGCCTGCTCGGCACCCATGTACAACGGCTGGCGACCATCGCGCACGGAGACGGTGTCTGCACCACCTTCGTGCCGAAGACCGCGTCGCCGGCCGGAACCACCGCTCCAACCAACACCGCAAGCAACGCCGGGAGGAACCCCGCATGACTGCCCCCCTGGAGACGGCTCACCCTGAACTCGAGGGTCTGGGCAACTACGAGTACGGCTGGGCCGACTCGGACGTAGCCGGTGCCGCCGCCCGTCGTGGCCTCAACGAGGACGTCGTCCGCGACATCTCCGCGAAGAAGAACGAGCCCGAGTGGATGCTGAAGATGCGTCTCAAGGGCCTGAAGCTCTTCGGGAAGAAGCCCATGCCCACCTGGGGCTCGGACCTGTCCGGCATCGACTTCGACAACATCAAGTACTTCGTGCGGTCCACGGAGAAGCAGGCGGAGTCCTGGGAGGACCTGCCCGAGGACATCAAGAACACCTACGACAAGCTGGGCATCCCCGAGGCGGAGAAGCAGCGGCTCGTCGCGGGCGTCGCCGCGCAGTACGAGTCGGAGGTCGTCTACCACCAGATCCGCGAGGACCTGGAGGAGCAGGGCGTCATCTTCCTGGACACCGACACGGCGCTGAAGGAGCACCCGGAGCTGTTCCAGGAGTACTTCGGCACGGTCATCCCGGCGGGTGACAACAAGTTCGCCTCCCTGAACACCGCTGTGTGGTCCGGCGGCTCCTTCATCTACGTGCCGAAGGGCGTGCACGTCGAGATCCCGCTGCAGGCCTACTTCCGGATCAACACCGAGAACATGGGCCAGTTCGAGCGGACGCTGATCATCGTCGACGAGGACGCCTACGTCCACTACGTCGAGGGCTGCACCGCGCCGATCTACAAGTCGGACTCCCTGCACAGCGCCGTGGTCGAGATCATCGTGAAGAAGGGCGGCCGCTGCCGCTACACGACGATCCAGAACTGGTCGAACAACGTGTACAACCTGGTCACCAAGCGCGCCGTGGCGTACGAGGGCGCGACCATGGAGTGGGTCGACGGCAACATCGGCTCCAAGGTGACCATGAAGTACCCGGCCGTCTACCTGATGGGCGAGCACGCCAAGGGCGAGACCCTGTCGATCGCCTTCGCCGGCGAGGGCCAGCACCAGGACGCCGGCGCCAAGATGGTGCACATGGCGCCGAACACCTCCTCCTCGATCGTCTCCAAGTCGGTGGCGCGCGGCGGTGGCCGCACCTCCTACCGCGGCCTGATCGAGATCGGCGAGGGTGCCGCCGGCTCCAAGTCCAACGTGCTGTGCGACGCGCTGCTGGTGGACACGATCTCGCGCTCGGACACCTACCCGTACGTGGACGTCCGCGAGGACGACGTGTCCATGGGCCACGAGGCGACCGTCTCCAAGGTCAGCGAGGACCAGCTCTTCTACCTGATGAGCCGCGGTCTGGAGGAGACCGAGGCGATGGCCACCATCGTCCGCGGTTTCGTCGAGCCGATCGCGCGCGAGCTGCCCATGGAGTACGCGCTGGAGCTCAACCGGCTGATCGAGCTGCAGATGGAGGGCGCGGTCGGCTGACGCCGGTCCCGCACCCTCCGCCGGGGTCACCCCCGGCAACCCCGTCAAGCTCGTGAGCGAGCCAAAGGGCGCGCCGGTGCCGAAAGCGACGAGACCAAGCGACCGAGGAACGAGGGAGCGCAGTGTCGAGGAGCGTCGGCGCCGGGTTCAAGCGCCCGGAGGCGAGCGAACACAGAAAGAGGCAGTAAGACAGCCATGGCTGAAACCATCCCGGCCGCCGGTGCCACCACCGAAGGCGCCATCCAGGTCGGCCAGCCCCGGGACGCCCGGGTCAGCGCGCCCGCGTCCTACGACGTGGCCGACTTCCCCGTGCCGCACGGCCGCGAGGAGGAGTGGCGCTTCACCCCGCTGGAGCGGCTGCGCGGTCTGCACGACGGCACCGCCGTCGCGACCGGTGGCGGCGTCAAGGTCGAGGTGAGCGCCCCCGAGGGCGTCACCGTCGAGACCGTCGGCCGGGACGACGCCCGGGTCGGCAAGGCGGGCAAGCCGGTGGACCGGGTCGCCGCCCAGGCGTACAGCTCCTTCGAGAAGGCGTCCGTCATCTCCGTCCCCAAGGACGCGGTGCTCACCGAGCCGGTGCGGATCGCCGTGCACGGCCAGGGCGGGGTGGCCTTCGGCCACCAGGTCGTCGAGGTCGGCGCCTTCGCCGAGGCGGTCGTGGTCATCGACCACACCGGCGACGCCACGCTCGCGGCCAACGTCGAGTTCCTGATCGGCGACGGCGCCAAGCTCACCGTCGTCTCCATCCAGGACTGGGACGACACCGCGGTGCACGCCGCCCAGCACACCGCGCTGGTGGGCCGCGACGCGACCTTCAAGTCCGTCGTGGTCACCTTCGGCGGCGACGTGGTGCGCCTGCACCCGCGGGTCGTCTACGGCGCCCCGGGCGGCGAGGCCGAGCTCTACGGCCTGTACTTCACCGACGAGGGCCAGCACCAGGAGCACCGCCTCTTCATCGACCACGACACCCCGCACTGCCGGTCGAACGTGGCGTACAAGGGCGCGCTGCAGGGCCGGGACGCGCACGCGGTCTGGATCGGCGACGTGCTGATCCGCGCCGAGGCCGAGGGCACCGACACCTACGAGCTCAACCGCAACCTGGTGCTCACCGACGGCGCCCGGGTCGACTCGGTGCCGAACCTGGAGATCGAGACCGGCGAGATCGTCGGCGCCGGCCACGCCTCGGCGACCGGCCGTTTCGAGGACGAGCAGCTGTTCTACCTGATGGCCCGCGGCATCCCGGCCGACGAGGCCCGCCGGCTGGTCGTGCGCGGCTTCTTCGCCGAGCTGATCCAGCAGATCGGTGTCGTCGACCTGCAGGAACGCCTGCTGGAGAAGATCGACGCGGAGCTGGAGGCGTCCGTCGTATGACCACCGCTGAAGGCTTCGTCCGCGCCTGCGCGCTGAGCGAGCTCGAGGAGGACACGCCCAAGCGTGTCGAGCTCGGCGGCGTGCCGGTGTCGGTCGTGCTCACCGAGGGCGAGGTGTTCGCGATCAACGACATCTGCTCGCACGCGAACGTCTCGCTGTCCGAGGGCGAGGTGGAGGACTGCCAGATCGAGTGCTGGCTGCACGGCTCCTCCTTCGACCTGCGGACCGGCAAGCCGTCCGGGCTGCCCGCGACGCGGCCCGTCCCCGTATACCCCGTTCAGATCCAAGGGGACGATGTGCTCGTCTCCGTCACCCAGGAGTCCTGAGACACCCATGGCAACGCTTGAGATCCACGACCTGCACGTCTCCGTCGAGGCCGAGAACGGTCCGCGGGAGATCCTCCGCGGTGTCGACCTGACCGTGAAGCAGGGCGAGACCCACGCCATCATGGGCCCCAACGGCTCCGGCAAGTCGACCCTCGCCTACTCTCTCGCCGGGCACCCGAAGTACACCGTCACCGGTGGCACCGTGACCCTGGACGGCGAGGACGTGCTGGCCATGTCCGTCGACGAGCGGGCGCGCGCGGGTGTCTTCCTGGCCATGCAGTACCCGGTCGAGGTCCCCGGCGTCTCGGTCTCCAACTTCCTGCGGACCTCCGCCACCGCCATCCGCGGCGAGGCCCCCAAGCTGCGCACCTGGGTGAAGGAGGTCAAGGAGGCCATGGAGCGCCTGCACATGGACACCTCCTTCGCCGAGCGCAACGTCAACGAGGGCTTCTCCGGCGGTGAGAAGAAGCGCCACGAGATCCTCCAGCTCGAGCTGCTCAAGCCGAAGATCGCGATCCTCGACGAGACCGACTCCGGCCTCGACGTCGACGCGCTGCGCATCGTCTCCGAGGGCGTCAACCGGGTGCGCGAGACCGGTGAGGTCGGCACCCTGCTGATCACCCACTACACGCGGATCCTGCGCTACATCAAGCCCGACCACGTCCACGTCTTCGCCGCGGGCCGGATCGCCGAGTCCGGCGGCCCGGAGCTGGCGGACAAGCTGGAGGCCGAGGGCTACGAGGCATATGTGAAGGGAGGCGCGTCCGCGTGACACCGCAGCTGCCGGGCCTGCTGGACACCGAGGCGATCCGCAAGGACTTCCCGGTGCTGGACCGACTGGTCCACGACGGGAAGAGGCTCGTCTACCTGGACAACGCGGCGACCTCGCAGAAGCCGCGCCAGGTCATCGACGCGCTCAGCGAGTACTACGAGCGCTACAACGCCAACGTCCACCGCGGTGTGCACACTCTCGCGGAGGAGGCCACGGCGCTGTACGAGGGCGCCCGCGACAAGATCGCGGCCTTCATCAACGCGCCGAGCCGTGACGAGGTGATATTCACCAAGAACGCCTCGGAGTCGCTGAACCTGGTCGCCAACATGCTGGGCTGGGCCGACGAGCCCTACCGCGTGGACAGCGACACCGAGATCGTCATCACGGAGATGGAGCACCACTCCAACATCGTCCCGTGGCAGCTGCTCTCGCAGCGCACCGGCGCGAAGCTGAAGTGGTTCGGCCTCACCGACGACGGCCGGCTCGACCTGAGCAACATAGAGCAGGTCATCACCGAGAAGACGAAGATCGTCTCCTTCACGCTCGTCTCCAACATCCTGGGCACGGTCAACCCGGTCGAGGCGCTCGTGCGCCGCGCCCAGGAGGTCGGCGCCCTGGTGCTGATCGACGCCTCGCAGGCCGCGCCGCACATGGTGCTGGACGTGCAGGCGCTGCAGGCCGACTTCGTGGCCTTCACCGGCCACAAGATGCTCGGCCCGACCGGCATCGGCGTGCTGTGGGGCCGCCAGGAGCTGCTGGAGGACCTCCCGCCGTTCCTGGGCGGCGGCGAGATGATCGAGACCGTCTCGATGCACGAGTCGACCTACGCTCCCGCGCCGCACAAGTTCGAGGCGGGTACGCCCCCGATCGCCCAGGCTGTCGGCCTCGGCGCGGCCGTGGACTACCTCAGCGCCATCGGCATGGACAAGATCGCCGCGCATGAGCACGCGATCACCGAGTACGCGCTGCGCCGGCTGAAGGAGGTGCCCGGGCTGAAGATCATCGGACCGGACACCCCCGAGGGCCGCGGCTCCGCGATCTCCTTCACCCTCGGCGACATCCACCCGCACGACGTGGGCCAGGTCCTCGACGAGCAGGGCATCGCCGTGCGCGTCGGGCACCACTGCGCCCGGCCGGTCTGCCTGCGGTACGGAATTCCCGCGACCACGCGAGCGTCGTTCTATCTGTACTCCACCCCGGCCGAGGTCGACGCCTTGGTCGAGGGCCTGGAGCACGTACGGAACTTCTTCGGCTGAGGACGGACGGACGGCGAAGCCTGTGAAGCTGGATTCGATGTACCAGGAAGTCATCCTGGACCACTACAAGAACCCGCACGGCCGGGGCCTGCGCGACGGCGATGTCGAGGTGCACCACGTCAACCCGACGTGCGGTGACGAGATCACGTTGCGCGTGAAGCTCGACGGCACGTCCATCGAGGACATCAGCTACGAGGGTCAGGGCTGTTCCATCAGCCAGGCCAGCGCCTCCGTGCTCAACGAACTGCTCGTCGGCCGCCAGGTCGACGAGGCCGTGAAGGTCCAGGAGGTCTTCCTGGAGCTGATGCAGTCCAAGGGCAAGCTGGAGCCCGACGACGCGATGGAGGACGTGCTGGAGGACGCGGTCGCGTTCGCCGGCGTCTCCAAGTACCCGGCGCGCGTCAAGTGCGCGCTGCTGAGCTGGATGGCGTGGAAGGACGCCACCGCCCAGGCGCTGGGCGATGGCGCGGTCAGGGAGTCCGCATGAGCGAGAACGCAGAAGTGACGACGACGAAGCCGGCGAGCGAGGAGGAGATCCGCGAGGCCCTCTACGACGTCGTCGACCCCGAACTGGGCATCGACGTCGTCAACCTCGGCCTGATCTACGGCATCCACATCGACGACACCAACGTCGTCACCCTCGACATGACGCTCACGTCGGCGGCCTGCCCGCTGACCGACGTCATCGAGGACCAGGCCAAGTCGGCCACCGACGGCATCGTCAACGACCTGAAGATCAACTGGGTCTGGATGCCGCCGTGGGGCCCCGACAAGATCACCGACGAGGGCCGCGAGCAGCTCCGCGCGCTCGGCTTCAACGTCTGATCCTCGCGCCGCCACGATCACGACCGCGGGACGCCGCTCCGACCGGGAGCCGCGTCCCGCGGTCGTTTCCGTTCGCGCGCCCACCCGGGTCCGCGGTCCGCGGGTCCTCCGCACACGAGCGGCCATGCCGCCGGCAGCTATGTGTACGGACGTACACATCGATGTGTACGCTTGTACGCATGGCATACGCATTGCTGGGCGGGGCGATACTCGCCGAGGTGCTGGGGACGACGTCCATGAAGTACAGCGAGGGCTTCACGAGGCTGTGGCCCTCGCTCGGCACGGCGGTCGGCTATCTGATCGCCTTCGCGCTGCTCGCGCAGACGCTCAAGTCGATGTCCGTGGGCACCGCGTACGCGATCTGGGCCGGGGTCGGCACCGCCGCCATCGCCGCCATCGGCATGGTCTTCCTCGGCGAGGCGGCCACCGCCGCCAAGCTGACCGGGATCCTCCTCGTCATCGCCGGGGTGGTCGTCCTCAACCTCGGCGGCACCCACTGATGGCCCGCCGGTACGACCCCGAACGGCGGCAGCGCATCATCGACGCCGCGATCCGCGTGGTCGGCGAGCGGGGGATCGCGGGGCTCGGCCACCGGGCGGTGGCCGCCGCGGCGGACGTCCCGCTCGGCTCGACCACGTACCACTTCGCCACCCTCGACGACCTCCTGGTGGCCGCGCTGCGGCAGTGCAACGAGACCTTCTTCCGGGAGGTCGAGGAGCGCGCCCTGCTCGGTTCGCCCGGCGGCGACCTCGCCGCGGAACTGGCCCGGTTCGTCGAGGAGACGGTCTCCCGGGACCGTCCCCGTGCGCAGTTGGAGTACGAGCTCTATCTCGCCGCCCTTCGCCACGAGGCCGTACGTCCGGTCGCCGCGGAGTGGGTGGACCACATGGCCGCCCTCCTCGCCCGCTGGACCGACCCGGTCACCGCCCGGGCCCTGGCCGCCCTCACCGACGGGATGTGCCTGCAGGCCCTGCTGACCGGCCGGGACGTCGACCGGGGGGAGGCCCGCGAGGTCTTCGCGCGGATCATCGGCAAACCCGGCCCAGACTGCTGACCTATACCGGCCGCGACCTGATCCGGCATCCTCACGCGCCGCATTCACGCCTTCACGTGATCGATTCTTGTAGAGCGTCGATCGGAGGCCAGTATGAAACAGGCGATGAAGGACATACCGAAGGTGGTGTGGCTCCTCGCCACCGGCATGTTCTTCGTGGCGGCGGTGAGCTTCACCTTCGTCTACCTCTTCGTCTACCTGACCGGACCCCGTGGGCTCAGCACCTCGCAGGCGGGACTCATCGCGGGTGTGGGCGGGATCGGCATGGTCGCCGGCAACTTCACCGGCGGCTGGTTCGGCGACCGGTTCGGGCACCGCCGCACCCTCATCACCGGCATGGTCGTGTCGGGCCTCGGGCTGGCGGCCCTCCCGCTCACGCCGACCGCTGCCCTCGCGGTGGTCTTCCCGGTCGCCCAGTACGCCACCGGCGTCACCCGCGCGTCCAACTCCGCGCTCATCGCCTTCTCCGTGCCGGAGGGCTCGCGCCGCCAGGGCTTCGCCCTGCTGCGCTTCATGGCCAACCTCGGTGTCACCGTCGGCCCGCCGCTCGGCGCGCTGATCGCCACCACCGTCTCGTACGACTGGCTGTTCGTCGCAGACGGCGTCGGCATGCTCTTCTTCGGGGTCTACGCGCATTTCATCCTGCCCGCCAACGGCAACCACCGGCCCAAGAGCGGCCCTTCGCCCGACGCCCCCGGCCTGTGGACCGCGCTGCGCGCCCGGCCCGCCGTGCTGGTGCTGCTCGTCGCGATCCTGATCGCCGACACCATCTACCGCCAGCAGTACTCCACCCTGCCCGTGTACCTGAAGGACCACGGCATCGGCACCGGCGTCTACGGCGCCCTCATCGCCATCAACGGCGCCCTGGTCATCCTCCTCGAACTCCCGGTCACCGTGGCCCTGCGCCGGCGCGCCCCGCTGCCGATCATCGGCCTCGGCATGATCCTGGTCGGGCTCGGCTTCGCCGTGCTGTCGGCGGACGGCTGGTACATCGCCGCCGCCGTCGGGATGATGATCCTGCTGACCGTGGGCGACATCCTCTACAAGTCGCCGTCCACCGCCTACGTCGCGGACAACGCCCCCGACCACCTGCAGGGCCGCTTCCAGAGCATGTACGCCGGCGCCTCCATCAGCGGCGTGGTGCTCGCCGCGCCGCTGGGCGGCGTCCTCTACGAGACCGCGCCGGGCGCGCTGTGGCCGCTGTGCGCCGTCCTCGGCGTCGTGGCCGGCGCGGCGGTGCTCGGCGCCCGGCGGCTGCCGGGTGTGCGGGACGCGGCCGCCGAGCCCGACGCGGTCAGGGCCGCGACGCAGTCCTGACGGCGTCCAGCGCCGCCGCCACGCTCGCCGTGATGTCGGTGACCGGGTAGAACACCCGCCGGATCACCCGGTCCGCGCCGACCACCAGCGTCAGGCGCTTCAGCCGCACCGCTCCCCCGGCACGGAAGGTCGGCAGGCGCAGCGCCGCCGTCAGGGTCAGCTCCGCGTCCGACAGCAGCGGGAAGGACAACCGCTCCCGCGCGGCGAACTCCGCCTGCTCGTCCGGGCGCTGGGCGCTCACCCCGTGCACGGCCGCGTCCGCCGCGGTGAACTCCGCCAGCCGGTCCCGGAAGGTGCACGACTCCAGCGTGCATCCCGCCGCTCCCGGGATGTCGCCCCAGCCCGGCGGGTAGGACGCGGGCAGCGCGTAGGCGCCGGGGAAGCAGTAGAGCACCGTGAAGGGCCGCTCCGCGGACACCGGGTCGCGGAACTCGCCGCCGGGGCCCGCGGGGAGCAGCAGTTCGGGCACGCGCGTGCCCGTCAGCGCGTGCACCCGCTCCGCCTCCCGCGACCCCTCCGCCGTGGTGCCGGTCGTCGAGCCGTCGCCCAGCACCCACTGGTCTCCCCAGTCCTGGAGGGCGATCAGCACCGGCAGCAGCGCCCGGCCGCGCGGCGTCAGCCGGTACGCGTACCGGACCGGCCGCTCCTGGTAGGGCTCCCGGGTCAGCACGTCCGCGTCGACCAGCAGGCGCAGCCGTTCGGCCAGCACCTTGCGGGACATGCCGAGTTCACGGTGCAGGTCGTCGAAGCGGTGCACGCCGCGGGCCGTGTCCCGCACGATCAGCAGCGTCCACCAGTCGCCGACCACGTCGAGGGCCTGGGCGATGGAGCAGTTCGCGTCACCTAGCTGTGTACGGCGGGCCATGCCGCTATCCTGCCAGCCACGAGTGGGTTCCCAAAAGGAACTCACTAGGTCCTGAGGGGGATGCGGACATGCGCGAGGTGCCCAGGGTCGTCTGGCTGCTGGCCGCGGGGGTGTTCACGAACGCGGTCGTGAGCTTCACGTTCGTCTATCTCTTCGTCTGGCTGACCGCGGTACGGGGCCTGCCCGTACCGGAGGCGGGACTGATCGCCGGCACCGGCGGGGTGGGCCTGGTCGCCGGCAACTTCACCGGCGGCTGGTTCGGCGACCGTTTCGGGCACCGCCGCGTCCTGCTCACCGGATCCGTCGTCTCCGGCGCCGGACTCGTCCTGCTGCCCGCCCTGCCGACCGCCGCGCTGCTGCCCGTCCTGCTGCTCGCGCAGTACGCGGCGGGTGCCGTGCGCGCCGCCAACTCCGCGCTCGTCGCCGTCTCCGTTCCCGAGGGCGCCCGCCGTCAGGGCTTCGCCGTGTTCCGCTTCGCCTCCAACGCGGGCTTCACCGTCGGGCCGCCGCTCGGCGCGCTCCTCGCCGCGCACTTCTCGTACACCTGGCTGTTCGTCGCCGACGGCCTCGGCACGCTGCTCTTCGCCGCGTACGCCGCCTGCGCGCTGCCGGCGCAGGGGGCCCGGCGGGGGGCCTCGCGGGCCGGCGCCGCAGGCGGTTCCGGGCTGTGGGCGGCGCTGCGGGCCCGGCCCGCCGTCGTGCTGCTGCTGGTGGCGATCCTGGTCACCGACACCGTCTACCGGCAGCAGTACTCCACCCTGCCCGTCTGGCTCGCCGACCACGGCATCGGCACCGCCGCGTACGGCTGGCTGATCGCCGTCAACGGAGGCGTCATCCTCTGCCTGGAGATCCCCGCCGCCGTCGCCCTCCGCAAGCGGCCGCCGCTGCCGATCATCGGCACCGGGCTCGTCCTGGTCGGCGCGGGCTACGGCGCCCTGGCCGGCGGCCCGTTCCTCGCCACGGCGGTGACGATGATGCTGCTCCTCACGGCGGGCGAGATCCTCTACAAGACCACCGCCACCGCCTATGTCGCCGACCAGGCCCCGGACCATCTGCAGGGCCGCTTCCAGTCCTTGTACGCCGGGGCCTCGGTCAGCGGCACCGTCCTCGCGCCGCCCCTCGGCGGCGCCCTGTACGACACCGCGCCCGGCGCGCTCTGGCCGGTCTGCGCGGTGCTGGCCGCGGTCAGCGGGACGGTGCTGCTGGTGGCCGCGCGCGGGCGGTTCGGCGCCGGGCGGGACGGCGCCGGGTTGGGTGGGGCGGGCGGGCCGGCCGCGGTGGAGGGGGCGGGTGTGGCGGCGGGTGTGGCGGGCGCGGCGGGTGCGGCGGCCTCCGCCGAGCGTGCGACGGGGGAGGGGGAGGCGGTTGAGGCGGCTGACGGGGCGCAGGAGGCGGAGCCGGCGGCGGGTGGGCGCCCGGTCCGCATGGCGGGCCGGTTGGGCAAGCGCGGGGCCCAGCGACTAGCGTTCGACACATGACTGAAACGACCGCCACCTCCCGCGCCACCGGTGCCGTCGCCGCAGGCCTCGCCACGATCGCCGACGACGGCACCGTCCTCGACACCTGGTTCCCCGCGCCCGAGCTCGTGGCGGCGCCCGGCCCCGCCGGGACCGAACGGCTCAGTGCCGAGCAGGCCGCCGAGCTGCTGGGCGCGGCCGCGCCCAAGGCCCTGGGACCGGACCCGCGCCGCGGGGTCGAGGTCGTCGCCGTCCGGACCGTCATCGCCTCGACCGACGACAAGCCGCTCGACGCGCACGACGCGTATCTGCGTCTGCACCTGCTGAGCCACCGCCTGGTCAAGCCCAACGGCCAGAACCTGGAAGGCATCTTCGGCCTCCTGGCCAACGTGGCGTGGACCTCCCTCGGCCCCGTTCCCGCCGGCGGCATCGAACGCGCCCGCCTCGCCGCCCGCGCGGAGGGCCTCCACCTGTCGGTCTACGGCGTGGACAAGTTCCCGCGCATGACGGACTACGTCGTCCCCGCCGGGGTCCGCATCGCCGACGCCGACCGCGTCCGCCTCGGCGCCCACCTGGCGTCCGGTACGACCGTCATGCACGAGGGCTTCTGCAACTTCAACGCCGGCACGCTGGGCACCTCCATGGTCGAGGGCCGCATCAGCCAGGGCGTCATCGTCGGCGACGGCTCCGACATCGGCGGCGGCGCCTCGATCATGGGCACCCTCTCGGGGGGTGGCAAGACCGTCGTCTCCATCGGCGAGCGCTGCCTTCTCGGGGCCGAGGCCGGCATCGGCATCTCGCTCGGCGACGACTGCGTCGTCGAGGCGGGTCTCTACGTCACGGCGGGCACCCGGGTCTCCCTCCCCGACGAGACCATCGTCAAGGCCAAGGAGCTCTCCGGCGCGAACAACCTCCTCTTCCGCCGCAACTCCATCAGCGGCACGGTCGAGGTCCTCCAGCGCACGGGCTCGTGGGGCGGGCTGAACGAGATCCTGCACAGCCACAACTGACCTTCGGCGGCCGCGGTTTGCGGCCGCCTGCACGGCCGGTGCCCTGACCTGCCGCCGAGTTGTCGGCGCTCGTCGGCGCCGGTCATCGCCGAGCGCCCTTCCACGGCCCCAGGACGGCCCGGGAGGGCGCTCGTGTGCTGTGGGGGACTTCTGCCTTGTCGGTTCGACTGCCCAGCCCTTGTTCACGCCGAGTGTCCCAGCCCCACAGATCGTCGGGGTCGCATGGGGAGCGCCGGGAGTCGCCGGTGTCCGTCCACGTGGATGTCATCACCCCGGCAGCGGTCCGACCACCGCGGCTGTACCGTGCCGCACAGATGGGGTGGCGGTAGCAGACACCAGGGGGTTACGTGATGACCGGCACGACCCGCCCGTTCGGACCGGACGGCGCGTCATCAGGAGGTCCTCACCGGGCGGCACGTCACCTCGGCGCCATGCATCTGAGTGGTGTGATCTTGCTGCTCACCTACGTGATCCCTCCGGCCTGGGCTCTCGATGCCTACGGCGCGGCCCCAAGTAGCGACCCTTCGGCGGACACACCCCCATTCGCGATCTTCGCGGTGATGTTGTTCCACTGCGTGGTCATTCACACGCTCGTGCAGATTCCATCGGGTGTGCTGGGCACGAGGTTCGGCCGGAACCGTGGGCCGTCGGTTGTCTATGCATCGGCCTTGGCGATGGCGGGAATTCTCACGGCCTTGGTCTTGTGGTTGACCCTGCAGGCGGAGAATGTCGGCGAGTTCATGCAATTGTGGGCGGATTTCATGGCTCGCGTCTCGCTTGGTCTGGCGGGCTACGTGTGGGTGACCAAGGGCTCGCGGAAAACGGCCGTGCGCTGATCGGTTCGGGCAGTAGGTCAAGTCCGATCATCTTCACAAGCCATCAACAAAAGATGTGTGCTCGTCTTCGTGCAAGCGGGGAAGCCTGCCGGCTTCTGAGCGCGAGTGCGCTGTGTTTGAGTACGCGTACTCATTCGGAGCGCGGGGTGCCGGCCGTAGGTTCTGCGCATGACACGTATCCGCCCATCCATCAGCACGTTCGCCCACCCCCGGCGCGGCCTCGCGGCTGCCGCCCTCGCGGCCCTGGCGCTCACCGGCTGCGGAGGTGACAGGCTGAGTGGCGGCGGCACACAGGGTGAGTCGGGCAGCGGCCCCGACCCCAAGGTGAGTGCCACGCAGCCGTCGTCCGAGCAGGCGGCGTTCGCGTCGATGCTCGACGAGCTTGCACAGGTGTGTTCTTGGACCGACGCGGACCCGTCGGGACCGACCACCAAGATGCCGACCGGTCCGGTGGGGGAGGAAAGCCTCGCCCCTGGCGAGACTCCCCCGACCGACCCGATTGTGCCCGCCGCCCCCACGGAACTCCAGACGAAGTTGAACGAACGCGATCGGTGCGCGAGCGTCCAGCACGAACAGCGCATCATCCAGGCGCTGCAGACGGTCTCGGAGCCCACCCCCGCCAAGGTCCGGAAGGTCCTGAACGGCCTCGGCTACATCGACGAGCGCATCCACGGCCTGAAGCAGGACGGCAAGGCCACGCGCTTCTACCTCGACCTGCGCGAGAAAGGCGGCCGACTCTGCGAGGCGGGTCTGGCGGCGGGCGAGGAAACGGATGTCGCCGTGTGCATGGTCCCCGCCGCTGGGTCGTTCGCAGTCGCGAAGGCAGAAGAGCAGCGCTAATGGGCCCCTCGATGTTCTTGGTGTGCAAAGGTGAGGGACCGGACCGTAGGGGCATACGCGTCGATTCAGGGGCATGATCACCCGGATCCACGCGGACGGGGCGGCGCTCGATCGCCTGCGCGCAGCGTACGCGTGGCGCGCGGGCCGCGAACGTCGGCTGTACGGGCGGGATTTCCCGGAAAGGTCAGGAAAAGAGTTCCGCCAACTTGACGGCGGTGCCGAACAGGCCGAAGACGAAAAAGAAGGCCCCTATCGCCCGCAGGACGCCTGGTGACGTCGCGTCGGCTCCGAACACATAGTGGCGGGATCGGTCGAAAATCCAGTCGGCGACCCCTCTGACGTTCGCGGCCACCATTCCACCGAGAGCCGCCAGCACACCGAAGAACAGAAGGTACGGACCTACCTCGGCAACCGGGGTCCACATGGCCTGTCCACCCCCTTCGCCGAGCGCGTGCGCTCGAACATCGCCGCCTCTTCCGGCCGTTCAGCCACTGGTGCCCGCGAAGAGACCCGCCGGATCCCGCGGGGCGCCGTCGCCCGTCGTCGGGAGGTCGCCACGCTGGGGCTGGTCCTGGCCGCCCCCGTCTTCCGAGGGCAGGACATCGGCCGCCTCCCCACCGGAGGCCCGGTGGACGTGGTCCGCGGCCTGCCGCAGGACGTCGCGGCTCACCGTGCCCGTGTCCGCGGACAACCGGATCACGCGGTCCGCGTCCTCGAGCACATAGGAGTGCGAGGTACCCGTCGCCCGGTACCAGTGGTTCCCCTCCTGCTCGCACGTCGCCTGATCGGTGCCCGCTTTGCCGGCGCTGTCCTCGCAGCCGACGGGACCGGCGTAAGCGCGCTCGTCGACCCGGAGTTCGATCGTTCCTCCGTCCGGCCCGGTGTAGGAGGCGCCGAAGCCGTGGTCGCCGATGACGCCGACGGACTGGAGGGCGACGCTGTAGCCGGGTACGTCGGTGACGTAGACCATGGCGGGTTCGATGCCCAGGGCCCGGGCCCTGCTGTCCAGCGCGGGCGCGTCCGCGGACTGCGTTCCGCAAGCGGACAGCGCCAGCACCCCTGACAGCAGCAGGGGCGGCAGGGCCGATCGTATGTGCGCCATGCGCTCATGATCTCTTGCGGGACGAGGGGGCGGGGACGTTTTCGTGATCGTCATGGGTCATGCCGGATTCGGCGGGTCCACCGGACGCTGCCTTTGGGTATCGCGTCGCGCGGCCTCCCTGAGCGCCGCACGGAGGTCCCGGCGGTGCCGCCACCACTCGGTCACCGAGCCCGTCTCGCCCCGCCGGTGGGGTGGCACCAGGAACTTGGGCCGGTTGAACCACGCGATCGTGGCGTGCAGCATCAGCAACGGGAACGAGCCCAGTACGAAGAACGCGCCGACGGCCTCGACAGAGGGGCCCGCCCCGCCCGAGGCCGCGGCGGAGGCGACGATGCCGATCGTCATGCACACCAGCCAGGCCGCGAGGGCGACGACGCCGCGCTCGTGCCCGCGGATGACCGACGGGTTCCTCGTGTACCGGTACGTTCGCATGGCGGGCGCGCGCTCCGAGCCGGTCCAGTGGAGCCACGCCGCCCGTACGGAGAACAGGCTCACCGCTGTCATGAAGAGAAGGACGAAGATCCCGAAGCTGATGTCTGCCACAGCCCCTCCCCGGGGTCGGCGCCGACGAGACCCCCAGTATCCGCGCGGCCTCGCGGGGTTGTCGGTCGGGGGTCCGGCGCCAGTGGTCCGATCCTCGGCTACTCCGGCTGTGTCGTGATGCGCGGGCTCTTCGATCGGCACCTGATCGACACGCTCATCGGCGTCGTCATGGCGGCCGCGTTCGCCTGCATGCTCACCGTCGCCGTGCCGGGAACGCCCGGCGGGCTGGTCGGCGCGTGGCTCTTCCGGGGCCGGCGGGCGCGGGGCGGCGGATCCGCGCGCGCCGACGGCGGCACCGGACCGGCCGGTGCGCGCGGCGTCCTCCCGGTCCCCGCCGACCACCCGCGCGCCGGCCTGCACGAGGAACTCGGGGACCTCGGTCTTTGTCAGGCCTGGCCTAGATCCAGGTGTCGAACCACATCCTGGCCTGCCAGCCGGAGTAGGGGATCGTCCGGCCGGTGTAGATCGGGAAGAAGTAGATGAAGTTCCAGACGATCAGCAGGACGAGGACGCCCGAGGCCACCGCCCCGTAGGCCCGACGGCGTTCGGACGCGCCCGGCGGGCCGAGGAGGGCGCCGAGCCCCATGGCGAGGGCCAGGCAGAGGTACGGGAGGAAGACGACGGCGTAGAACGAGAAGATCGTGCGGTCTTGGTAGTTGAACCACGGCAGGTAGCCGGCCGCGACCCCGCACAGGACGGCACCGGCGCGCCAGTCGCGGCGCAGGGCCCAGCGGTAGAGGACATAGGCGAGGGCGAAGCAGGCCGCCCACCAGAGCAGGGGCGTGCCGAGGGCGAGGATCTCCCGTGAGCAGCCCTCGGCGGCGCGGCAGCCGTCCTGCCCCGGCTTGGGGGATTCGTAGAAGAAGGACACGGGCCGGCCGAGGACCAGCCAGCTCCAGGGGTTGGACTGGTACCTGTGCGGATCCTCCAGGCCGATGTTGAACTGGTAGACCCCGTACTCGTAGTGCCACAGGCTGCGCAGCGGCGCCGGGATCCACGACCACGTGCCGCCGCGGCCGTCCGCCCAGTGCCGGCCGTAGCCGTCGTCGGTGAGGAACCAGCCGGTCCATGTCGTCAGGTACGTCAGCAGGGCGACCGGCACGAGGGACAGGAACGACCAGCCGAGGTCCCGGCGGAGCACCGAGACGTACGGGCGGCGGGCCCCGGCCAGGCGGCGGGCGCCGACGTCCCAGAGCACGGTCATCAGCAGGAAGAAGACCAGGAAGTACAGGCCGTTCCACTTGACGGCCGAGGCGAGGCCGAGGAGCGCGCCGGCCGCGAGCCGCCAGGGTCGCAGGCCGGTGCCGGCCCGGGCGGCGGTGTACGCGTCGGGGCCGGCGAAGCCGTCGCCGTCCACCGGGAGGGCGGCCGCGAGCCGGGCCCGCGCGCGGTCGCGGTCGACGAGCAGGCAGCCGAACGCCGCCAGTACGAAGAACATGACGATGACGTCGAGCAGGGCGGCGCGGCTCAACACGAAGTGCAGCCCGTCCACCGCCATCAGCCCGCCGGCCAGGCACCCCAGGGCCGTGGAGCGGAAGAGCCGGCGCCCGATGCGGCACAGCATCAGCACCGAGAGGGTGCCGAGCACGGCCACCATGAAGCGCCAGCCGACCGGGTTCAGGCCGAACATCCACTCGCCGAGGGCGATGACCCACTTGCCCATCGGCGGGTGGGCCATGAAGTGACCGGTCTCGGAGAGGGGTACGACCTGGGGGTCCGCGAGGATCTGGGGATCGGCGACCTTGCTGTCGGGCCAGGTGCCCTCGTAGCCGAACCGCAGCAGGGACCAGGCGTCCTTGGCGTAGAACGTCTCGTCGAAGACGACGCGGTGCGGGCTGCCGAGGTGCACGAAGCGCAGGACACCGGCGAAGAGGGCGATCAGGAGGGGGCCGAGCCAGCCCGTGGCCCGTGCGGCGCGTTGCGCCCGCACCGGGCCGAGGCCCACCGTCCGCCAGATCCGGGTCCCCGGCTCCGGGAAGGGCGGGACCAGCCGCTCGCGGGTGTCGGTGCGGGGGCGTGCGGTGTGGCCGAACCGGCGCAGTCGCAGTGGCCAGTCGGAGGGCGCGGTCGCCGCCCGGGAGTCGCCGGCGTCGTCGGTGCGGTCCGGCGTAGCGGTGTCCGTCGTCACCGGGCCATCTTAGGGAGGTTGTCGGATCGTCATACCGGCCGTGGGCGGGAAGAGCCTGTCGCCGGTTCCGCTCGGTCCGGTGGTGGAGCCGCTCGCCGGGCGGCCCGGGCGGTGACGCCGCCGCGCGGCCCGGGCCGACCTCGATGACGCGCAGGTCCGGGACCGTGCCGCGCCGTCCGTCGCTCAGGTCGTGCGACGCCGTGCCCACCGGGTGGCCGACGAGGAATCCCCGGACGTGCCGGTCGAGTGCCTCGCGCGCCGGATCCGCCTCGCTCGTCGTCGTGGCGGGGATCCTTTCGGTCGCTCCGCGGCCGCCCGGGCGCCGTCGTGGGGGCGCGCGGGAGTCCGTCGCGCGCCCCGGGAAGCGCCGGTGCTTCCCGGGACCCGTGCTCCGCGAGGGCGGCGGACCGCTGCCCGTTTCCGGGGGTGGGACGGGAGTGACACCGCTGACGGGTGCGACCGCCGATCCCATCGCGCGGAGCCCGCGTGCCACCGCCAATGCCGACGGCGCACGCGTCAGTTGCGGTAACGGCGGGTGACGGAAAGCCGAAGCGCGCCCACGGGGCCCGGACGCGTCTAGGCTGGTGCTGCGCGTTCACGCGCCCCCCGCATACCGCTGCATTGGAGACCCCGCCATGGCCGCTGACCGCCTCGACCTGCCGCCGGTGAGGCTGCTGCCCGAGGAGGAGCTGGCGCGGCTCGCACTCGCCGTACCGCTCCTCGACCGCGCGGTACGCCTTGCCCGCTGGTCCGCGCCCCACGTGACCGTGGACGCGATGGGGGAACTGACCGCCGACGACGCCGTGCGCGCGGTGCGCGAGCTGGGTCTGGAGGGGCAACCGGACGGCCCGGCGGAGACGGCACAGGCCTGGGGCGTGGCCGTGGACGCGGGACTGGTCGACCTGGACATCGAGGACGCCGACGAGGCCACGGCGGACGAGGGCCCCGGCGCCGGCAGCGTCGCCCTGGACGAGCCCGCCGGGCGCGCCGTGCCCGGCGAGGCACTGAGGCGGCTGGAGGGCGGCGCGCCCCGCGACGTGCTGGAGCTGTGGCTCGCCGCCGTGGACACCGCGCTGGCCGAGGCCGCGACCCCCGACCTCGACGGTCTGATGGAGGAGCTGGGCCCGGACGGCGAGGTCGATCTGAGCACCCTGGACTGGGACCCGGAGGAGGAGGCGGAGTTCCTCGACGGCGCGCTCGCCAACCTCTACCTCTTCACCGCCATGGAGGACTCCGGTTCCGGCGACACCAAGGACGCCGTACCGCTGCCGGTCCTCGCCGCCTCTCTCGTCGTCCCCGAGGACGTGGAGGAGCCGAGCGACGCCCTGCTGGAGGACGTCACCGAGGTGATGATGCGCCTGGACGACCACTTCCGGCTGCTTACCACGACCGGGCTGCTGGAGTACCAGCCGCTCGACGAGGCGCTGATCGAGGAGGCCGAGTCCGAGGACGCCGGGCCCCCCGAGAGCGCCGCGGCCCTCCCGCAGGAGATCGGGCCCGAGGAGGTCTCCCGCTACGGGCTGGTCCGGCTGACCCCGCTGGGTCTCTACGGCGTACGGTCCCGGATGATCGACGCCGGCATGCGGGCCCCGGCCGCCGGGGATCTGGCCGGACAGCCCGCCGCCGTCCTCCTGGAGGCGCTGTTCGAGTACCCGGACCAGATCGCCCGCCGGGAGGCCGACGCGTGGCTGGGCAACCGCAAGGCGTACGAGGCGGCCCGCGAGCTGCTGGAGGCGGCCCGCGGCGAGGACCGCAACGCGCCCGGACGGCGGCTCGTGGCCCAGCAGACCCTGAGCCTGCTCGGTGACGAGGCGGAGCCGGCCCTGCGCGAGGTGCTCGCCGACCGCCAGCTCGGCGGGCTGGCGCGGGTCTGGCTGACGGAACGCGGCGCCGCGGACGTCCCCGCGCCCGACGAGGACATGATCTTCTGGCTCACCGTCGACACCATCGCCGCCCAGCTGGACGCCGACGACGACCCGGAGTTGCTGCGCGAGCTGGTCACCGACCTCGTCGCCCGGCACGACGGGTTCTTCGCCGCGGCCTGGCGGGTGGACCACCCGGCCACCGCCGACGTCCTGGAGGCCATGGGCCGCATCCACCCCGACAAGCGGCTGGCCAAGGAGGCGCGCAAGGCCGCCTTCAAGGCCCGCTCGGCGGGACCCACGGCGCCCTGACCCGGCCGGCGGCGTCCGACCCGGCCCGCGGGCCGGGGACGGGGCCCGAACGCCTCAGGGAATGGGCGGCGGAATGTCCCGCTCAGTTCAACTCGTGTTCGCCATGGGGCGGGAGCGTGACTGCGCCAGAGCAGTGACCTTGTTGCCCCAGGAGTAGACGATGCCGCTCACCCGCAGAGACTTCGCCAAGCGTACGGCGATCACCGGCGCGGGAGTCGCGCTGGCCGGAACCGTGGACGTCCTCGCCACCGCGCCGGGCGCCCTCGCCGCCGAGGCTCCGGCGACCGCCGCGGCGGCGGGCGCCTCCCGGCACCACGCCCAGCTGGGCTACGGCGAGCTGATCCCGGACCCCAAGGGCGTGCTCGCCCTCCCCAAGGGCTTCTCCTACCGCGTCATCACGCGGACCGGCGTCACCAAGCTGGAGTCCGGCGAGTCGACCCCCTCCAACCACGACGGCACGGCCACCTTCGAGGGCCTGCGCGGCGCCACGCTGCTCGCCAACAACCACGAACTGGCCGGCGCCCGCGCCGACTGGCCGCACCCGGTGCCGCTGACCGAGGGCCTGGTCTACGACTCCGGCGCGGCCGGCGGGGTGACCATCGTCGAGGTCGCCCAGCACGGCGGGCACGTCGTGGAGTGGGTCGGCGTCGCCGGCACCGCCACCAACTGCGCGGGCGGCCGCACCCCGTGGGGCACCTGGCTGACCTGCGAGGAGACCGAGGACAAGGCCGGCAAGAACGGCTTCCTCAAGGACCACGGCTATGTCTTCGAGGTCGACCCGTACGACCGCAAGGCCAACCGCGACCCCAAGCCGATCAAGGCCCTGGGCCGCTACGCGCACGAGGCGGTCGTCGTCGACCCCAAGCGCGGCCACCTCTTCCTGACCGAGGACGCCTCCAACCCCAACGGGCTCTTCTTCCGCTGGACCCCGCCGGCCGGCTTCCACCACGGCCGCGGGAGGCTGCGCGGCCTCAAGGACGACGCGGGCGTGCTGCAGGCCTTCAAGTGCTTCGACTCCGGCGGCAAGTTCGTCGACGACCTGTCCCGCGCGACGAAGATCGGCACGGTCTACGGCGTGGACTGGGTGGACGTCCCGGACCGCGACGCCAAGGCCGTCTCCGTGCGCAAGCAGTTCGCGGCCGGCGAGGTCACCCGCGCGCGCAAGCTGGAGGGCATGTGGTGGGGTGACGGCGGCGTGTACGTCGTCTCCTCCTACGCCCGCGAGGAGAGCCCGGGCGCGTCGCACGACGGTGCCGTGTGGTTCTACGACCCCAAGCGCCGCACCCTGACCCTCAAGGTCCTGCTGGGCGTCAACCCCGACCCGTCGGTCGACGGCGCCTTCGACGGCCCGGACAACATCACCGTCTCGCCCTACGGCGGCCTGGTCATCGCCGAGGACGGCGAGGGCCAGCAGCACCTCTTCGGCGCGCTCGGCGACGGCCGCACCTACCCGATCGCCCGCAACGAGCTGAACATCGGCACCGCGGAGGAGCCGGAGTACAGCGAGTTCACCGGTGTGACCTTCTCGCCCGACGGCAAGACGCTCTTCGCCAACATCCAGGTGCCCGGCATCATGGTGGCCATCACCGGCCCCTGGCGCCGCCAGGGCCACGGCGGCGCCTGCTGAGCCCCGACCGCACCACTCGCGCCCGGTGGTCCGTGCCTCCGCACGGACCACCGGGCGCGCCCGTGTCGCTCAGAGGGCCTGCGCGGCGGGCTTGACCATGCCCTTCACGGTGCGGGAGTCGACGAAGTCGCCCATCGCCGTCATCTCCCACTCGCCGGAGAACTGGCGGATGAACTTGGCCATCATCACGCCCGTGCGGGGTTCGGCGCCGGTGAGGTCGAAGCGCACCAGCTCCTCGCCCGTCGCGCCGTCCATCAGGCGGCAGTAGGCCTTGGCGACCTGGTTGAACTTCTGGCCCGAGAAGGAGTTCACCGTGAAGACCAGCCCGGTGACCTCGGGCGGCAGTCCGCCGAGGTGGACGGTGATGACCTCGTCGTCGCCCGCGCCCTCGCCGGTGAGGTTGTCACCGGAGTGCTGGATCGCGCCGCCCAGGATCGTGAGCCGGCCGAAGTAGCAGGACTCGATGTGGTTGCGCTGCGGCCCGTACGCGATGACCGAGGCGTCCAGGTCGATGTCCTTGCCGCGGTACGCGGGCTCCCAGCCGAGGCCCATGCGGACCGAGGTCATCAGCGGCTTGCCGCCCTTGACCAGGGAGACCGTCTGGTTCTTCTGGAGGTTGACCCGGCCCTTGTCCAGGTTGATCTTGCCGGTGCCGACCGGGGGAGCAGGGGGTGCGGCCGGCGGTGCGGGCGGCGCCGGGGGTGCGGCCGGGGGCGTCATGGCGGCGGCCGGGGGAGCGGGCGGCGGGGGAGCCATGGGCGGTGCCTGGGGTGCCGCCTGCGGGGCGGCGGCCGCGGGCTCGTCGACGGAGACGCCGAAGTCGGTGGCGATGCCCGCCAGCCCGTTCGCGTACCCCTGGCCGACCGCGCGGGCCTTCCAGACGCCGGCGCGGCGGTAGATCTCGACCACGACCAGGGCGGTCTCGTTGGTCAGGGCGGACGGGGTGAAGGTCGCGATGACGCTGCCGCTGCCGGCGTCACGGATCGTCGCCGTGGGCTCGGTGCCCGCGAAGGTCGCCCCCGGCGCGTCGGGACTCGCCGTGACGACGATCTTCTCGATGTCGGCCGGCACGGCTGCCGTGTCCACCGTGATCGCGTCGGGGGAGGTGCCACCGCCGGACCGGTAGGTCACGCCCGGCCCGGTGGGCTGGTTGTAGAAGACGAAGTCGTCGTCGGAGCGCACCTTGCCGTTGGCGGCGATCAGCAGGCCCGACACATCAAGCCGCACGGGCGCGGATACCTCCACTGCCACGCGCCCCGCGGAGAGCGGGATGTTCGAGCCGGGTGTCATTGCGGTCATGTTCCGCTTAACGATCGTTCCGGGTTTACGGTTCCATTACCGAACGGCGTTTTCACGTATCACGCATCGTGGCCGTCAGCGGCCGCGGTACGGGGATCGGCCCGGCCGTCGCGGAGGCCCTCGTCCGCGACGGGGATCAGGTCGTGCCGATCGGACGGCCGGGGCGACGTCCTGGACGAGGCGGTCGCCCGGCTGGGCTCCGGATCGGCGCCGGCCGTCCCGGCGGCCTGACCGGCGAGGCGGCGGCGGCCGGGGTCGGCGACCTCCGCCCATCTCACCGCCCGGATCCAGCAGGTCGACGGCTGGGTCGGACGCGGCCGGTGGGCGCCGCCCCGGTCAGTGGGGCCAGATGGGCGGGTGCGTGGTGAAGTGGCCGCCGAGGTGGGCGTGGTCCGGGTTCGCGGGGTCGAGTTCGCCTTGTTCCGCGATGAGCTTCGCGGCGAAGGGCTCGGAGTCGTCCCGCGGCTCGTACCCCAGCGCCCGCGCCGAGGACAGGTCCCACCACAGTCGGGTGTTGGCCGAGCTGCCGTAGACGACGGTGTGCCCGACGCCCTCGGCGGTGAGGGCGGCGTGGAAGAGCCGGGCGCCGTCCTCCGGGCTCATCCAGACCGAGAGCATGCGCACCGACGTCGGCTCCCGGAAGCAGGAGCCGATGCGGACGGAGACGGTCTCCACGCCGTGCAGGTCCCAGTAGAGCTGGGCGAGGTCCTCGCCGAAGCCCTTGGACAGGCCGTAGTAGGTGTCGGGACGGCGCGGGGTGTCGACCGGGATGAGCGGGTCGTCCCCGACCGGGCGCGGGGTGAAGCCCACGGCGTGGTTGCTGGAGGCGAAGACGATCCGCGGCACGCCTTCCTCGCGGGCGGCCTCGTAGAGGTGATACGTGCCCTCGATGTTGGCGCGCAGGATCTTCTCGAAGGGGGCTTCCAGGGAGATGCCCGCGAGGTGGATGATCGCGTCGACCCCGCGCACGGCCTCGCGCAGGGCCGCGCGGTCCGCCAGGTCCGCGGTGATCGCGTCCGGCGCGCCCTCGACGGGCAGCATGTCGAGGAGGCGCAGCTCGTAGCCGTACGCCGGCAGCAGCTCGCGCATCAGGGTGCCCAGGCCGCCCGCGGCGCCGGTGAGCAGGACGGTGCGGGGAGCGGGCATACGCGGATCTCCTCGATCAGTTGTCCACGTTCATGGACATCATTCATATCTATGGACACGCTAGAGAGCGCCTGCCGGAGCGTCAAGACTCCACCACCTGCGGCTGTCTTCCTTGACCCTTCCTCCTGTGCTGCTTTAGCGTGAACGCGTTCATGAATATAGACATCGATCAGATGAGCGCACAGACGCCAGTCTTCAGGGAGAACCCGATGACCGATGCCGCCTCACTCTCCGCGCGCCTCGACGGCCTGCTGTTCTTCCCCGTGACGCCCTTCGGCCCGGACGGCGCCGTTGACCTGGAGGTCTTCCGCACGCATGTGCGCCGCGGGATCGAGGCCGGGGCCGGAGCGGTCTTCGTCTGCTGCGGCACCGGCGAGTTCCACGCGCTGACACCCGAGGAGTTCCGCGTCTGCGTCGCCGCGGCCGTCGAGGAGTCCGCGGGCCGGATCCCCGTCGTCGCCGGCGCCGGCTACGGCACCGCCCTGGCCCTGCAGTTCGCGCGCCTCGCCGAGGAGGCGGGCGCCGACGGACTGCTCGCCATGCCGCCCTACCTCGTCGTCGCCGATCAGGCCGGACTGCTGCGGCACTACACGGCGCTCGCCGAGGGCACCTCCCTGGACGTCATCGTCTACCAGCGCGACAACGCCGTCCTCACCCCCGCCACCGTCGCGGAACTCGCCCGCGTCCCCCGCGTGATCGGCCTCAAGGACGGCGTCGGCGACCTCGACCTGATGCAGCGCATCATCAGCGCCGTCCGCAGCTCCGTCCCCGATCGCGACTTCCGGTACTTCAACGGGCTCCCCACCGCCGAACTCACCGGCCTCGCCTACCGAGGCATCGGCGTCACCCTCTACTCCTCCGCCGTCTTCTGCTTCGCGCCCGAGATCGCCCTCGCCTTCCACCGCGCCCTGACCGGCGGCGACGACACCACCGTCAACGCCCTCCTCGACGGCTTCTACCGGCCCCTGGTGGAGCTGCGCCAGAAGGGCCGGGGCTACGCGGTCTCCCTGGTCAAGGCGGGTGTCCGGCTGCGCGGCCTCGACGTCGGCGAGGTGCGCCCGCCGCTGTCCGAGCCCTCGCCCGCGCACATCAAGGAGCTCGCCGAGCTCATCGACCGCGGACTGGCCCTGCTCGGCGAGGGCTGACATACGGTGACCCGCGACACCCCCCATCCCCAGGAGCCGAGTTGAGAGCCTCCACCTTCGTCTACCCGTGGGACGTCGTCGGCGACCCGGACGCGGCGGACCGCATCGCCGGCCTCGGCGTCCAGCAGGTCACCCTCGCCTCCGCCTACCACTCCACGCGGGCGCTGACCCCCCGGCACCCCGGGCACCGCGTCGTCACCGCCCGCCACGCGGCCGTGCTCTACCCACCCGACGAGCACCGCTGGGCGGGGCGCGCCCTGCGGCCCTACACCCAGGACTGGGCGGGCGCCGAGGACGCCTACGGCGAGGCCGCCGCGGCCCTGCGGGCGGCCGGGCTGGCCGTGCACTCCTGGGTCGTGCTCGCCCACAACTCCCGTCTCGGGGACGAACACCCCCGGGTGAGCGTGCGCAACGCCTACGGCGACCGCTATCCATGGGCGCCGTGCATCGCGCAGCCGGAGGTGCGCGCGTACCTGGTCACGCTGGCGGCGGAGGCCGCGGTGCGGCCGGGGACGGGCACGGAGGGCACGGAACTGGAGTCGTGCGGCTGGTACGGCCTCGCCCATCTGCACGCACACGACAAGACCGGCGGAGTGCCGCTGCCCGGGGCCGCGCAGTACCTGATGTCCCTGTGCTTCTGCCCCGCGTGCGAGGCGGGGTACGCCGGGCTGGGCGCGGACCCGGACGAACTGCGGGCGGCCGTGCGGGGCGCCCTCGCGCCGGTGTGGGCGGGGGAGTGGGCGCCGGCCCCGGGGTCCGACGAGTGGGCCGACGTCGAGAAGCTGCTGGGGGCGGACCTGGCGGGGCTGACCATGGCGTGGCGGGGGCCCGTGGCGCGGGAGCTCCAGCGGGCCGCGGTGGAGGCGGTCCGGGAGGCGGCCCGGGAGGCGGTCCGGGAGGCCGCGGCACCGGGGTTCCGGGTGCTGCTGCACGCGGACCCGCACGCGCACCGCTGCGGGGCCAACGTGGGCGTCGACCCGGGGTACGTCCTGGGCCACGCGGACGGGCTCGTGCTGCCCGGGGCGGATCTGGTGGCCGCGTGCGTGCCGCACGCGCGGGCGGGGACCGTGCTGGCGGCGAACTTCCCCGTGGTCGCGGGGATGGGGGGCAGCCCCGGCACGTTGGCCGCGGACGCGGCCCGGGCGGCGGCGGCCGGGGCGACGGAGTTGCGGCTCTACCATGCGGGGCTCGCGTCCGCGGGGGATCTGGCGGCGGTTCGGGCGTTTTTGGCGGGGGTACGTTGACGCTTGCGCGTCGTGTTCCGGTTGGTTGTCGTTGCGGTCCGTTGTTGTGTGCGGGTTCGTTGCGCCTGCGGCGGGCTGTCCCCCGCCCGCCCGCCCTCCCCCAACCTTCGGCCGGGGGTGCCCCCATCCGGCGCGGTCAGTGACCGCGCCGCTGCGTGTGGGGTGGGCCGGGGGCGGGGCCTCCGGGGCTGGGCATTCTGGACCGCATATTTATGTGCATGGCGGGCGGTACTTGTTGTGCCGTCTGTGCCGCACAACAAATACACGTAAGTGTCCAGAACGCCCACCCTCCCCCAGCCTTCGGCCGGGGGTGCCCCCAACTCCCCGCCCCCTCCGTCTCGTAGCGCGCCTGATCCCCGGAGGGGGGTCAGAAAGCGGTCCGGGGTTGCCGCAGTCCGCAGGATGCGAGCACGAGGTGCAGGCGCTCTTCGGTGGCGTCTGCAAGAGGCGGGACCAGCAGGGTCGCGATACCGGCCTCGACTCCCGCACCGTCGTAGGCGGAACGGTCGCCGACCATCAGCGCCTCGCTCGGCGCCACGCCGAGCTCGTCCAACGCCAGGCGGAAGATGGCGGGATCGGGCTTGCAGACACCGTGCTCGAAGGACAACACGAACCGGTCGACGTAGCCGTCGAGGCCGACTTTCTGGAACCACGGGCGGATGTCGAAGTGGACGTCACTGACCACGGCCACCCGCACCCCCGCGGCCTTCAGCGTCGCGAGGGTCGGCTCCACATCCACAGCGAAGAGAGCGACGTCCGGTTGCGCCAGTTCGGCCAACAGCGCGTCCATCAGCACCTCGTCGATGCCCGCGGCCGAGGCCCATCGCCTGAATCCGGCCCCGTACGACTCCACGGACGCGTCCGCGCCGCTCATCGCACGCGCCACCTCGGGTCGCCTGATCGCCGCGTCGAGAGCAGCGCTGATCCGCCTCACCTCCGACAGCGAAGCATCCCGCCCTACGCGTCGCAGCGCGCCCTCGATCCACAACGCACCCTTGGGACCGGCGTGGTCAGGCCCCCACTTGGGGACGATCAGCGTTCCCACCCAGTCCAGCAGGACGGCCTTGAAAGTGGGCATGTCTCCCTCGGGGCACATCTGTTCAGTCACCTCGCCGGTATACCGGTGCGCTGTTGCCAGCGGAAGGCGACTCCCCCCCCTCGCCCCCCTCCGGGGATCAGGCGCACTACGAGAGCGAGGGGGCGGGGGAGTTGGGGGCTCCCCCGGCCGAAGGCTGGGGGAGGGTGGGCGTTCTGGACACTGGGCGTATTTGTGTGCGGCACAGACGGCACAGACGGCACCGACGTGGACCGCCCGCCATGCACGTAAATATGCGTCCAGAATGGCCAGCCCCGGAGGCCCCGCACCCGGCCCACCCACACACGCAGCGGCGCGGTGCCTGACCGCGCTGGGCAATCGGGAGGGCGGGCGGGGGAAACCCAACCGCAACCACAACGCACCCGCACACAAGTACGCGCCGAACTCGGCGCACCCCATTGACGAAGCCCGCCCCCCGCCCTACTTTCATCGCGTCGTACTTCGTACGTCATATATGAGACGCCATACGCGAGACCCGAAAGAGCCCTCATGGACCTGCTCGCCGGCACCGCGCCGACGCCGATTCCGTCCCGTACCCAGGTCGTGTTGGAAACGATCAAGCACGGGATACTGACCGGCCGGCTGAAGCCCGGTCAGGCACTCGTGGAGGCCGAACTGGCGGCGCAGTTCGGGGTGTCCAAGACGCCGGTGCGGGAGGCGCTCAAGACCCTCGCCGGGACCGGGCTGGTCGTGATGAGCCAGTACAAGGGCGTGACGGTACGGACCGTGGACGCGGAGATGGCGCGTCAGGTGTACGACGTGCGCCTGCTCCTGGAGCCGGAGGCCCTGCGCCGCACCGTCACGCACCGCGCCCCGCTGGACGCCGCCCGGGACGCGCTGGCGCGGGCCGACGAGGCGGCGGACCGCGCCGACCGCTCGCTCGCCAACCGGGAGTTTCATCGCGCGCTGTACCTGCCGTGCGGCAACCCCCTGCTGGCCCGGATGCTCGACGACGTGCGGGACCAGGCGGCTCTGGTGTCGGCCGTCGTCTGGCAGGAGACCCCGTCGTGGGAGCAGGAGGCCCGCGAGCACCGGGAGATCCTGGCGCACGCGCTGGACGGTGACGCGGACGGCGCGGCGCGGCTGCTGCACGACCACATCGCGAGCTTCGTGGCCCGGGCCTTCCCGGACGGCGGCGCGGTGCCGGCCCGCTGAGCCGCGGGTGCGCGGAGGGAGGGGACGGTCCTCCGCGCACCCGCTTCCCCCACGGCAGGACCCCCGAACCCGATCGAAGGGCAACCGCATGTCGTTCGCAGAGCAGTCGTCGGCGCTCGCCGAGGTCGTGGCGATCCCCGTGACCCCGTTCGACGGGGACGGAGGCGTGGATCGCGCGGCGTACCGGGCGCTGTTGCGCAGGCTGCTCGACAGCGGGGTGCGGACCGTCACGCCGAACGGCAACACCGGCGAGTTCTACGCCCTGGACCCGGCCGAACGCCGTCTGGTGGTCGACCTGACGATGGCGGAGGCGGGCCCGGACACCCAGGTCGTCGTGGGCGTCGGCCACGACGTGCCGACCGCGGTGGCCGCGGCGCGGTACGCCCGTGACGCCGGGGCGCGGATGGTGATGGTCCACCAGCCGATCCACCCGTATGTGTCCCCGGACGGCTGGGTGGACTACCACCGCGCCGTCGCGGAGGCGGTCCCGGAGACCGGGGTCGTCCCGTACATCCGCAACGCGGCGCTGGACGGCGGCGTGATCGCCCGGCTCGGGGAGCTGTGCCCGAACGTCGTCGGGGTGAAGTACGCGGTGCCCGACGCCGCCCGCTTCGCGGCGGTGGCGCGGGACGCGGGGCTGGACCGCTTCACCTGGGTCGCCGGCCTCGCCGAGCTGTACGCCCCCGCGTACTGGGCGGTCGGCGCCACCGGCTTCACCTCGGGCCTGGTCAACGTCGCGCCCAGGGTGTCGCTGGAGATGCTGCGCGCGCTGCGCGACGGCGACTACGCGGCGGCGATGAAGGTGTGGGAGCAGATCAGGGAGTTCGAGGACCTGCGCGCCGAGCAGGGTTCGGCCAACAACGTGTCGGTGGTGAAGGAGGCGCTGGCGGTGCTGGGGCTGTGCCGCCGCGAGGTGCGCCCGCCCAGCCGCCTGCTGACCGGTGACCGGCGCGAGCGGGTGGCCGCCCTCATCGCCGGCTGGGACGTGTGAGCCGGGACGGGACGGAGGGCCGCCATGAAGAAGCCGGAAGAGCTCCGCAGCCACCAGTGGTACGGGACGGACGGCCTGCGCTCGTTCAGCCACCGGGCCCGCACCCGGCAGCTGGGCTATCTGCCCGAGGAGCACCTGGGCAAGCCGGTGATCGCGATCCTCAACACCTGGAGCGACATCAACCCGTGCCACGTCCACCTCCGCGACCGGGCCCAGGCGGTCAAGCGCGGGGTGTGGCAGGCGGGCGGCTTCCCCCTGGAGTTCCCCGTGGCGACGCTGTCGGAGACCTACCAGAAGCCGACGCCCATGCTCTACCGCAACCTGCTCGCGATGGAGACCGAGGAGCTGCTGCGCTCCTATCCCGTGGACGGGGCCGTGTTGCTGGGCGGTTGCGACAAGTCCACGCCCGCGCTGCTGATGGGGGCCGCCAGCGCCGACCTGCCGGCGGTCTTCGTGCCGGCCGGGCCGATGCTGCCCGGGCACTGGCGGGGCGAGGTGCTGGGTTCCGGCACCGACATGTGGAAGTACTGGGACGACAAGCGGGCGGGTCTCATCGGCGACTGCGAGATGGCCGAGCTGGAGAGCGGCCTGGCGCGGTCGCCCGGTCACTGCATGACCATGGGCACCGCCTCCACGCTGACCGCCGCGGCGGAGGCGCTGGGGATGACCGTGCCGGGCGCGTCGTCGATCCCCGCCGTTGACTCCGGGCACGACCGCATGGCGGCGGCGTCCGGGATGCGCATCGTCGGCCTGGTGCGCGAGGACCTGAGGCCGTCGGCGATCCTCACGCGCGAGGCGTATGAGGACGCGGTGGCCACGGTGCTCGCGCTGGGCGGCTCGACCAACGCCGTGATCCACCTGATCGCGATGGCGGGGCGGAGCGGGGTCCGGCTCACCCTTGACGACTTCGACCGCGTCGCGCGTACGGTGCCCGTGCTGGCGAACCTCCGGCCGGGCGGCCGGTATCTGATGGAGGACTTCCACTTCGCGGGCGGCCTCCCCGGTTTCCTCACGCGGCTGCGGGACGCCGGCGTCCTGCACCTGGACCGGCCCACGGTCGCGCACGGCACGTTGCGTGAACAGCTCGCCGGGGCGCTCGTCCACGACGAGGACGTGATCCGCCCGCTGGACAATCCGCTCGCGGCCGAGGGCGGCGTCGCCGTGCTGCGGGGCAACCTGTGCCCGGACGGTGCGGTCATCAAGCACATCGCCGCCGAACCGCGCCTGCTGAAGCACACCGGCCCGGCCGTCGTCTTCGACGACTACCGGACCCTGCAGCGCACCATCGACGACCCCGGGCTCGGCATCACCGAGGACAGCGTCCTGGTGCTGCGCGGCTCCGGTCCGCTCGGCGGGCCGGGCATGCCCGAGTACGGGATGCTGCCGCTGCCCGGCCACCTCCTGAGGAAGGGGGTGCGGGACATGGTGCGGATCTCCGACGCCCGGATGAGCGGGACGAGTTACGGCGCGTGCGTCCTGCACGTGGCGCCCGAGTCGCACGTGGGCGGCCCGCTCGCCCTCGTCCGCACCGGGGACCCGATCACCCTGGACGTCGAGGCGCGCACCCTGCGCCTGGAGGTCGAGGACGCCGAGCTGGAGCGCCGCCGCGCGCAGTGGCAGGCACCGCCGCCCCGCTACGGACGCGGGTACGGCGCGCTGTACCAGGACCAGATCACCCAGGCCGACACCGGCTGCGACTTCCGCTTCCTGGCCCGGCCCGGAGAAGTGCCGGAGCCCTACGCGGGCTGACGCCCCGCCCCGCAATACCCCGCCGCACCCGCCCCGCGCCATGGGCGGCCCCGCACCGTTCAGCAAGCGCTTTCCCCGCATCGCACCCGTACGAAGGAGTACCGGTCATGGCCACAGCCGTGGCGAAACCACCCCGGCCCCCGCGGCGCCGGCCGTCCGGCGCGGCCCGGCGCACCCCGTACCTCCTGATCGCCCCGGCCGTCCTGCTCATGCTGGGCTTCATCGCCTACCCGATGCTCAGCGTCCTCTACTACAGCCTGCAGGACCACAACGTCACCAAGCCCTGGCGGAACGGCTTCGCGGGCCTCGGCAACTTCCGCCGGATCCTCTTCGACGACCCGCTGTTCTGGCAGAGCCTGCTCTTCAGCGTCAAGTGGGTCGCCGCGGAGGTGGGGCTGCAACTCGCCCTCGGACTGGTGCTGGCCCTGATCGTCAACCAGACCTTCGTCGGCCGCGGACTGGCGCGCGCCCTGGTCTTCTCGCCGTGGGCCGTCTCCGGCGTGCTGACCACGACCATCTGGATGCTGCTGTACAACCCCGCCACCGGCATCAGCCGCTACCTCGCGGACGCCGGCATCGGCGCGTACGGCACCTCCGTGCTCTCCGACCCCGACACCGTCTTCCCGGCCGCCGTCCTGGCCGAACTGTGGCGCGGCGTGCCCTTCTTCGCCATCCTCATCCTCGCCGACCTGCAGTCCATCCCGAACGAGCTGTACGAGGCCGCCTCGGTCGACGGGGCCGGGCGCTTCCGGCGGTTCCTCCACATCACGCTGCCCCATCTGCGGGACGCCATCGTGCTGTCCACGCTGCTGCGCGGGGTGTGGGAGTTCAACAACGTCGACCTGCTCTACACCCTCACCGGCGGCGGTCCCGCCGGTTCGACGACCACCCTGCCGCTGTACGTCGCCAACACCGGCATCGACGGCCACGACTTCGGTTACGCGTCGGCGCTGACCACCGTCGCGTTCGTGATCCTGCTCTTCTGCTCGATCGTCTACCTGCGTCTCAGCAAGTTCGGGGGCGACCGCACATGACCACCACCGTGTCGGAGAAGAACGGCGTCCCCGTCCCGGGCGTCGCAGCGGTCGCGCGCCCCGACGGCGGCGGCACCGGGCCGCGCCGCGGGCGCCGGGCGCTCGCCGCCGGGGCGCCGCGCTGGCAGATCCACCTGCCGCTCGGCCTGTACCTGCTCTTCACGCTCGTCCCCTTCTACTGGATGCTGCTGTTCGCGCTACGCCCCTCGGGGTCCACCTCGCTGGTGCCGTGGCCGGCCACCACCGCGCACTTCTCGAAGGTGTGGAACGACCTCGGCTTCGCGGTCTTCTTCAAGAACAGCCTGCTCATCGGCGTGGCCACGCTCGTGATGACCACCGTGATCGCCCTGCTCGGCGGCTACGCCCTGGCCCGCTTCGACTTCCGCGCCAAGCGGGCCTTCCTCCTCGCCCTGCTGTGCTCGCAGTTCATCCCGGGCGCGCTCATGCTGGTGCCGCTCTTCCAGATCTTCAGCGAACTCCGCATGATCGACTCCCTCTGGAGCGTCATCGTCGCCGAGACGGTCTTCCAGCTGCCACTGTCGATCATCCTGATCAGCGGCTTCATCAAGAACGTGCCGGTGTCGCTGGAGGAGGCGGCCTGGGTCGACGGCTGCAGCCGGGTGCGCGCCTTCTGCGCGGTGGTGCTGCCGCTGCTGAGGCCCGGGCTGATCGCGGTGGGCTCCTTCGCCTTCGTGCACAGCTGGAACCACTTCCTCTTCTCGCTGATGTTCCTCAGCACCCAGGAGAAGTACACGATCCCCGTCGGCCTCAGCTACACCATCGGCTCCGGCGAGAGCGTCGAACTGGGAACGCTCGCGGCCGGTGGCGTCGTGGCCGCCGTGCCCGTCGTCATCGTCTTCGCCTTCATCCAGAAATGGCTGGTCACCGGCTTCAGCGCGGGAGCGGTGAAGGGCTGAGGCCCTTCCCGCCGACCCGCTCATGCCCCGCGGACGAGGAGGTCCGAACCGTGCGTGATGCGTTTCCACCGCCCGCCGCCGGCGGCGGTCCGGCACGGACACCGGCCGGCGCGCCCTTGCCGGTCGTCCTGGCCGGAGCCCGCGGCCACGGCGCCTGGCACCTGGCGAACCTGCGGCGGCTCTCGGCGGCCGGACTGGTCCGCCTCGCCGGGGTCTGCGACACCACCCCGTTCGGCCCGGGGGAACTGCCCGGCTTCCCCGAACCCGCGCAGGGCACCGACCTCGGCGAGCTGACCGCGCGGACCGGCGCCGGGATAGCCATCGTCTGCACACCCCTCCACACGCACACCGACCTGGCGCTGGCCGCGCTCGCCCAGGGCGCCCACGTGCTGCTGGAGAAGCCGCCGGCGCCCTCGTACGCCGCCTACGAGCGACTGGTCGCCGGGGTCGAGGCGAGCGGCCGGGCCTGTCAGATCGGTTTCCAGTCGCTCGGCTCGCACGCCCTCACCGCCGTCCGCGAACTCGTCGCGGACGGAGCCGTCGGTGCCGTGCGGGGCATCGGCGCGGCGGGCAACTGGGTGCGCGAGGAGCACTACTTCAACCGTGCCGCCTGGTCCGGCCGCCGCAGGATGGGCGGTACGGACGTCGTCGACGGGGTGCTCACCAACCCGCTCGCCCACGCCGTCGCCACCGCGCTCGCCCTCGACGGCAGCGAACACGCCGAGGACGTCGGGGAGATCGAGCTCGAACTGTTCCGGGCCAACGCCATCGAGGCGGACGACACCTCCGCCCTGCGGCTGCGCACCGCGCGGGGCACGGTCGTCACGGTCACCGCCACCCTGTGCGCCGAACGGGACACCGAGCCCTATGTGATCGTGCACGGCGACCGCGGCCGGGTGACCTTCTGGTACAAGCAGGACCGGGTGCTGCTGCAGCGCGCCGGACGCGGTCCGGAGGAGCACCGGTACGGCCGCACCGACCTGCTGGAGAACCTGGTCGCGCACCTGCGGCACGGCGAGGAGCTGCTCGTGCCGCCCCGCGCGACCGGTGCCTTCATGAAGGTCGTCGAAGCCGTGCGCACCGCCCCGGACCCGGCCCCGCTCCCCGAGGGCGTCTGGCGCACCGAGCCCGGCGAGCGCTCCGCACGGCGCGTCGTCACCGGGGTCGACGGCATGGTCGCCGCCGGCGCGGAGACCCTGGCCCTCTTCTCCGAGCTGGGCGCCCCCTGGGCCGCGCCGACACGGGTGGGCCCGCGATGACGACCACCGAGCTGCGCGTCGCCGGGCGCCCCGTCGGCCGGTACGTCCACCGCCCCGAACTGCCGGAGCGGCTCTCCCCGCGCCCGTACCTGCATCCGCTGACCACCCTGGCGGGGGTGCCGGTCACCGACTTCATGCCCGGCGACCACCTCCACCACCTCGGGGTGAGCCTCGCCGTCCCGGACGTCGACGGGCGCAACTTCTGGGGCGGCCGCACCTTCGTACGGGACCGGGGCCCGACCGAGCTCGACAACCACGGCGTCCAGGAACACCGGGCCCTGCTCCGCGGCGGCCCGGACGGCTTCGCCGAGGAGCTGTCCTGGCGCTCGGGGGGCCGTGAACTGCTCCGCGAGCGCCGTACGGTCGCGGTCCGCGCGCTCGGCGAGGGCCGCTGGGCGCTCGACGTCACCTTCGCGCTGGCCAACCCGGGCGCCGGGGAGCTGTCCCTCGGCAGCCCCGCCACCAACGGCCGCCCCGGCGCCGGTTACGGCGGCTTCTTCTGGCGCGCGCCCGCCGGGCCGGAGCCGGCACGGGTGTTCTCGGCCGGCGCGGAGGGCGAGGAGGCCGTGCACGGACGTCCGGCCGACTGGCTGGCCCTGGCCGGAGAGAGGTGGACGCTGGTCTTCGCCGGGGCGACCGAGGAGACCCGGCGTGATCCCTGGTTCGTGCGCGTCGCCGAGTACCCCGGCGTCGGCTCGTCGCTCGCGTGGGCGGAGCGGCTGCCGGTCCCGGCGGGCGGCACCGTGACCCGGCGGATCGTGACCGCGGTCGCCGACGGACGGCTCGGCCCCGCGGCGGCCGGCGCGCTGGCCCGCCGCCTCGTCGAGGGGAGCCGCTGACGATGCGCCCCTGGACCGCCGGCCTCGGCGACGGCCCGTGGCGCCGGGTCGGCGCGCGGCTCGGGCTCCGCGTCGCGGCGCCCACGGCGTCCACCACGCCCCGCGCGCCCACCGGTTCCGGCGGTCCCGCCGGGTACGCGGACTTCTCGCACTTCCGGATCACGGCGGGCACGGGCCGCCCCGCCCGCCCCGGACCCCGCGCCGGAACCCCGGCAGCCCCGAACGTCCCCACCACCCGCACACATCCCGACAGGAGAGTCACCATGAGAGCACCGATGGGCCGCGGAGCGCGCCTGACCGCCGCCGTCGCGGCCGTCTCCGCACTGGCGCTGACCGCCACCGCCTGCGGCACCGACGGCAAGGGCAGCTCGGGCAGCGAGGGCAGCGGCAAGGGCACCGTCGTCTTCTGGGACAACAACGGCGGTGTCCGCACCGAGGTGTGGAAGGAGATCATCTCCCGCTTCGAGAAGAAGAACCCGGACATCGAGGTGAAGTACGTCGGGGTCGCCGCCGCCGACGTGCAGTCCAAGTACGACACCGCCATCGCCGGCGGCAAGGGCCTGCCCGACGTGGGCGGCGTGGGCACCGCCATGCTCGCGAGCCTCGTGGCGCAGGGCGCGCTCGACCCGGTGACCGACCGCATCGCGGACGGTTCCCTGAAGGGCAGGTTCGACCCCAACCTGGTCGAGAGCGTGCGGGTGGCGGGCGGCGGCGACGAGCTGTTCTCCGTGCCGACCTCCGCGAACATGGGCGTCCTGTGGTACCGCACCGACCTGTTCGAGGCCGCGGGGGCGCCCGCGCCCACCACCTGGGACGCCTTCTTCTCGGCCACGGAGAAGCTGACGGACAAGAAGAAGAACGAGTTCGGCTTCACCTTCCGCGGCGGCGCCGGCTCGATCGCCCAGGCCCTGGACATGATGTACGGCCAGTCGGGCATCGACACCTTCTGGAACGGCGACTCGACCACGGTCAACGACCCGAAGAACGTCGCGGCGCTGGAGAAGTACGTCGCGCTGTACAAGAAGACCACGCCGGAGGCCGACCTCAACAACGACTTCACCAAGATGGTCGCCGAGTTCGACAACGGGAAGATCGGCATCCTGCAGCACAACCTGGGCTCCTACCAGAACCACCTGGACGCCCTCGGCAAGGACAGGTTCGCGGGTGTGGCCATGCCGGTCGACGCGTCGGGGGTCCGCACCACGGTGTCCAACCCGGTGGACGGGCTGGGCCTGTTCAAGAGTTCCGGGAACAAGGAGGCCGCCTGGAAGTTCCTCGAGTTCGCCGCCTCGGCGGAGGCGAACAGCCTGTGGAACGAGTCGGCCGGGGCGATCCCGTCCAACACCGAGGCCCAGGACGACGACTGGATCGCCTCCGCCGGGGCCACCAAGATCGCCCTCGACGCGCTCACCGACCCCAAGACCAAGATCGTCCAGCTGCCGTACTACCTGCCGGACTGGAACACCCTCAGCAAGGCCGACACCGAGCCGGAGTTCCAGAAGGTCGTCCTCGGACGGCTGAGCGCCAAGGACTTCCTCGACGCGTTCGCCGGGAAGCTGAACGCCGCGCAGGCGGACTGGAAGAAGCACAACTCCTGATCCGCGCTTACGGGAACGGGACGGCCGGTGGTGACCACACGGTGCCGAGCCGCCGGCCGTCCCCCGGGCCTGCGCGGCCGGGCCGACCGCGTCGCCGCGGTGCCGCGCACCGCGGACTGCCACGCGGGCAACGGAGGGCTCAGGCCGCCGGGGCGCCCTCGGGCGGCGCGGCCGGGGCCCCGCGGCCCTCGCGCCAGAGGGCCGCGCCCGTCACGAGCGCGCCCACGCCCTCCCACACGCCCACCCCGAGGAAGCCGGACGGGGCTCGGCCGGCGAGTACCGCCACCGTGAAGACCGTGAAGGTCAGCAGCCGGAACGGGACCGTCCAGCGGAAGAAGGCGCGCCAGTCGGCGAGGGCGGCGAGGACGTAGTACACGCCCATGTTGAGCGCCGCCATCGAGGACGCGGTCAGGAAGACCAGGGTGTAGTCGCCGGTCGCGCGGTGGTCCGGCTGGTGGAAGCCGAGCAGGGACAGCTGCACGGCGGGGGAGACCAGGCCGACGATGCCCAGCGCCGCGGCGAGCAGCCCGAAGACGGCCATGGTCCAACCGGAAAGGGAGCGGGGGAGACGCACCGGTCCTCCAGAGTCCTGGGGCAGTGTGCGATGCCCCAACTCCCTTGATCCTAGGGGATGTTCAGGTCGACTCCCGCCGCACCAGCTCCGTCGGAAGGATCACCCCGGACGCCTCGTCGCCGGCGATGCGGGCGAGCAGCAGCCGCACCATCTCGGCGCTGATCCGGTTCCATGGCTGGCGGATCGTGGTCAGCGGCGGCAGCGTGGCCAGCGCCGCCGGCGAGTCGTCGAAGCCGCCGACCGCGACGTCCTCCGGCACCCGCCGCCCGGCGCGCTCCAGTGCCGCCAGCGCGCCCTGCGCCATCAGGTCGGAGGCGACGAAGACCGCGTCCAGGTCGGGGGCGCGGCCCAGCAACGCGCCCATGGCGGCCTCGCCGCTGGCCCGGCTGTAGTCGCCCTCGGCGATCAGCGTCTCGTCCGCGGGCAGCCCCGACGCGGCCAGCTCCTCGCGGTAGCCGGCCAGCCGCTGGACACCGCCCGGGGTGTCCAGCGGACCGGTGATCATCGCGATCCGGCGCCGCCCCGAGGCCGCGAGGTGGCGCACCATCTGGTGCGCGCCGCCCCGCTCGTCCGCGGCGACGTAGGCGACCCTGCCCCCCTGCCCCAGCGGCTCCCCGCAGGCGACGACCGGGACTCCGGCCTTCTCCAGCCGCTCGGCGACCGGGTTCCCGGAGTGGCTGGACACCAGCAGCACGCCGTCGACGTGCCCGGCGGTGATGTAGCGGGTGATCCGCCGCCGCTCGGGCTCGTCGCCCGCGATCATCAGGAGCAGGGGTATGTCGTGCGCGGCCAGCGCCTGGGTGCAGCCGCTGAGCAGCACATTGAAGTTCGGGTCCTCGAAGAAGCGCTCCTGCGGCTCGGTGAGCAGGAAGCCCACCGAGTCCGAGCGCCCGGTGATCAGGCTGCGGGCGTGCCGGTTCACCACGTAGCCGGTACGGCGGATCGCGGCGTTGACCGCCTCCATCGCGGCCGGGCTCACGTTGTGCCCGCCGTTGAGGACGCGCGACACCGTGCCCCGCGACACTCCGGCCTCGCGGGCCACGTCGTGGATCGTCGGGGGACGGCGTCGTTCTGTGCGGCTCATACCGTTCTTCCTTCGGGGGCTCGTCAGGACTTTACGGCCCCGGAGAGCAGGTCCAGGCTCCAGAACCGCTGGATGACCAGGAACAGCGCGATCAGCGGCATTATCGCCAGCATCGCACCGGTGATCACCAGGGTGTAGAGGGCGGGCGCCGAGGCGCCCTGCTGGAGCAGGGTGTAGAGGCCCAGGGTCACCGGGAACTTCTCGTCGTCGCCGAGCATGATGAACGGCAGCAGGAAGTTGTTCCAGATCGCCACGAACTGGAAGAGGAAGACCGTCACCAGTCCCGGCACCATCACCGGCAGCGCGATCGTCCGGAAGATCCGCCACTCCCGCGCCCCGTCGACCCGGGCGGCCTCCACCACCTCGTCGGGCACGGCGGCGGACGCGTAGATCCGGGCCAGGTAGATCCCGTACGGCGCCAGGACGCTCGGCAGCAGCACCGAGAGGTAGCTGTCGGCGAGCCCGGCCTTGGCCATCAGCAGGTACTGCGGGATCGCCAGGATGACCGGCGGCATCAGCACACCCGTCAGCAGGACGTTGAAGATCGCCTCGCGGCCCCGGAAGCGGTACTTCGCCAGCGCGTAGCCGCTCACCGCGGACACCGCCGTGGACAGCAGCGCGCCGAGCCCCGCGTAGAAGAGGGAGTTGAGCATCCACCGCCAGTAGACGCCGTCACGGTACGCCGACAACTGCGAGACGTTCTCCGCCAGGCCGGTGCCGGGCAGGAAGGTGAACGTCGCGAACAGCTCTCGGCTGCTCTTCGTCGACGCCACCAGCACCCATGCGACCGGGAGCAGGCAGTACGCCGCGCCGAGCATTGGACTACTGGGCCTGGGGCCGCGAGGTCGACCTCGTCACCAACGACCACTACCTGATCACCGACGGCCGCCGCACCCACGTCAACCTGGCCATGGCCGCCGACCTCACCCGCTCCGTCGCAGGCGGCGCCCCCTGGCTGCTGCTGGAGCACTCCACCAGCGGCGTCAACTGGCAGCGCCGCAACCCCGCCAAGGCCCCCGGTCAGATGGCCCGCAACAGCCTCGCCCACGTCGCCCGCGGCTCGGAGGGCGCCCTGTTCTTCCAGTGGCGGCAGTCCCGCTACGGCGCCGAGAAGTTCCACTCCGCGATGCTGCCGCACGCGGGCACCGACAGCCGTGTCTGGCGCGAGGTGGTCCGGCTGGGCGCCGACATCGCCGCCCTCGCCGAGGTCGCCGGCACCCGGACCGCGGCCGACGCCGCCGTGCTGTGGGACTGGCAGTCCTGGTGGGCGCAGAAGCTGGAGTGGCGGCCGAGCCAGGACCACGACGCGCGCGAGCGCGCCGACAGCTTCTACGAGGCCCTCTTCGACCGTCACCTCACCGTCGACTTCGCGCACCCCGAAGCCGATGTGTCGGCTTATCCCCTTGTCGTCGTCCCCGCCCTCTACCTCACCACCGAGGCCGCCGGACGGAACCTGCGCGCGTACGTCGAGGGCGGCGGCACGCTGCTGGTCTCCTACTTCTCGGGTGTCGTCGACGAGCACGACACCGTCCACCCGGGCCCCGTGCCCGGCGCCCTGCGGGACGTGCTCGGGCTGACGGTCGAGGAGTTCGCGCCCCTGCTCGACGGCGAGCGGGTCCGCCTCGACGGTCCCGACGGCTCCGCCCTCACCGGCGACCTGTGGACGGAGATCGTCGTGCCGCGCGGCGCCGAGCCGGTGTGGACGTACGCCGAAGGCCCGGCCGCCGGCCGCCCCGCCGTCACCCGGCACGCCCTGGGCGAGGGCACCGCCTGGTACGTCTCGACCCGGCTGGGCCCCGCGGAGCTCGGCGCGGTCCTGGCCGCCGCCGCGGAGGACGCCGGCCTGCCCGAGCGGGCCGAACTGCCCCGGGACGTCGAGGTCGTCCGCCGCGCCGGGGAGCACGGCACCTATGTCTTCGTGATCAACCACACCGAGACCGAGGCGAAGGTGCCCCTCGACGCGCCGGGCACCGAACTGCTCACCGGCGAGCGGGTGATCGGCCGGCTCAGCGTGCCGCCGGGAGCGGTCCGGGTGCTCCGGGAGGAGTTCTGACGGGGGCGGTCAGAGGCGGCGGGTCGCCAGCGTGAGGCGGTCGCGCGCGTCGAAGAGGGCGTCCTTGATCAGCTGCTCGTGGGCCGGGGTCAGCCGGGCAACCGGGACCGAGCAGCTGATCGCGTCGCGGGCCGGCGTGCGGTAAGGGATGGCGACGCCGAAGCAGCGCAGGCCCAGCGTGTTCTCCTCGCGGTCCACGGCGTAGCCCTGCTCGCGGATCTGGTGCAGCTCGGCGATCAGCTTCTCGCGGTCGGTGTGGGTGTGCTCGGTCAGCGGCTCCAGCGTCTCCGGCAGCAGCTTGCGCACCTGCTCGTCGGTGTACGTGGCCAGCAGCGCCTTGCCGAGCGAGGTGGAGTGGGCCGGCAGCCGCCGGCCGACGCGGGTGAACGGCCGCAGATAGTGCGAGGACTGACGGGTCGCCAGGTAGACGACGCTGGTGCCGTCCAGCCGGGCAAGGTGGATGGTCTCGCTGGTGTCGTCCGAGAGCCGGTCGAGGGTCGGCCGGGCCGCCGCGACGACCTCGTCGCCGTCGATGTACGAGGTGCCGACCAGCAGGGCGCGCACGCCGATGCCGTAGCGCGTGCCGGTGGCGTCGGTCTCGATCCAGCCGAGTTCCACCAGCGTGCGCAGCAGCATGTACAGGCTGGACTTGGGGTAGCCGACGGCCTCCTGGACGGCGGCCAGGCTGTGCATGCCCGGCTGCCCGGCGAAGAACTCCAGCAGCTCCACCGTCCGCACCGCGGATTTGACCTGCGCCCCGCCCTCACCTGCAGCCATCTGGAGTGGACCCCTCTTGTTCGGCCGGGACCCGCGCAAGTAGGCTCCCGAGCAGATTCACAGTTGCGGATGCTGTTCAGTATATCGAACGGAAGGCCTGGAGGTACCCGCGGTGGCCGTACCAGTGTGGAGCGTCGATCCCCGAACCGGGAAGCAGCGGGAGCAGGTCGCCGTCGAAGCAACCGCCGAGGAGGTGGACGCGGCCGTCCGCGCCGCCGCCGCGGCCTTCCCGGCGCTGGCCGACCGCGAGGTGCGGGTCCGGCTGCTGCGCACCGCGGCCGACTTCCTGGAGGAGGCCGGCCCCCGCATCCTCGAGGCCGCCGACGCGGAGACCGCCCTCGGACCGGCCCGGCTCACCGGCGAACTCGGCCGCACCACGTACCAGCTGAGGGCCTTCGCCGACCTCGTCGAGGAGGGCGCCTACCTCGACGTCATCATCGACCACGCCGACGCGACGCTCGCCCCGCCCCGGCCCGACCTGCGGCGCTACAAGATCCCGCTCGGCGTCGTGGCCGTGTACGCGGCCAGCAACTTCCCGCTCGCCTTCTCCGTGCCCGGCGGTGACACCGCGAGCGCGCTGGCCGCGGGCTGCCCCGTCGTCGTCAAGGCCCACCCCGACCACCCCGCGACGAGCGAGCTCTGCGCGGACGCGCTGCGCCGGGCCGCCGTCGAGGTCGGGCTGCCGGCCGACGTCGTGTCCGTGGTCCACGGCTTCCGGGCCGGAATCGACCTCGTCGAGCACCCGCTGGTGTCCGCCGCCGGGTTCACCGGCTCCGTGCGGGGCGGGCGCGCCCTCTTCGACGCGGCCGCGGCGCGGCCCGCGCCCATCCCGTTCCACGGCGAACTCGGCAGCCTCAACCCCGTGGTCATCACGGAGGCCGCCGCCGAGGAGCGTGCCGAGCAGATCGGCGCGGGGCTGGCCGGGTCCATGACGGTCGGCGTCGGCCAGTTCTGCGTCAAGCCGGGCCTCGTACTGGCCCCGGCGGGGGAGGCGGGCGACCGCCTCCTGAAGTCCCTGGCGGCCGCGGTCGGCGACGTCGCCCCCGGCACGCTCCTCGACGCCCGCATGCGGGACAACTTCATCGCGGGGGTGCGCGAGCTGACGGCGCTGCCGGAGGTGGAGGCGCCCGTGGAGCCCGGCGACGGCGGCGAGCACCTGGTCCGCGCCGGCTTCGTCTCCGTGCCGGCGGCCCGTCTGGCGGAGGGCGGCGAGCACGACGCGCTGCTGGACGAGCACTTCGGGCCGGTGACCGTCGTCGCGCGGTACGGGACCGCGGAGGAGGTCGAGGGGGTGCTCGGCCGGCTTCCCGGGAACCTCACGGCCACGGCCCACCTGAGCGAGGCCGAGGCGTCCGGGGGAGACGGCTCCGGCGCGGAACTACTGCGCCGGCTCACCCCGTTGGCGGGGCGCGTCGTGGTGAACGGCTGGCCGACCGGCGTCGCCGTGGCCCCGGCCATGCACCACGGGGGGCCGTATCCGGCGACGACGTCGACGTCCACGTCGGTGGGCGGTACCGCGATCGAGCGGTGGCTGCGGCCCGTCGTGTACCAGGACGCGCCGCAGGGGCTGCTTCCCGCGGAGCTCCGGGACGAGAACGTGCTGGGGCTGCCGCGGCGCGTCGATGGGCGCCGCGAGGGCTGACGCTGCGCTGGCGGTCCGGGGTGCGTTTTGCTGGTGCCCGGTTGTCGTGTGCGGGTGCGTCTTGGTTGATGTTGGGTTTTTCCCCGCCCGCCCTCCCGATTGCCCGGCGCGGTCAGGCACCGCGCCGCTGCGTGTGTGGTGGGCCGGGGTCGGGGCCTCCGGGGCTGGGCATTCTGGACGCATATTTACGTGCATGGCGGGCGGTCCATGTTGGTGCCGTCTGTGCCGCACACAAATACGCCCAGTGTCCAGAACGCCCACCCCTACGACCCCGCCCCCTCCCTCTCGTAGCGCGCCTGATCCCCGGAGGGTGGGTACAGAAGGCGGTCCGGGGGCGCCGCAAACACCCACCTCACCCCCACCGGGTCAGGCACCCCACGGGCGTACCGCCCAGCGGTAGCTGGGGGACGCAGGGGGTGAGCAAGCGGTCCGGGGTGACCCCGATTGCCTAACTGAACCCCCCACCGGCCGTCATGCGCCCACACACCGGGAGGGGGTGTGGCGGGGTGCCCCCCTGGCCGAAGGCTGGGGGAGACGAGCGGCGAACCCGGCGCCGCATGACGTGGGCGTAAACCGCGAGCGTTGGTGGGGGTACCCCCGGCCGGAGGCTGGGGGAGGGAGGGCGGGCGGGGGAAACCGCAACCGCAACCACAAGCGGCGCCGCACACGACAACCGGGCCCCACAGAACGCACCCCGCACAACGCGTCAGCGCACAGCCGTGAAGTCGCGCGCCCCGATGAACTCGGGGCGGGGGAAGGGGGCCGCGAAGGGGGCGACCGCCGCGTTCTCCACGCTGTTGAAGACGATGAAGACGTTGCTGCGGGGATACGGCGTGATGTTGTCCCCCGAGCCGTGCATGCAGTTGCAGTCGAACCACACCGCGGATCCGGGCGGCCCCGTGAAGAGCCGGATCCCGTGCCGGCCCGCCAGTTCCGTGAGCGCCGCGTCGGAGGGCGTGCCCGCGTCCTGCATCCGGAGGGACTGCTTGTAGTTGTCCTCCGGGGTGGCGCCCGCGCAGCCGAGGAACGTGCGGTGCGAACCCGGCATGATCATCAGTCCGCCGTTGGTGTCGTGGTTCTCGGTGAGCGCGATCGAGACCGACACCGCGCGCATGCGGGGCAGCCCGTCCTCGGCGTGCCAGGTCTCGAAGTCCGAGTGCCAGTAGAAGCCCGAGGCGCCGAAGCCCGGCTTGACGTTGATCCGGCTCTGGTGGACGTACACGTCCGAGCCGAGGATCTGCCGGGCCCGGCCCACCACGCGGGGGTCGCGGACCAGTTCGGCGAAGACCGGGCTGATCTTGTGGACCTCGAAGACCGAGCGGATGTCCCGGGACTTCGGCTCCACGACAGACCGCTCGTCCGCCCGCACCGCCGGGTCCGCGCAGAGCCGGTCCAGCTCCGCGCGGTAGCGGGCCACGTCGTCGGGTCCGATGATCGCGTCCATCGCGTGGAAGCCGTCGCGGTCGAAGTCGCGCAGTTCGGAAGGCTGCAGGGGGCCGGCGGTGCCGGGCTCGCCCCAGACGGCCGGGTCCTGGCGCGGGGTCAGTACCTCGGCCGTGCCGCGGGTGGGGTAGAGGTCGGCGCGGGTCCTCGTCGTCGCGGTGGTCATCCGTTGTCACGCTCCCTCGGTGAGCAGGGGGTATACGCCGTTCTCGTCGTGCACCTCACGCCCGGTGACGGGCGGGTTGAACACACAGACGAAGCGCAGGTCGGTCTCGGGTCGCATGGTGTGCCGCTCGTGGCCGTTCAGCAGGTAGAGCGTGCCGGGGGAGATCCGGTGCCGCTCACCGGTCTCGTCGTCGGTCAGTTCGCCCTCGCCCTCGACGCACAGCACCGCCTCGACGTGGTTCGCGTACCACATGGAGGTCTCGGTGCCCGCGTACATCACCGTCTCGTGCAGCGAGAAGCCCACGCGGTCGTCGGCGAGGATGATGCGCTTGCTGCGCCAGGTGCCGGTCTCGGCGGTGACATCGCGGTCGGTGCCCTCGATGTCCTTCAGGGATCGCACGATCACGGTCGGACGGTTCCTTTCGTCAGGCGGTCTCACGGACGGAGCGGGCGAGGATGCGCAGCCCCTCGTCCAGCTCGTCGGGGGTGATGGTCAGTGCGGGCAGCAGCTTGACGACCTCGCCGCGGGGGCCGGAGGTCTCCAGCAGCAGGCCCAGTTCGAAGGCGCGGGCGCACACCCGGGAGGCCCGGCCGGGGTCGGTGAACTCCAGGCCCCAGACGAGGCCGCGGCCCCGGTGGCGGGCGCCGGAGCGCGAGTGCTCGGCGCAGATCTCGCGCAGCACGGCCTCGACCTGTTCGCCGCGCTTGAGGGTCTGCTTCTCCATGCTGCCGCCGTCCGCCCAGTAGGTGTCGAGGGCGGCGGTGGCGGTGACGAAGGCGGGGTTGTGGCCGCGGAAGGTGCCGTTGTGTTCGCCCGGCTCCCAGATGTCCAGTTCGGGCCGGAACAGGGTCAGCGACATCGGCATGCCGTAGCCGCCGATGGACTTGGAGAGGGTGATGATGTCCGGCACGATGCCCGCCTCCTCGAAGGAGAAGAACGGGCCGGTGCGGCCGCAGCCCATCTGGATGTCGTCGACGATCAGCAGCATGTCGCGGCGCCGGCACAGGTCGGCGAGGCCGCGCAGCCACTCGGGGCGGGCGACGTTGATGCCGCCCTCGCCCTGGATCGTCTCGACGATCACGGCGGCGGGCCGGTTGAGGCCGGAGCCCTGGTCCTCCAGCAGCCGCTCGAACCAGAGGAAGTCCGGGACGCGGCCGTCGAGGTAGTTGTCGAAGGGCATCGGGGTGCCGTGCACCAGGGGGATGCCGGCCCCGGCCCGCTTCATCGAGTTGCCGGTCACCGCGAGCGAGCCCAGCGACATGCCGTGGAAGGCGTTGGTGAAGGACACCACCGACTCGCGGCCCTTGACCTTGCGAGCCAGTTTCAGCGCCGCCTCCACGGCGTTGGTGCCGGTCGGGCCGGGGAACATCACCTTGTGGTCCATGCCGCGCGGGCGCAGCACGACGTCCTGGAAGCGCTCGAGGAAGGCGCGCTTGGCGGTGGTGCTCATGTCCAGGCCGTGGGTGATGCCGTCGCGCTCCAGGTAGTCCAGCAGGGCGCGTTTGAGCACGGGGTTGTTGTGGCCGTAGTTGAGGGCTCCGGCGCCGGAGAAGAAGTCGAGGTGGGCGTGGCCGTCCTCGTCGAAGAGCCGGCTGCCCTGCGCGCGGTCGAAGACCGCGGGCCAACCCCGGCAGTAGCTGCGGACCTCGGACTCGAGGGTCTCGAAGACGGACATGGCGGGCGGGGTGAGGGTCACCGTGGATTCCTTCTGTGGGGGGAGTCGGTCAGCCGAGGGGGCCTATGCGGTACAGGACTTCGGGCTGGTGGCCGCCGTCGTCCGGGAACAGGGCCGCGTCGAAGAGCACCTCGCGTTCGGTCCGCGCGCCGTGCCGTTCGCCGAAGGACGTGAACAGGCGCTGCGAGGCCTCGTTGTCCGGGGTGATCGTGGTCTCGATCTCGCGCACCCCGGAGGCGGCGGCCCGCCGTGCCAGGTCGTCGAGCATCGCGGCCGCGAGGCCCCGGCCGCGATGCCCGACGTCCACGGCCACCTGCCAGACGACGAGGGTCCGGGGGCGCTCGGGGCGGACGTATCCGGTCACGAAGCCGATCGCCTCGCCGTCTGCCGCACGCGCCACCACCGACGTGCCGGCGAAGTCCCGGCACCACAGGAGATAGCTGTACGGGGAGTTCAGATCCAGGGCCCGGGAATCGCGGGCGATGCGCCACAGCGCGGCGCCGTCCTCGATTCGCGGGGTGTCGAGCAGCAATTCCCTTGCGACGGTCATGCGGAAAGAACTTAGCGGGATGAATTCGAAATCGCATTCCGCGCGGCCCTTGTGGCGGGCCGGTGCTGCTGATATCAGGCGCGTGAAGGCCGTCGATGCGGGATGATTTGGCCGGATGTATCCGGGCGAAAGGGCGAGGCTGTGGGCTCGGTCACATCCTCGGAATCATCACGTCGCGTCGATGGAATCTTGGCGTTTGAAGCCGGGATCCCGGGGCAGGAGTTGAATGCGGAATGGTTTCCCCGGTGCTCCGGATAATTGCCCGGAATTCCCTGTAGGTCAAGCCGCGGGGAATTCCTGGGGTTCCCGCGGGAAGGGGTGGAAGCGGTCGTCCGCGTGCCGACGGCGAAGGGGCCGCCCGGGCCGTTCACTGCGGCCCGGGCGGCCCCTTCGCGGTGCGGTCGGGTCAGGCCCTCCAGGCCGCCTCGGCCGCCGCGACGGCCGGCTCGGGATCCGCATCCAGGGCGGCGCCCAGCGCGCGCAGCGTACGGACGACCAGGTCCGGATCGGCGTCCCCGCCGTAGTGGTTGACCCGGATCATCTCCTTGGCCAGCGCCCCGCCGCCGGCGACCAGCGGCAGCCCCGGCTCCAGCGCCAGGGCGCGGGCGACGAGTTCGTCGGCGGCGACGCCGTCCAGGGTGCGCAGCGTCGTGGCCACCGGTGCCGCGTCCACGTCCCGGTACACGTACGGCTCCACGGCGGCGGCCAGCGCGGCCGCGCCGGCCCGGGTCGCCGCGGCGGCGGCGCGGTGCCGGGCGATCACCGCGTCGAGGCCGGCCTCCTCGATCCGCTCCAGGCAGGCCTCCAGCGCCAGCATCTCCAACTGGGCGGGCGCGTGGGGCAGCGCCCTGCGCCCGCCGTCGATCCAGCGCTCCTTCCAGTCCAGCAGCGACAGGTACGAGCGGCGCGGGGCCGCCGGGTTGTCCGCCAGGCGCCGCCACGCGCGCTCGCTCACCGACACCGCCGACACCCCGGCGGGCCCGCCCATCGCCTTCTGGGCGCCGATCACGCACAGGTCCACGCCCCACGCGTCCACCAGCAGCGGCTCCGCTGCCACCGAGGCCACCGCGTCGACCATGAACAGCGCGCCGTGCGCCCGGACCACCTCGCCGATCTCCGCCACCGGGTTGGTGTTGCCGGTGGCCGCCTCCGCGTGCACCAGCGACACGAAGTCGATCTCCGGACGGGCGGACAGCGCCCGGGCGACGTCCTGCGCGCTCACGGCGGCGTGGAAGGGCACCTCCAGGTCGACGACCGTGGCACCCGCGTCCCGCAGCCAGCCGCCGAAGGTCTGGCCGTACGGGCCGGTCACCACGTTGAGTGCCGTGGAGCCCGGTCCCGCACCGCCGCGGATGCAGCCCTCCAGCGGCAGCAGCGCCTCGCCCTGCGTGATCACGACGTCCTGCTCGGTGTGGAGCAGCGCGGCCACTCTCCGCTCGATCGCGGCGAAGCGCGCGGCGGTCAGCGGGGGCAGGTCAAGCAGGGGATGGGACACGGTGGAGCCGCTTCCTTCGTCGAGGGGTGTACGGGCCGAGCGTACCCACCGGCTCGTAGAGTGCTGACATGGCTGATCGCGAGGCGCCGCACGCACTGCACATCACAGGCCGCATCCTGGCCGGGCCGGAGGACGTCCGGGACGAGCTCTGGGTGCTCGACGGGCGCGTCACCTACGACCGCCCGGCCGGCGTCCGCGACATCACCACCGTCGAGGGCTGGGTCCTGCCCGGCCTGGTCGACGCGCACTGCCACGTCGGCCTCGACCACCACGGCCCCGTCGACGCGGGCACCTCCGAGAAGCAGGCGCTCACCGACCGCGACGCCGGCACCCTGCTGCTCCGCGACGCGGGGTCGCCCTCCGACACGCGCTGGATCGACGACCGCGAGGACCTGCCGCGGATCATCCGGGCGGGCCGGCACATCGCCCGTACCCGTCGCTATATCCGCAACTACGCCTGGGAGATCGAGCCCGAGGACCTGGTCGCCTACGTGCGTCAGGAGGCCCGGCGGGGCGACGGCTGGGTCAAGCTGGTCGGCGACTGGATCGACCGCGACGCGGGCGACCTCACCGCCTGCTGGCCGCGCGGCGCGGTCGAGGACGCCATCGCCGCGGCCCACGAGGAGGGCGCCCGCGTCACCGCCCACTGCTTCGCCGAGGACTCCCTGCGGGACCTGGTCGAGGCCGGCATCGACTGCGTCGAGCACGCCACGGGTCTGACCGAGGACACCATCCCGCTCTTCGCCGAGCACGGGGTGGCCATCGTCCCCACCCTGGTCAACATCGCCACCTTCCCCCAGCTCGCGGACGGCGGCCAGGCCAGGTTCCCGCGCTGGTCCGACCACATGCGCCGGCTCCACGCCCGCCGCTACGACACCGTGCGCGCCGCGTACGACGCCGGGATCCGGATCTTCACCGGCACCGACGCCGGGGGGTCCCTCGCCCACGGGCTCGTCGCCGGGGAGGTCGCCGAACTCGTCACCGCCGGCCTCCCCGCCCTCGACGCGCTCTCCGCCGCCACCTGGTCCGCCCGCGAGTGGCTCGGCCGGGACGGCCTCACCGAGGGCGCCTCCGCCGACCTGGTCGTCTACGGGTCCGACCCCCGCGCCGACGTCCGCGTCCTGTCCGCGCCCCGGCGCATCGTGCTGCGCGGCCGCGTGGTGGGGTGATCCGGCGGGCACGCAGGGGTCACGGTAGCGAGGCGTTGCGACCGATGCGCCCGGAATGATCCCGTCGCACCGGTTCGAGTGACGCTGTGCGGGAAATGCCGGTCCGTCCCCTTCCGTCATGCTGCGATCGGTCCTGCCGGCCGACACCGCAACGGGACGGGGAGCACGATGACCAGGCAGGGACCGCAGAAGTACCCGGGGGCCTCGCGCAGGTACTGGTACCAGGACGACTACGGCGGGGACGCGATGGAGGTCAACGCCATCGTGCTGCACACCACCGAGGGCCGCAGCGTGCCGTCGTACGGGGGCGGGAGCAGCGCGCCCAACCTGACCGCGAAGCCGGACTTCGAGGACGAGAAGCTGGTCTGGTATCAGCACTTCGACATCGACATCTCCTCGCGCGCCCTGGTCAACCGGCCGGGAGGCGTGGAGACCAACACGCTGAACATCTGCCAGGTGGAGCTGGTCGGGACCTGCGACCCGGAGCGGCACGAGGACTGGGGCGCCGCCAACCGGCACGTTTACTGGCCCAAGGCCCCGCAGTGGGCGCTGCGCGAACTCGCCGAGTTCCTGGCGTGGATGCACACGCACCACGGCGTGCCGCTGAAGGGGCCGAAGCTCTGGCCGCCGTATCCGCGCTCGTACGGGAACGCGGGCGGGCAGCGGATGACCGGCCGCGAGTGGAACGCCTTCCGCGGGATCTGCGGACATGAGCACGTGCCGGAGAACTGCGTCCACCCGGACACCCCCGTGCTCCGCGCCGACCTGAGCTGGGCACGCGCCGCGGACCTGGCCGTCGGCGACGAGATCGCGTGCTTCGACGAGGAGGCCGGGGACGGCGGGCGGGGCGAACGCCGGCTGAGCCGCGGCGTGGTGACCCGCAACGACCCGGCCCGCAAGGACGCGTACCGGGTGGCGACCGGCCGGGGCGAGGTGGTGGCGACGGCCGACCATCCGTGGCTGGTACGGCTGCCGCACGGCGACGCGTGGGTGACCAGCCGCGAACTCACCCCGTTCAAGCACCGGATCGTCGCCCTCGGCGACCGGCCGGGCGCCGACCCCTCCACCTGGGAGGGCGCGTCGGTCGCCGACGTCACCGGCGAGGCGGAGGTGCTCGCGGTCGAGCACCTGGGGGAGCGGCCCATCGCGTCGCTGTCGACCTCGGCCCGTACCTATGTGGCGCGTGGCCTTCTGTGCCACAACTCCCACGGGGACCCAGGGGCGCTGGACTTCGCCAAGCTGCTCGAATACGCGCGCTCGCAGGTGTGACGCGCGGGAACGCGTGTGCCGCGGGTTTCGAATAAGGAGACGAAAACCACCCTTTGGAGTGAACCGGGCCCAGGCGGGTGCCGGTTCACTCTCCGTACGTAAATCATTACGGGGTCGAGGTCGCCCCCGGCGAAGCGCGCTGTCCCCTTCAGCGGCGCCGCGGCGACTCCATGACCATTTGGGGGTTTTCCACTTTGTCCAGCTCTCCCTTCAGCATGCCCGCGCGCCGTCCCGCCGCCGCGCTGGGCGCCGCCGTCGCGCTGGCGGCGGGCGCCCTCGCGCTGGGGCCCGCGACCCCGGCCGCCGCGACCGGGGGGACCCACGGCTCGTCCGGCAAGGCCGGGGCGGTCGTCCTGCGGACCGGCCTGGAGGTCTCACTGCTCCGCAAGTCCGTCGACGTGCCGCTGAACCTCACGCTCAACGAGGTCCACGCACCGGCGAGTGCCGACGAGACCGCGCTCACCGCCACCCTCGACGGAGTCGACCGCGGCAGGCCGTTCACCGTCCTGCGCGCCGACGTCGCCACCGCCCGGGCCACCGTCGACCGCCGCAAGGCGGAGGGCTACACCAACCTCGTCCGGGCGCGCGTCAACCTCCCCGGACTGCCGTTGCTCGGGCTCGTCAAGGTCGACGCGATCTCCGCGCGTGCCACCTGCGCCGCCGGCCGCAAGCCGGTCGCCGAGGTGGAGATGCCCGGCCATGTCGTCGTCCTCGGCAAGCGCGTCAAGGTCTCCGCCGGCGGCACGACCCTGGTGGAGGTGCCCGGCGTGGGCGAGGTCCGCCTCGACCTGGCCAAGAAGGCCGTCACCTCGCGCACCGCCGCCGCGACCGCCCTCGAGCTGTCGGTCGAGGTCAACCCGCTCAAGCTCAACGTCGCCGAGGTGAGGGGCACCGTCACCCTCGCCGAGGCCACCTGCGAGACGCCCCGCCGCGGGCACGGCTCCGGAGGCGGGCACGGCTCCGGAGGCGGGCACCACGACGGCGGCGGCGACCACGACGGCGGCGGCAAGGGCGACGACACCGGTGGCGGCGAGGAGCCGCAGACCGGCGGCGAGTCCGAGCAGCCCTCGGAGTCGGCGCAGCCCACGCAGTCCGCCGAACCCTCCGAGTCCGCCCGCGCCGAGCAGTCCCCGCAGGCCGCCCCCGCGGCCGCCGGTGACCTCGCCGAGACCGGCAGCAGCTCCATGACCCCGTATCTCGCCGGTGGTTCGGTGCTGCTGTTCGCCGCCGGATTCCTCGTGATCCGCAAGACCCGCCGCAAGCCGGCGGCCGAGAACGCCCGGGACTGACGGGTCCGGGTGACCCCAGGGGGCGGATCGGGGTAGGGGGGCGTGGAGGGCGGCCGGGTGTCCGGGGCCGCCCTCCACGCGTGCTCGGGCGAGTGCTCACCGCACTCCTCCCGCGTGCTCATCGGCGTCTGAAAAGGGCAGTTTCCACTACCCTGTTGGGGAGTGTCCGCGCGCCCGTCGCGGACGGGGCCGGGGGGTCGCATGTTCGCGGGACGGTATGAGTTGCGGGCGCTGCTCGGCTCCGGCGGCATGGCCCGCGTCCATCTGGCGTACGACACCCGACTCGGCCGGACCGTCGCCGTCAAGACGCTCCTGCCGGAGCTGGCCCGGGACCCGGAGGCGCGGCGCCGCTTCGCCCGCGAGGCACGGGCCGCGGCCGGCCTCAACCACCCAGGCATCGTCACCGTCCACGACCAGGACGAGGTCACGGCGGACGACTCGGTGGTGCCCTATCTGGTGATGGAGCACATCGAGGGCCGTACCCTCGCCGAACTCTCCCGCGACCAGGCCCCGCTGGAGATCGAGCGGGCCGTCCGCATCACCTGCGACATCCTGGACGCCCTCGCCCACGCCCACGCCCGCGGCCTGGTCCACCGCGACGTGAAGCCGTCCAACGTCCTGGTCACCACCGGGGGCGCCGTCAAGGTCGCCGACTTCGGCATCGCCCGGGTCGTCCACTCCCTGTCCCGCATCACCGGCACCGGCTCCGCCATCGGCACCCCCGGCTACATGGCCCCCGAGCAGTGCGCCGGTGACGCCGTCGACGCCCGCAGCGACCTGTACGCGGTCGCCTGCATGCTCACCGAACTCCTCACCGGGACCGTCCCCTTCGCCGGGACCACCCCGCTGTCGGTGATGTACGCCCACGTCCACCAGACGCCACTGCCGCCCTCCGCCCGCAATCCGCTGGTGCCGCCCGAACTCGACGCCATCGTGCTGTCCGCCCTGTCGAAGAACCCGGCGCTGCGGCCGCGGGGCGCCGAGCAGATGCGCGACGCCCTCAGCGGTCACCTCGCCTCGCGGACCCCGCCGTCGGGCCCGCCCGCGCTGCCCCCGCCGCCCACGCGGCCGCCCGCCGTGCCCCATCCGGCGTACAACGCGCCCTCGTACAACCCGCCCTCGTACGGCCCGCCCTCCCACCCCACCCGGCCCGCATGGGACACCCCGGTCCCGGTGCCCCGGCGCCGCCGATGGGGCGTGGTCGCCGCCGCGACCGCGGCCGTCGTGGCCGTCCTGGTCACCGTCGCCGTCGTCGTGGACCCCTTCGGCGACGACCGGAAGAAGCCGTCCACCCCCACCGCCCAGGACCTGATCGCCGCCCGCAGGTCCACCGGCGGCTACAACGGCGCCCTCACCGGCGCCGTCGACCCGTCCACCGCCAGGGGCGGCACGCTGCGGCTCGTCTCGGCCTACACCCCCGACTCCCTCGACCCGGCCCGCACCTACTCCCCGATCGTGTGGAACCTCGGCCGCCTCTACCTGCGCAAACTCGTCGAGTTCGCCCCGCAGCCCGGTGCCGCCGGCACCCGGCTCACCCCCGACCTCGCCACCAGCACCGGCCGGATCTCCGACGGCGGCCGCACCTACACGTACACCCTCAAGGAGGGCGTCGCCTTCGAGGACGGCACGCCGATCACCTCCCGGGACGTCAAGTACGGCATCGAGCGCACCTTCGCCCGGGACCTCTACCCCGGCGGCCCCACCCACTTGCGCGACCTGCTCGACCAAGGGCAGGCCTACCCCGGCCCCTACAAGGACACCGACCCCGACGGGCTCGGCCTGAAGAGCGTCGATACCCCCGACGACCGCACCGTCGTCTTCCACCTCGACGCGCCCTTCGCGGACTTCCCCTCCGTGCTGGCGCTGCCCATGTCCTCGCCCGTCCCGAAGGCGAAGGACACCAAGGACGACTACCAGAAGCAGCCGGTCGCCAGCGGGCCCTACCGGATCGCGTCCTACGACCCCGCCAAGGGGCTGCGCCTGGTGCGCAACGACAAGTGGGATCCGGCGACCGACACCATACGCACCGCCCTGCCCGACGAGGTGGAGCTCACCATCGCGCCGGACGCGGCGGCCGTGGACGCCGCGCTGATGGACGGGACCGCCGACCTCGACCTCGCGCAGACCGGCGTCCAGGAGGCCACCCGGACCAGGATCCTCGACGACGACGTGCTCAAGGCCCGCGCCGACCTCGTGCAGACCGGCGCCGTCCGCTACTTCACGCTGCAGACCGCCGTCGCGCCCCTCGACGACTACCGCTGCCGCTGGGCCGTCCAGTACGCCACCGACCGCCGGCTGCTGCGCGACGCCATGGGCGGGAAGGACGCGGGCGACGTGGCGGGCGGCATGCTCCCGCCGACCGTCGGCGGCCATGACCGGCACCTCGACACCTACGGCACCGCGACCGGCGGTTCCTACCCCGAGCAGGCCCGGCGTTTCCTCGGCGAATGCGGGCACGCCAAGGGGTTCGGCACGGTCGTCGCCGTCTCCGGCAGCGACCCGGCCGCCCGCAAGGCCGCCGAGTCGCTCGTCGGCCAGCTCGCCGCGGTCGGCATCAAGGCCACCGTGCAGACCCCCGACCCCGCGGACCTCTACGCCGCACTCGCCGACCAGGAGCAGATCAAGGCCAAGGGCTGGGGCATCGTCATGACGACCTGGCAGTCCGACTGGCCCTCCCCGGCCGGCTTCCTCCGCCCGCTGCTGCTGCCGCGCAGCCCCACCAACTACGCGGGCCTGGACGACCGGGAGCTCAACTCCCTGATGGACGAGGCCGACGCCGAGACGAACCGCAACGCCGCGGACAACCTCTGGCGCACCGTCGACTCCACCGCCCAGGACCGCGGCGTCCTCCTCCCCTTCCTCTACGAACGCCGGCTCAACTACCGCTCCGACCGCCTGACGAACGCCTACGTCCACCCGGCGCTGGGCGGGATCGACATTCAGGCGCTCGGCGTCAAGAGATGATCGTCCGGGGAGCCGGCGGCCCGCCGAGCGTGCGCGCTCTCGGCCGGTGACGTGGGCGTACGGGGGTGACCGGCTCTGCGGGCGCGGTGGTTGCGGGTGTCTTCGGAGGTTCGGCGCGCCGACCGTCGGATGTGGCCGTTCGCCGCCGATGGCGTGGACGTCGGGTGCCGACCGGTTCCGCGGGTGGGTCATGTGCGCCCTTCGGTCCGCTGGTTCCGCCGGCGTGGTGTGGGGGTGTGGTCCCTGTCGGGGACGGGCCGCCGACGCGGCCGCCGGCGTGGTCCGAGGCGCCGTGCGCGGCGGCCCGGCCGCTGACGTGGGCGCCCGGGGGTGACCGGCGTGTGTCCCGTCCGCCTGCCGTCGACCGCCCGGCACGGCAGTTCGTCGCCCGTGGCGTGGATGAGCGTCCGGGGCCGGCCGGAGCCCGCCGTTCACGCCGTCGTGGCCGGCCGCGCCGCCGTTTCCTCAGCCGCCGAGCGCCTTCGACAGGGCGACCGCGAAGCGGTCCGTCGTGGCGGGGTCGCGGACGGCGAGGCGGAGCCAGTCGGGGGACAGGCCGGGGAAGGTGTCCGCGCGGCGGACCGCGAAGCCGAGATCGCGGAGGCGCTCGCGGACGGAGGCCGCGCCGGGGAGGCGCACCAGGACGAAGGGGCCGTGCGCCGGGGCGGCGACCTCGACGTCGTCGAACTCGGCCAGCCTGGACAGCAGGTGCTCGCGGTCGGCGGCGATCCGGTGGGCCGCCTCCTCGGCCTCCGCCAGCGCCGCGGGGCCGCAGCAGGCCTCGGCCGCGGTGAGCCCGGGCGCGGAGACCGCCCACAGGGGCTGCGCGCGGCGCAGCGCCGCCACGCACTCGCGGTCACCGAGGACGTAGCCGACCCGCAGGCCCGCCAGGCCCCAGGTCTTGGTGAGGCTGCGCAGCACCACCAGACCGGGCAGGTCGCGGCGGGCGGCCAGGCTCTCCCGCTCGCCCGGCACCGCGTCCATGAACGCCTCGTCGACGACGAGGGTGCGGCCCGGCCGGGCGAGGCGGGCGAGGTCCGCGGCGGGGTGCAGTACGGAGGTGGGGTTGGTCGGGTTGCCGACGATCACCAGGTCGGCCGCCTCCGGCACCGCCCGCGGGTCGAGGCGGAAGCCGTCCTCCGCCCGCAGCACGACGCGCCGCACGGTGTGCCCCGCGTCCCGCAGCGCGGCCTCCGGCTCGGTGAACTGCGGGTGCACGACGACCGCGTGGCGGGCCCGCGTGGTGCGGGCGAGCAGGACGAACGCCTCGGCGGCACCGGCTGTGAGCAGCACTTCCTGCACCGGGCGGCCGTGGCGGGCGGCCACCGCCCGGTGTGCGGCGCGGTCGTCCGGGTAGCCGGCCAGCCCGTCGAGGGCGGCCGCGAGGCGTTCCCTGAGCCACCGCGGGGGAGTTCCGGCGCGCACGTTGACGGCCAGGTCGGTGAGGTCCTCGCCGCCGTCGCGGACCTCGGCGTCACCGTGGTGCCGCAAGTCGTGGTCGAGCACGTCGCCCGGGTGTTCCGCGCCCTCGGCCGCGACGGCCGCCGCGTACCGCACGTCGGCCTCGGGACGCGCCTCGGCCCAGCCCTCCGCCTGCTGCCTGACCCGCCCCTCCAAGGCCGCGTCCGCCGGGAAGCAGGGCAGTACGACGATCCGCCGTGCCCCCAGCCGCAGGCAGCGTTCCAGCCCCGCCGGGACGTCCGGCGCCGCCGTCGTCAGGAAGGCGGCCTCCACGCCCGCGTAGCCGCGGCCCTCCCATAGCAGCCGCGCGGTACGCGCCACTTCGGCGTTGGCCGCGGCTTCGGGTGAGCCGGCGCCGACCAGCAGCACCATGGTGGCCGCCAGGTCCAGCGGCGTGCGGCGGCCGCCGCCCAGCGCCGCGTCGACGCTCCGCTCCAGTGCGTCCTCGGGCGGGGTGATCACGGTGCCGTCTCCTCCGTCGTGCCGTGCGTGTCGTGCGTGCCGTGCGTGCGGTGCGTGTCGTGCGTGCCATCCGTGCCGTGCTCGGGCGTCCGCAGCCCAGCCACGGCCGCGGTCGCCCTCGCCGCTCCGCTCTCGGGGGCGGACTTCCTCTTCGGCACCAGCAGTTCGCCGCCCGGCGCCGCGGCGAGCGCGGCCGCCTCCGCGACGGAGGGCGTGCCGACGGCGGCCAGCGGCGCGCCCGAGGGGCTCGGCACGTCGACCGCGGCCAGCGTACGCGCGTCGTACGTCACCAGGGGCACGCCCAGGCGTACGGCGGCCGCGACGACACCCGGCTCCCCGGCCTTGCCGTCCACGGTCGCCAGCGCCGTGACAGACGCCTCGGGCACCCCGGCCTCGGCGAGCACCGCCCGTACGAGCGCCAGGACTTCGGCCGCCGGGACGCCGCGCCCCGCGCCGACGCCGACGACGACCTTCACGCGGGCGTGTCCGCGCCGCCCGCGCAGGAGGCGACGAACCGCCGGGCCAGGGAGGGCTCGGCAGCCCAGTGGACATGCAGGTACGACGCGTGCACGCCGCCCCGCACGAAGCCCTCCACCCGCCGTTCGGGCCGGATCAGGCCCCAGGCGGGCGTGGCCCCGGCGGCGGGTTCCACCACGGTGCGGTGGAACTCGTGGCCGCGCACCCGGGTCCCGGCGGCCGCCAGCGCGTTGTCGGCGATCGCGACCGCCTCGCGGTAGCCCAGCGTGAGCCGTTCGGTCATCCGGGCCGTGGTGTCCAGGACCCCGCACATGGGACGTCCGTCCAGTTCCCGGCCGAGGTAGAGCAGGCCCGCGCACTCGGCGGTCACGGGCCCGGTGAAGGCGGCCACGGCCTTGCGCAGCGGCTCGTTCGCGGAGAGCTCGTGGGCGTACATCTCGGGGAAGCCGCCGCCTATGACCAGCCCGGCGGCGCCCGGCGGCAGGTGCTCGTCGCGCAGCGGGTCGAAGGTGGCGACCTCCGCCCCGGCGGCGGCGAGGAGTTCGACGTGCTCGGCGTACGAGAAGGTGAACGCCGCCCCGCCCGCCACCGCGACCACCGGCCGGGCACCGGGCACCGCCGGACCGGCCGCCGCCTCCCGCGGGTCCCAGGGCTCCTCCACGAGCGGGGGAGCGCTGCGCGCCAGCGCCAGCAGCGCCTCCATGTCGCAACCCGCCCGCACCCGGGCGGCCAGGGCCCGCACGGCGTCGACGGCGTCCGCGCGCCGTTCCGCGACCGGGACCAGCCCCAGGTGCCGGGAGGGCGTGCCGACCGCCGTGTCGCGCCGCAGCGCGCCCAGCACCGGCACACCGGCCCCGTCCAGGGCGTCGCGCAGCAGTTCCTCGTGCCGGTCGGAGCCGACCTTGTTGAGGATCACTCCGGCGACCCGCACCTCCGGGTCCCACGAGGCGAAGCCGTGCACCAGCGCCGCCACCGAACGGGACTGCGAGGAGGCGTCCACCACCAGCACCACCGGTGCCCGCAGCAGCTTCGCCACATGCGCGGTGGAGGCCAGCTCGCCCATCCCGGAAGCCCCGTCGAAGAGCCCCATCACGCCCTCCACGACGGCCAGGTCGGCCCCCCGCGCGCCGTGCAGGAACAGCGGCGCGATCCGCTCAGGGCCGCACATGTACGCGTCCAGGTTGCGGCCCGGGCGGCCGGTGGCCAGCGCGTGGTAGCCGGGGTCGATGTAGTCGGGGCCCACCTTGTGCGGGGAGACCGCGAGCCCGGCCTCCGCGAAGGCGGCCATCAGCCCCGTGGCGACGGTGGTCTTGCCGCTCCCCGAGGCGGGGGCCGCGACGACGAGCCTGGCTACCACTCGATGCCCTTCTGGCCCTTCTGGCCGGCGTCCATCGGGTGCTTGACCTTGCCCATCTCGGTGACCAGATCGGCGTAGTCCAGCAGCGGCTGCGGGGCGTTGCGGCCGGTGATGACGACGTGCTGGGTGCCGGGGCGGTCGCGCAGCACCGAGACGACCTCTTCGGTGTCGATCCACCCCCAGTGCAGCGGGTAGGCGAACTCGTCCAGCACGTACAGCCGGTAGGTCTCGGCGGCCAGGTCCCGCTTGACCTGCTCCCAGCCCTCGCGGGCCGCGTCCTCGCTCTCCGAGATGTCCCGCTGGACCCAGGACCAGCCCTCGCCCATCTTGTGCCAGGCGACGGTTCCGCCCTCGCCGGAGGCGCCGAGCACGCGCAGTGCCCGCTCCTCGCCGACCTTCCACTTCGCGGACTTGACGAACTGGAACACCCCGACCGGCCAGCCCTGGTTCCAGGCGCGCAGCGCGAGCCCGAAGGCGGCGGTCGACTTCCCCTTGCCGGTGCCCGTGTGCACCATCACCAGCGGCCGGTTGCGGCGCTGGCGCGTGGTCAGCCCGTCCTGCGGCACCACACTCGGCTGTCCCTGCGGCATTACGCGGCCCTCCGTACATCCCGTACCAGTGCCGCGACGCTGTCCGCTCGCAGCTCGTCCAACGTCACCGCGGCGCCCTGCAGTTCGCGGGCCAGCTCGCCCGCGAGCCCCAGCCGCACCGGCCCGGACTCGCAGTCGACGACGACCGAGGCGGTGCCCCCGGCCGCCAGCAGCCGCGCGGCGCGCGCCGCCGTGCGCACCGGCTCGGGGCCCCCGGTCGCCCGGCCGTCGGTGACGACCACCAGCAGCGGGCGGCGCGAGGCGTCCCGCAGCCGCTCCACGCGCAGCACGTCGTGCGCCTTGAGCAGCCCGGCGGCCAGCGGGGTGCGGCCGCCGGTGGGCAGCTTCTCCAGACGTGCCGCGCCCGCGTCGACCGACGAGGTCGGCGGCAGCGCCAGCTCCGCCGACGCGCCCCGGAAGGTGATCAGGCCGACCTTGTCGCGCCGCTGGTAGGCGTCGAGCAGCAGCGACAGCACCGCGCCCTTGACCGCGCTCATGCGCTGCCGTGCGGCCATCGAGCCGGAGGCGTCGACGACGAAGAGCACCAGGTTGCCCTCGCGGCCCTCCCGCACCGCCTCGCGCAGGTCGTCCCGGCGGATCACCAGGCCAGGTCCGCCGCGCCCGCGCGCCCGCTGGTGCGGGGCGGCGGCGTGCACGGTGGCGGCCAGGTGCAGCTTGGACAGGCTGCCCTGGGGCCGCCGGGCGCCGGTCGTCCTGCCGTGCGCGGTACGGGCGCGGGAGCGGCGGCCCGCGGCACCCTCGCCGAGACCGGGCACGGTCAGGGTGCGGGCCTTGAACGGCTCGGCCGCCGGCACCGCGGCGCGTTCCCCGCCGCCCGGGGCGGCGTCCGTGCCCTCCGCCTGGGGTCCGGACTCCGCCGGCTCCCTGGGCGGGGCGATGTCCGGGGCGCCGTCGTCACCCTGCGGCGGACGGCCGCCCCGGTCGGGGCCGCCGCCGTCCGGGCCGGGGTCCGGGTCCGGGTCGTCGTCCTGGCCGCGGTTGGCCTCCAGGGTCTCGTCGAGCTTGTCCTCGTCCAGGCCCGGCGCGTCGAAGGGGTTGCGGCGGCGCCGGTGCGGCAGCGCCAGCAGCGCGGCCTGCCGTACGTCGGCGTCGGTGACGTCGGTGCGTCCGGCCCAGGCGGCCAGGGCGGTCGCCGTGCGCGCCATGACGATGTCCGCGCGCATCCCGTCCACCTCGAAGGCCGCGCAGGTGGCCGCGATCTGACGGAGCGCGCCGTCGCCGAGCGAGACCGACGGCAGCAGCGCCCGCGCCGCCGCGATCCGCTCCCGCACCGCCCGCTCCTCCGCCTGCCAGGCGGCGGCGAAGCCCGCCGGGTCCGCGTCGTAGGCCAGGCGCCGCCGGACGACCTCCACCCGCTCGTCGGTCTCCCGTGAGGCCGCGACCTCCACGGTGAGTCCGAAGCGGTCCAGCAACTGCGGCCGCAACTCGCCCTCTTCGGGGTTCATCGTGCCGACGAGGAGGAAGCGCGCCGCGTGGCGTACGGAGACGCCCTCGCGCTCGACGTAGGACGCGCCCATGGCGGCGGCGTCCAGCAGCAGGTCCACCAGGTGGTCGTGGAGCAGGTTGACCTCGTCCACGTACAGCACGCCGCGGTGCGCGTCGGCCAGCAGCCCCGGCTCGAAGGCCTTCACGCCCTCCGCCAGGGCCCGTTCGATGTCCAGCGCCCCGACCAGGCGGTCCTCGGAGGCGCCGACCGGCAGCTCCACCATCCGTGCCGCACGGCTCTCCGCGCCGGCGTCGGGGCCGTGCGGTCCGTCCGGGCACGCCGGGTCCGGCGCCGCCGGATCGCAGCCGAAGCGGCAGCCGGGCACCACGTCCACGGGCGGCAGCAGCGCCGACAGCGCCCGGACGGCCGTCGACTTGGCGGTCCCCTTCTCGCCGCGCACCAGGACACCGCCCACCGCGGGGCTGACCGCGTTCAGCAGCAGCGCCAGCCGCAGGTCCGCCATCCCGACGATCGCGGTGAAGGGGTAAGGGGTGCTCACGCGGCCTCCTGGGTCGAACGGTCGTTGCTGCGGTGCTCACGGGCGGCCCGGCTCCGGGTCCGCGGCGGGGCGCTCACGGCGCCCCCGGGGCCACGAAGGGCAGCCCCGCCGGGGGGCCCTGCTCGATGAGGCGGAGCAGGGCGCCGGTGTCGGCGTGCTCCTCGATCAGATCGCCCAGCCGGTCCAGCTGCTCCTCGCGGAGCGCGCCGAAGGCGGTGCCGGGGGCGGGGACGAAGCGCCGCCCCGCGGCCTGCGCGACGCGGCGCAGGAAGGCACGGCGGAAACCGTCGCTCTCCAGCGAGCCGTGCCAGTGGGTGCCCCAGACCGCGCCGGTGCGGCAGCCGTCCAGGAAGGGCTCGTCGCCGCCGCGGACGTCGGCGACGCCGTGGTGGATCTCGTACCCCTCGACGGGCTCGCCGTACGCCTTCCCCGAAGGCCGGGCCAGGGTCTTCTCCACGGCGAAGCGGACCCGCACCGGCAGCAGGCCGAGCCCGGCGACCGTGCCCGCCCGCGACTCGACGTCGTCCTCGATCGTCTCGGCGAGCATCTGGAAGCCGCCGCAGATCCCCAGCACCGGGCGCCCCTCGGCGGCCCGGCGGACGAGGGCGTCGGCCAGGCCGCGCCGCCGCAGCCACTCCAGGGCCTTGACCGTGCCGCGCGTGCCGGGCAGGACGACGAGGTCGGCGTCGGCCAGTTCCTCGGGCCGGTCGACGAAGCGGACGACGACGCCCGGCTCGGCGGCGAGGGCGTCCACGTCGGTGAAGTTCGACATCAGCGGCACCGCCGCCACGGCGACCCGCAGGATGTCCTCGCCGTGCGGCGGCGCCGTGTCCGACTCGCGGACGGTGCCGCGCAGCGACATCCGCAGCCCGTCCTCCTCGTCGATGCCGAGGCCGTGCCGGAACGGCAGCACCCCGTAGAAGCGGCGCCCGGTCAGCCCGCTCAGCATCTCCAGACCGGGCTCCAGCAGGGACACGTCGCCGCGGAACTTGTTGACCAGGTAGCCGCAGACCAGCTCCTGGTCCTCGGGGCTCAGCAGTGCCGTCGTCCCGAAGAACGAGGCGAACACCCCGCCCCGGTCGATGTCGCCGACGACGATCACCGGGAGCCGGGCGGCCCGCGCCAGGCCCATGTTGACGATGTCGCCCTGCCGCAGGTTGATCTCGGCGGGGCTGCCCGCGCCCTCGCAGATCACCGCGTCGTACCGGCCGCGCAGCTCCTCCAGGCAGCCGGTGACGGTCTCCAGCAGCTCCGCGCGGCTCCCGTTGTGGTAGCCGCGCGCGCTCATCTCTCCCACCGGGCGCCCCATCAGGACCACCTGGCTGGTGCGGTCCCCGCCGGGCTTCAGCAGCACCGGGTTCATCAGCGCCGAGGGCTCCACACGCGCGGCCTGCGCCTGCATCGCCTGGGCGCGGCCGATCTCGGCGCCCTCGCGGGTCACATACGAGTTCAGCGACATGTTCTGCGCCTTGAACGGCGCCACGGACACGCCCTGCCGCGTCAGCCACCGGCAGATCCCCGCCGTGACGACGCTCTTGCCGGCGTCCGACGTCGTTCCGGCGACCAGCAGACCCCCGCCCCTCATGCGTTCCTCCTCCGGGCGACCGCGCCCCACGCCAGGCGCCCGCCCACCGCGACCGCCAGCGCCAGCGCGCCGACCCGCCGCGACAACCGCGCCGCCCGTTCGATGTCCCGTACCTCCACCGCCCGGTTCCCCGCCCCCAGCACGGGCCGGTGCTCCACCCGCCCGCCATAGGCAAGCGTCCCCCCCAGGCGCACGCCCAACGCCCCCGCGAACGAAGCCTCCACCGGCCCCGCGTTCGGGCTGGGATGCCGGGCCCCGTCGCCGCGCCAGGCCCGCCAGGCACCCCGGGGGTCGGGCCCGGCCAGCACCGCGAGCGCGGCGGTCAGCCGGGCACCGGGATAGCCGGCCACGTCGTCCAGCCGGGCCGCCGCCCAGCCGAACCGCCGGTGCCTCGGCGACTTGTGACCCACCATCGCGTCGAGGGTGTTCACCGCCCGGAAGCCCACCAGCCCGGGGACGCCGCCCAGCGCGCCCCACACGAGGGCGCCGACGACGGCGTCCGAGGTGTTCTCCGCGACGGACTCCACGACCGCCCGCGCCAACTCCGCCTCGTCCAGCGCCTGCGGGTCGCGCCCGCACAGATGGGGCAGCCTCGCGCGCGCCGCCGCGGTGTCCCCCGCGGACAGGGCGGCGCCGATCGTGCGCGCCTCCCGTACCAGCGAGGTCCCGCCGAGCACGGCCCAGGTCGCAGCCGCCGTCAGGACGACGGAGGCGGGGGCGGAGCGGCGCACCGCGCGCTGCAGACCGGCCGCGGCCGCCACCGCGCCGCCGGCGCACAGCGCCGTGTGGAGGGCGCCCCTGCCGCGGTGGTCGGCCCACAACGCGCGCTCGAGGCCGGCGGCGGCACTTCCGAACGCCGCCACGGGGTGGCCGCGACGCGGGTCGGCGAGGACGAGGTCGGCGAACCAGCCCAGGGCGGCACCGGTGGCGAACGCGCACGGCGCCGCGGCGCCGCTGTCGGGTGAACGGCCGGAGCCGCGCATCACAGGAGTCCTCACTCAGGGTCCGCGCCCTGGTTCGACGTGACCGGCGACGAGAGTCTCCTGGCTCCCGGATCGGCGGCACCCCCGGCCTTCCAGCCCCTCGTTCGGGCCGTGGCCATGGGCGGGGGTCCGCTCCCCGGTGACAGTGGCGGGACCGCGCCGGATTCGCACCGGACTTCCTCTCCTGCCGCCGTTTGGCGGTTCCGATACCACCACGCCCCGCTGCGGCCCGTCAACTCACCGCGACGGCCTGTGGAAAAGAAGAAACCCCAGCTCACGGCCGGAGAGCCGGGAGCTGAGGTCAACTTCACACGGTGCCGCGCGAGGTCGCGGGGCGTGGAGCCGGGGCCGGACCGTCAGGAGACGATCAGGAAGATCCCGTACGCCACGGCCGCCGCGCACAGCGCGAAGCACAGGTAGGCGCCGGAGCGGGCCAGGGCGGTCGGGCCGCCGGCGGAGGCGGTGCCCGCCTCGCCGGTGGCCGTGGCGCGCTTGGACAGGCCCACGATGCCGAGGGTGAACAGGCCGACGAGTCCGACGGTCACGGCGAGACTGACGCCGAAGACGGAGCCGAGGGCAGCCCAGTCGATGTGCATGGTGCTGGTTCCTTCCGGGGCCGGTGCGGCGCCGCCGTCAGGCGGAGGCCTTGGCGGGGTCGACGTCGGCGGCGGTGGCGGTCAGGCCCGCGGGCGGCGGGATCACTGCGGCGATGGCCGTGGTGATGACGCCCGGCTCCTCGGCGTCGTCGTGGCCGTCGTTGACGTTGGTGTGGTCGACGGGCTTGCGGCGGGAGGCGAGCCAGATCGCGGTGCACGCGGCGAGCGCCAGGACGGCGACCGTCGCGACGCCCCAGTCACCCTGGTCGGCCAGGAGCGCGGCGCCCGCGGCGACCAGGCCGGCGGCCGGCAGGGTCAGCCCCCACGCGACGAACATCCGGCCCGCGGTGCTCCAGCGGACGACACCGCCCTTGCGGCCGACGCCGGCACCCATGACGGCGCCGGAGCAGACCTGCGTGGTGGAGAGCGAGAAGCCGAGGTGCGAGGAGGCCAGGATGACGGTCGCGGCGCCGGTCTGGGCGGCGAAGCCCTGCGGCGGCTGGATGTCGGTGATGCCCTTGCCCATGGTGCGGATGATCCGCCAGCCACCGATGAAGGTGCCGAGCGCGATCGCCATGCCGGCCGAGACGATGACCCACAGCGGCGGGTCGGAGTCGGGGGCGACGACGTTGCCGGCGATCAGGGCGAGGGTGATGACACCCATGGTCTTCTGCGCGTCGTTGGTGCCGTGGGCGAGGGAGACGAGTCCGGCCGAGGCGATCTGCCCGGCGCGGTAGCCCTTGGCGGTCGCCTTCGGGTCCGCGTGGCGGCCGATGCGGTAGGTCAGGCGGGTCGCCAGGGTCGCCGCGACACCGGCGACGATCGGGGCGCAGACCGCGGGGATGAGGACCTTCATGACGACCGCGTCGCCGTTGACCGCGCCGAAGCCGGCGGAGGCGACGGAGGCGCCGATGAGGCCGCCGAAGAGGGCGTGAGAGGAACTGGAGGGCAGCCCCGCCAGCCAGGTCAGCAGGTTCCAGACGATCGCGCCGACGAGCCCCGCGAAGATCACTTCGGGCCTGATGCCCGCGCTCTCGTCGAGGATGCCGCCGGAGATCGTCTTCGCCACCTCAACGGAGAGGAAGGCGCCGACGAGGTTGAGCACGGCGGACATGGCCACCGCCGTCTTGGGCTTGAGTGCGCCAGTGGAGATGGTGGTCGCCATCGCATTGGCGGTGTCGTGGAAACCGTTCGTGAAGTCGAACACGAGTGCGGTAATGATCACGATTCCGATCAGGAGCGTGATGTGTTCCATTGACCCAGGCATTCGTTCGATCGGACAGTGGCGGTGGCGACCGTACGGAGTCTGGATGAACGGAAGGTGAACGAGGGGCGGCGCGGCGGTGCCCGTACGTGCGGGGGGTGTGGGTCGGGGGGGATATCGCCCGATTATTCGACCTTTTGTCCACTTCGGCGGCGGTGTATCGGCGGCACGGAAGAGATCCTGCTCACGCGACGACAGCCCGGCTCGGCGAACCGCCACGCGATGTGAAGCGGGGTGTGGCGGGCCCGGTGGTTCGGCTGTCCCGCCGTCTCGCTCCCTTCGGTCGCAAAGCGGCTGGCTGGGGAGGGGAGGGTGGGGACTCGGGGCTTCGCCGCGGTGTGCGGGCCGGTGGGTGGCCGGGGTTCAGGCGCCGGAGCGGGTCTCCTCATCGGTGCTGTCTGTCTCGTTGCCGTCCGCGGGTATAGATGGCTGGTTGCCACGCCCACCGTCCGTGGGCGGCGCGCCCGCCGTGACCTGCGTCTGCGGGTGATTCCCCGGCAGCACCAGGCTTGGCGGGTGGTCTGTCGAGATCGGGCTCTGTTTCGCCGACATAGTGGGCGAAAGCGGGCCCGATCTTCTCCGGTTCAAAGATCGGGCTCTGTTCCGCCGACTATGTCGGCGAAAGCGAGCCCGATGTCCCGCCCACCCTCATCAGCACCTCGAATCCGTCGCAGACGCGGGTCACGGCGGGCGCGCCCACCGCGAACGGTGGGCGTGGAAGCGGCCATCTATACCCGCGGACGGCAACGAGACCCCAGCCGCCGGAAAGGCATCCCGCTCCGGCGCCTGAACCCCGCCGACCACCCACCCGCACACTGCTGAAGAGGGCCGCCCCACCCTCCCCTCCGCAGCCAGCCGCTCTGCGACCGAAGGGAGCGAGACGGCGAGACAGCCGAACGACCCGCACGGCCCGGCACTCACCCCTACCGACCCGACCACCGGCACGGCACCCACGGGCACGGCACCCGCCGGCACCTGGCTAATGGCGCCCCGAGACGCGGTCGGCGATGCGGGCGACTCGGTCGGTCTCCGCGCTCCGCCCGGTCTGCTCGCGCCGGTCGGCGGCGCGGTAGGCCGCGTACAGCCCGTGCACCCCGACCCACCGGAAGGGCTCGGGTTCCCAGCGGCGTACGCGGTGGTGCACCCACGGGAGGGCCGTCAGCTCCGTGCCGTGCGCCTGACCGGAGTCCAACTGGACGAGGTCCCGCAGTGTCCGCGCCGCGAGATTGGCCGTCGCGACCCCGCTGCCGACGTAGCCGCCCGCCCAGCCGAGGCCGGTGGACCGGTCCAGTTCGACGCTCGCGCACCAGTCGCGTGGCACGCCGAGCACCCCGGACCAGGCGTGGTCGATCGCCACCCGCCCCGCGGCCGGGAAGAAGCGCACGAGGATCTCGCGCAGCGCCTCGATCGTCGCCGCCTGCGTACGGCCGTCGTTGTCCGTGCGTGAGCCGAAGCGGTAGGGGACCCCGCGGCCCCCGATGGCGATCCGGTCGTCTGCCGTGCGCTGCGCGTACATGTACGCGTGCGCCATGTCGCCGAGGGCTTCCCGGCCCTCCCAGCCGATGGTGTCCCAGACGTCCGCGGGCAGCGGCTCGGTCACGATCATCGAGGAGTTCATCGGCAGCCAGGACCGCTTCTGGCCCTTGATCGCGGCGGTGAAGCCCTCGGTGCAGCGCAGCACATAGGGGGCGCGCACGCTGCCGAACGGGGTGAGCGCGTGCTTCGGCTTGATCTCGGTCACCGGCGTCGACTCGTGGATCACCACGCCGAGCTCCTCCACCACGCGGGCCAGCCCCTGCACCAGCTTCGCCGGGTGGATGCGGGCGCCGTGCGGCGTCCAGGTGCCGCCCGCCGTCCCGGCGACCCGGATCCGGGCGGCGGACTCGGCCGCGCCCAGCAGGAGCCGGTCCTTCTCTCCGAAGGCGACCTCCGTCTCGTGGAACGCCTTCAGCCGGGCCAGTTGCGCGGGGGAGTGGGCGACCTCGAGCACCCCGCCCTTGTGGATGTCCGCGTCGATGCCCTCCTCCGCGGCGACCCGGATGACCTCGTCCACGGTCCCGTTCATCGCGTGCTGCAACGCGACGGCGGCGTCGCGGCCGTGCAGCGCCGCGTAACGGTCCCGGCCGGCGATGCCGTTGTAGAGCCACCCGCCGTTGCGGCCGGAGGCGCCGTAACCGCAGAAGCGCTGCTCCAGGACGACGATCCGAAGGAAGGGCACGGCCTTCTTCAGGTAGTAGGCGGTCCACAGCCCGGTGTAGCCGCCGCCGACGATGCACACGTCGGCGGTGGTGTCGCCGGGCAGCGGCTCGCGCGGCACGGGAAGCCCCGACGTCGCGTACCAGAAGGAGATGCCGCCGTTGACGGTGGTCATGGTGCCCCTGCGATTTCGTGTGCGTATCCGGTCCTGACGGTGTGCCGGGACGTTACTGTGCCCCGAGAGCGTGCGGCAACGGCCAACCTGTCAGGATCAGCGCTCGGAGGTGGCACGGATGTCGGTGCGGAACGCGGTCGAGCGGGCCTGGTCGGAGCTGGTGGACACGGCCCGCCGCTCCGTCGACGACGGCCTCGTGGTGGGTACGTCCGGCAATGTGTCGGTACGGGTCGGTGACGACCTCGTGCTCGTCACCCCCAGCGGCGTGCCCTATCACCGGCTCGGCCCGGAGGACACGGTCGGTGTCGGACTGGACGGCAAGCAGGTGCTCGGTGAGCTGCGGCCGACGAGCGAGCTCGCGATGCACCTGGCGATCTACCGCCACACCGACGCGGGCGCCGTCGTCCACACCCATGCCGTGCACGCCACCGCCGTCTCCACACTCCTCTACGAGCTGCCTGCCATCCACTACATGGCCGCCGCCCTGGGCGGCCGGATACGGGTCGCCGACTACGCGACCTACGGCAGCGAGGAACTGGCCGCCAACGTGCTGCGCGCACTCCGCGACCGCACGGGCTGCCTGCTGCGCAACCACGGCACCATCGTCTACGGGGACGACCTCGCGCAGGCCTACGACCGGACCGCCCAGCTGGAGTGGATGTGCCAGGTCTGGCTCGCCGCCCGCTCGGTCGCCGGGTTCTCCCCCTCCCTGCTCTCCAAGCGGGAACTCGCCCGCGTGGCCGAGAAGCTGCGGGAGTACGGCCAGCCCGGCGACGAGGAGCACGCGGAGACTCACGAGCACGAGCACGACGAGTACGAGCCCCACGAGCACGAGCACGAGCACGACGAGCCCCGCGAGCGCGACGGGCACGCGGTGCCCGGCGCGGACGAGCGGGGGCCCGTTCGCGTCGACGTCCCCCGGCCCCGCGAAGCCGGCGAGGACCGGCGGGACTGAGCCCGGACGGCCCCGCCCACTGGCCGCCCCATGCGAGCGCGCCGACACTGGAAGGGTGCGCGTCACCACCGCGGCGGCCCTCGCCGCCACGACAGCGTTCGGTGCCGGGGCGGCCGCCGTGGCGGCCGGGCGGCATGTGTCCGAGCTTGCCCTGAGGCCCACCTCGAGCGGCGTCGACCCGGACCCGCTCACCGTCCACTCCGTGACCGGGCAGGAGATCACCCTCACGCGCACCCTGGGCACCACCCGGCGGGGTGTGCACGGACTCATCGCCGCCGGGGTGCACGTCACCGTCGGCGAGGTGCGTTCGACGGCTCCCGACTCCGTGACCCGTCGCCTGGTCCGGATCAACCGCGGAGGGGTCGCGTCCGGCGACCGGGTGCGGCTCACCCCACAGGTGCACGTCGGCACCCCCGGCTCCGCGCTCGGCCTGGAGTTCCGGGACGCCGAGATCCCCGCCGAACTCGGTCTGCTGCCCGCCTGGTTCCTGCCAGGCGCCCGCGACACCTGGGTCGTCCTCGCACATGGCCTCGGCACCACCCGCGAGCTCGGCATGAACGTCATGCCGTTCCTGGGCAAACTGCGGCTGCCCGTTCTCGCGTTCGCGTACCGCAACGACGCCGGCGCGCCCCCCTCCTGGGACGGCATCGGCCACCTCGGCGACTCCGAGTGGCGCGACCTCGACGCGGCCATGCGCTACGCGGTCCGGCACGGCGCGCGCCGGCTGGTGCTGCACGGCTGGTCCACCGGCGCGACGATGGCGCTCCGCGCCGCCTGCCATTCCCCGCTGCGCAGCCTGGTGTCCGGGATGGTCCTGGACTCCCCGGTGCTGGACTGGCAGAGCACGGTCCGCGCCGCCGCGGCCGCGCGGGGCGCGCCCCGCGCCCTGCTGCCGCTCGGGGTGCGTGCGGCGGAGGGCCGCACCGGCCTGCACGCGGAGCGGATCGCGGAAGCCGCCGCCCCCGACCGGCTGGACGTCCCGGTCCTGGTGTTCCACGGTCCCGACGACACGCTCGCCCCCTGGGGGCCGTCCCGCCAACTCGCCCGGCTCCGGCCGGATCTGGTCACGCTGCACGCCGTCAGCGGCGCCTCGCACGCGGCGATGTGGAACGCCAACCCCTCAACATACGAGGAAGCCCTCCGGCGCTTCCTCACCCCCCTCCTCTGACGCCGTTCATACTGCGCTTTTATACCTGTACAAGCAGGCATCTATCGCATCAATCCGGGCGCGCCCAATCCCCCAGCGGGGACGCTCGTTTGGGTTTCCGGGTGCTCACCCGCAAGACTGCTCCCCGTGACGTCCCGTATTCCGCGAGACACTCCGCTGCGTCTTGTTCCGCGCAGGCCACTCGCCACCGCGCGCCGTGCCGCCACAGTGCGGCGAAGCCGCCCGCCGCGGCCGCCGGAGGGAATCCCGGCGCTGCCCGAGCTCGCCCGCAGGGCGCGCACCGAACTGTCGGACGCCGTGCTGCTGGCGCGCTGGGCCGATTCGGAGACCGGCGCCGCCGCACCCGGGACCGCCGGGATACTGCGGGACCCCGATGTACTGCGTGCCGCCGCCGTCCTGGGCCTGCGGGAACGGCAGGTGCGCGCCGCCTGGGACCGCGCCCGGCTGGCCGGCCTGATCGAGCTGCACAAAGGCGGAGCCGCCCGCCCGGGCTGGCGGCTGCGCGCCTGGGACCGCGACGACACCGCGGTCCTGCGCGGCTGGGTCGCGCTCTTCGACGCGTGGTCGCTGGCGCACCCCGCGGCGCTCGAGCCGGAGTGCGCCGACGCCGACCCCTCGCTTGTCGCCGAGGTCGTCGAGGCCGCGCCGCAGTTGCTCTCCCTGCTCCACCTCTCCTCCGGCCCGGTCGCGGTGGCGGTGCTGCTGGACCTGTTGCGGCAGCGTGTGGCCGAGCTACGCGCGGAGCGCCAGGAGCCCCCGGCGGGCGGCGGCCGCGACGATCTGCCCGCGCTGCTGGACTGGACGCTGGACGCGCTGGCGCGCGTCGGCGCCCTCAGGCCCCGCGACCCGGCCCGCCCCGGCGAGGTCACCATCACCGTGCTGGGCAGCTGGGCGGTGTGGGTGAAGCTGGAGCAGATCTGCGTAGCGGCGCAGGGCCCGGCCGGGCACTTCGAGCACTCCGCCGAGGAGATGCTCAAGGCGTGCATCGGGATGTCCCCCGGCCCGGCCCGCAGCGAGTACAAGGCCTGGCTGGCCGCCCGCCCGGTGGCGCAGGCGGTCGGTGAGTTCCTGGACGTGGCGCGCGGCGACGACGCCCTGCTGCGCGCCCTGGCCTTCGAGGCGCTGCGCGTCGTCGGCGGCCCCGCGGAGCCCGCCGTGCGGGACGTGGTGGAGGAGCCCGGGCTGCGGCCCTACGCGCTGCTGTGGCTCGCGGAGCACGAGGGCGCGGACCCGGAGGACGTCGCCGTGCTGCTCACCCGCGAGGAGTCCACCTGGCTGTGGGTGGACACCGCGGCGGCGGTCGCCGACCACGGCGAGAGCCACCTGCTGGTGAGCCATCTCGAGACGGCCGTCCAGGGCACGGTCACCCGCCTGCTGGAGGAGTTGCGGGACGCGGGCCATCCCCGCACCGTCCAGGTGCTGGTCGCCCTCGCCGCCGCGCACCCCGACCCGGCCCTGTCCAAGGCGATCCGCCGGGCCGCCTTCCAGGTGCACACCGGGGGAGAGTGACCCCCTACGCCGGTATCCGGGGCACGTAAGTGCCGAAGGACCAGAGGTTGCCCTCCGGGTCGCGGGCCGTGTAATCCCGCGACCCGTAGTCCTGGTCGGTCAGCGGCAGCACGACCTCGGCCCCGGCCGCCACGGCGCGCTCGTGATGGGCGTCGGCGTCCTCCACGACGACGTACACCGAAACGGCGCCCAGGGCTTCGGCGATCCGGCTGAACGCGGTGCCCGACCGCTCGCCGCCGAGCATCACCATGCCGTTGCCGTACGCCAGTTCCGCGTGCTCGACGGTGCCGTCCTCGCCCTCGTACACCGAGACCTCGGTGAAGCCGAAGGCGTCCGTGAGGAAGGCGATGGCCGCCTTCGCGTCCTTGTAGCGCAGCGTCGGGTAGATGGTGGGCGCGGTTCCGCTGCCGGCCATGGTGATCACTCTCCCCTTCGGGGATCCGGAGTCCTGTGTGACGTGGATCTCAGTCTGGCAGGGGGGTCTGACAATGGCCCCGCGCACGGACATTCGGCACGTACGTCGCACGCCCGACACGCGCTCAACGCACGCCCGAAGCCCGCCCGACGCACGTCCAAAGCGCGAGCGTCGCACCGGCGCCCAGGCGGCTGCCCGGCCCGGTCAGCGCCGGAAGGTGTCGCAGTCCCCGGGGTCGCCGGTGTCCAGCCCGGTGGTGAACCACTGCTGCCGCTGCGCCGAGGAACCGTGCGTCCAGGCGTCCGGGGCCACGCGGCCCTGGGTCCGGGACTGGATCGCGTCGTCGCCGACCGCCGCTGCCGCGTTCAGGCCCCGGCGGATGTCGTCCCGGTCGAGCACGCTGATCATGGGGCTGCCTGTGTCCTCGTCCAGCGTCTGCGTGGCGTTGCGCGCCCACACGCCCGCGTAGCAGTCGGCCTGCAGCTCCACCCGCACCGAGTTGCTGCCCGGTCCGGTGAGCCGGTCCTGTGCCTGGCCCAGCGTCCCCACCAGGTTCTGCACGTGGTGCCCGTACTCGTGCGCGACGACATAGCTCTCGGCGAACGGCCCGCCCTCCGCCCCGAAGCGGCTGCTCAGGGTGGAGAAGAAGTCCAGGTCCAGGTAGACCTTGCGGTCGACCGGGCAGTAGAACGGCCCCGACGACGGGTCGGCGACGCCGCAGCCGGTGCTGATGGGCCGGTCGAAGAAGACGGTGGGCGCCTGCTCGTAGCTCATGCCCCGCTTGCGGAACTCCGACGCCCAGTACGCCTGTACGTTGTTGATCACCGCGACCATCCGGCACTCCTGGGAGGCGTTGGCGTCCGCACCGGTGCGGCAGCCGGCGGCGAGGTCGGAGCCCGAGGTGGTGCCCGGGGCCTGGCCCGGCGGATCGGAGGAGAGTCCCAGCTGGTCGGGGCTGATGCCGAAGATCAGTCCGATCACCAGGACGATCAGCCCGGCGAGACCGCCCCCCACCACCTTGCCCCGCGGCCTGCCGCCGAACCGTCCGCCGCTTCGCCGGTCCTCCACCTGGGACGTGTCGAGCGATGCGTCGTCGTCGAACTGCATACCTCCGATTATCTGCCGCTTCGTCCCCACCGGCCCGTCGCGCCCGCGAGGGGGCGACCGGCGCGGCCCCGGCTCCGCCCGCCCGCCGAAAACCGCTTGCCGGGGACCTCGGCCGCCCCCGGTAGACTGGAGACATGGCAGTAATCCTCACGCATTAGACGGCGTCCGACCGCGACCCCCGCGACCACCTCGTCCGACTGCCGTCCGACACGCCCTGGAGCCTCTTCCCGTGATTACTGCCACCGGCATCGAGCTGCGCGCCGGAGCCCGCGTCCTCATCGAGTCCGCCTCCTTCCGCATCGCCCGCGGCGACCGTGTCGGCCTGGTCGGCCGCAACGGCGCCGGCAAGACCACCCTCACCAAGGTGCTCGCGGGGGAGGGCCTTCCCGCCGGCGGCACCGTGACGCGTTCCGGTGAGGTCGGTTATCTGCCCCAGGATCCGCGTACCGGCGACCTCGACGTCCTGGCCCGCGACCGCATCCTGTCCGCCCGCGGCCTCGACACCGTCCTGCGCAAGATGCGCGAGAACGAGGACCGGATGGCCAACGGCAAGGGCGCCACCCGCGACAACGCGATGAAGAAGTACGCGCGCCTGGAGACCGAGTTCCTCACCAAGGGCGGCTACGCCGCCGAGGCCGAGGCCGCCACCATCGCCGCCGCCCTGGGTCTGCCGGACCGCGTGCTCGCCCAGCCGCTGCACACCCTCTCCGGCGGTCAGCGCCGCCGCGTGGAGCTGGCCCGCATCCTCTTCTCGGACGCCGACACCCTGCTGCTCGACGAGCCGACCAACCACCTCGACGCCGACTCCATCCTGTGGCTGCGGGACTTCCTCAAGACGTACCGCGGCGGCTTCGTCGTCATCTCCCACGACATCAACCTGGTCGAGACGGTCGTCAACAAGGTCTTCTACCTGGACGCCAACCGCTCCCAGATCGACGTCTACAACATGGGCTGGAAGCAGTACCTGGCCCAGCGCGAGGCCGACGAGAAGCGCCGCAAGCGCGAGCGCGCCAACGCCGAGAAGAAGGCCGCGACCCTCAACGCCCAGGCCGACAAGATGCGCGCCAAGGCCACCAAGACCGTCGCCGCCCAGAACATGGCCCGCCGCGCCGACAAGCTGCTGTCCGGCCTGGAGGCGGTGCGGCAGTCCGACAAGGTCGCCAAGCTGCGCTTCCCCGACCCCGCGCCGTGCGGCAAGACGCCGCTGACGGCCGAGGGCCTGTCGAAGTCGTACGGCTCGCTGGAGATCTTCACCGACGTCGACCTGGCCATCGACAGGGGCTCCCGGGTCGTCATCCTGGGCCTCAACGGCGCCGGCAAGACCACCCTGCTGCGGCTGCTGGCGGGTGTGGAGCAGCCCGACACCGGCGAGGTCGTCCCCGGCCACGGCCTCAAGCTCGGCTACTACGCCCAGGAGCACGAGACCCTCGACCCGGACCGCACCGTGCTGGAGAACATGCGCTCGGCGGCGCCCGACATGGACCTGGTCGCCGTCCGCAAGATCCTCGGTTCGTTCCTCTTCTCCGGCGACGACGTCGACAAGCCCGCCGGGGTCCTGTCCGGCGGTGAGAAGACCCGGCTCGCGCTCGCGACCCTGGTCGTCTCCAGCGCCAATGTGCTGCTGCTCGACGAGCCGACCAACAACCTCGACCCGGCCAGCCGCGAGGAGATCCTCGGCGCGCTGCGCACCTTCACGGGCGCGGTCGTCCTCGTCACACACGACGAGGGCGCGGTGGAGGCGCTCCAGCCGGAGCGGATCATCCTGCTGCCCGACGGTGTCGAGGACCTGTGGGGCAAGGACTACGTCGACCTCGTCGCGCTCGCCTGATCCTTCCGGGGCCCGCGGCCGATCATCCGTGTGGATCACTCCACTGGATCATTCGGCCGACGGGTGATCCTTCATCTGTGTGATACCGGCTCGTACTCCGGCGCGGGAGCGTGCGAAATACCGGACGTGCGAATGGATCAGCCGCGTCACATGGGGAAACTCCTTACCGGCCCGGATGACCTGCCTTTTCTCCGCCGTGTTCGGCGGGCGGCCGGGAAGGGCGAGGCGGAATGCCGGATTCCAGGCGTCCGGTGTCCGGTGTCCGCGTCAACAGCGCCGCAAATGTTGTCGCACGGACCTTGCCGAATGGGTGGCCAGGAAGTCTCCTAGGGGTGATCATGAGAGTCACAGAGCGCACTTCCCTAGAGGAGGCACGGGTGGCCGAGACTCTGAAGAAGGGCAGCCGGGTGACCGGCGCCGCGCGCGAGAAGCTCGCGGCAGACCTCAAGAAGAAGTACGACGGTGGAGCAAGCATCCGGGCACTGGCCGAGGAGACCGGCCGCTCGTACGGCTTCGTCCACCGGATGCTCAGTGAGTCCGGCGTGACCCTGCGCGGTCGCGGCGGAGCGACACGGGGCAAGAAGGTTTCCACGGCCTGAGGGCCGGGCGCCTGGCGCAGCGGATCGGAGTCGTGGCACCGCCACCCGGTCGCAGAAACGGCCGACCGGGTGGTTACTCTTCGGTAATCCAGTCTGCGGATCGCCAGGAGGCCCCGATGTCCGACCCCACTGTGCTGCTGGAACGTGACGGCGTACGGCTTGTGACCGAGGAAGCCGTCGCCACGGTCACGCTGTGCAGTCCGGCCAAGCGCAACGCCCAGTCGCCCGCCATGTGGCGGGCGCTGGCCGAGGCGGGCCGGCTGCTCCCGGGCAGCGTACGGGTCGTCGTGCTCCGCGCGGAGGGCGTGTCCTTCTCCGCCGGGCTCGACCGGCAGGCCTTCACGCCCGAGGGATTCGACGGCGAGCCGTCGTTCATCGATCTCGCCCGCGCTCCGGAGGGCGAGCTCGATGCCACGATCGCCGAGTACCAGTCGGCGTTCACCTGGTGGCGGCGGAACGACATCGTGACCATCGCCGCCGTCCAGGGGCACGCCATCGGCGCGGGCTTCCAGCTGGCTCTCGCCTGCGACCTGCGCGTCGTCGCCGACGACGTGCAGTTCGCCATGCGCGAGACCAGCCTCGGGCTGGTTCCCGACCTCGCGGGCACCAAGCCGCTGACCGAACTGGTCGGCTACGCCCGGGCGCTGGAGATCTGCGCCACGGGCCGCTTCGTCGGCGCCGAGGAGGCCTGCGGTACCGGCCTCGCCAACCTCGCCGTCACGGCCGCGGAGCTCGACGCCACGGTGAAGGACCTCGCCGGTGCCCTGCTGACGGCTCCCCGTGACGCGGTGATCGAGACCAAGGCCCTGCTGCGAGAGGCCGCCGGCCGGACCTACGACGAGCAGCGCACCGCCGAACGCGCCGCGCAGGGCCGCCGTCTGCGCGACCTGGCCGGCGTCGGGGAGTAGCGGCCGCCGTCGCCCGGGGAGCGGCGGCCCGGCCGCCTCAACCCCCGGTGATGTCGGTGACCACGACGGTCGTGACGTCCCGCGTCACGGCCGTCACCGCTGTCGCCACCGCCCGGCCGACGTCCAGGGCGCGATGACCCCCGCCCACCGCGATCTGCACCTGCGAGGGGTGGCGACGCCCGCCGAGTCGTGACGTCAACGCGGCGACTCCGGGCACCGCCGCCGCGGCTCGGGCCGCGGGTGTGGCGCTCGGCGCCCCGGCCGGCACGTCCGCGACCTCCGGAGGGGGCGCGGACGCGCCGCTCGCCAGCAGCCCGGTGACCGTCAGGTCGATCACCTCCGGCTCCAGTCCGACGTCCACGGTCGCCGCCGCCCACAGCGCCGCGCGGAGCCGTCCCGCCGAGTCGGGCAGCGGATGCTCGGGGGTGGCCTCGAAAGCGGCCTCGACCCGCAGCGGCCCTCGCGGCAGCGCGCCGGAGGGCGCCGAGTCCGGCAGCGGACCGTGCCCGGGGACCTCGTCGTCCGGGCCGCCCGCGGAGCCGATCCGCAGCGCGCCCAGGCGGACCCCCGGCACCTCGGCGGCGGCCGACCGCAGCACCGCGGCCGCGGCGCTCTCGGTGACCCACACCGTATCCTCGGGCCCGCCCAGGGGCAGTACCCGGCCGAGTCCGAGTTGCCCGCGCACCGCCCAAGCCAGCCGGTCCGCGGTCATCGGCCGTCGCCTCCCTTCGCCACGCGCGTCCGCGCGTCCCGCCATCCTGGCCCTGATCGCCGCATCCTCACGGCGCGACGGGGCATGCCCACATAGTGTGGTGCACGGAGCAGGCCGTACCGCTCCCGCCGTCGGAGAGCCGAAGGGAAGAGGGGCGATGACCGAGACCGCGGAGCAGCCCGAGGGCAGGGGCAGGACTCTGGAGAAGGGGACCAGCCCGGCCGGCAACGGCACGTCAGGGCAGCGGCGGGCGCCCCTGGGCGATCCGGCGACGCGCGGACGCACCACCATCGCGGACGGCGTGGTGGAGAAGATCGCCGGGCTCGCGGCGCGCGACGTGGAGGGCGTGCACGCCCTCGGATCCGGCATCTCCCGCGGCTTCGGCGCGGTTCGCGACCGGGTGCCCGGCGGCAGGTCCGTGACCCGGGGGGTGCGGGCCGAGGTGGGCGAGGTGCAGGCCGCCCTCGACCTGGACATCGTCGTGGACTACGGGGTCTCGATCGTCGCGGTCGCACACGGGGTGCGCGAGAACGTCATCGCCGCCGTGGAGCGGATGACCGGTCTCGAGGTCATCGAGGTCAACATCGCGGTGGGCGACGTCAAACTCCCCGAGGACACGGACGACGACGACCAGGAGCAGCGGGTCCAGTGAGCGACCCCGGGCGGAGGACAGGGAGCGGGACGATGAGCATGGCCGTGCTCGGCTTGATCGTCGGGATGGCGCTCGGATTCGCCGGATACTTCGGCGGGTTCGCGGCCTTCCTGCTGGTGGCGGCGCTCGGCGCCGTCGGGTTCGTCGTCGGCCGGTTCCTCGACGGCGACCTCGAGCCCGGGGAGTTCTTCCGTACGCGCGACCGGAGGCGGTGAGTCACGCAGATGACGGCCTCGGTGCCGGCGCCTCCCGTCCCGCCCTCCGTCCCCGGCGAGCGCGGCTCGCTCCGCCTCGCCGACCGCGTCCTGGCGAAGATCGCGGCCCAGGCGGCCCGCGAGACGCTGGCCGACGCCCCCGGCGGGGAGTACGTGCCGCGCGGCGTCCGTCCCCAGGCCGCCGTCACCGTCCGCCAGGACCAGGTCCACGTGCGACTCTCCGTCGAACTCGGCTATCCCGTCGACATCGGCGCCGTGTGCCGCTCGGTGCGCCGTCATGTCGCCGCCCGTGTGGAGGAGTTGACCGGGACCACGGTCCTCGGGGTGACGGTCGAGGTCGAACGGCTGCACTCGCGTGCCAGCCACATCCTGGAGGAGGCGAGGGTCCGGTGAGCCATCCCGAACCGCCCGCCGGTCCGCGCCCCGGCCTCCGCCCGCGACGCTTCTGGTCGCCGCGCCGCCTCCCGGCGGCGGTCACCGCGGCCGTCCTGGCCGCCGCGTCCGCGCTGCTGCTCTACGACGTGGCCGCGGTGCGCGCCGGGCGGCCGGGGATGGCCTGGCGCCGGATCCTCGCGGACGAACTGGCCGCCCGCCCGCTGGACGACCCCTGGATCCTCACCGGGGCGTCCCTCGCCGTCGTGCTCGGTCTGTGGCTGCTCGTCCTCGCCGCCACCCCCGGGCTGCGCGACGTGCTCGCCATGCACCCCGGAACGGCCCCCGTACGGGCCGGACTCGACCGCCACGCGGCCGAACTCATGCTGCGCGACCGGGCGGTGGAAGTCTCCGGAGTGCGCTCGGCACGCGTCACGGTCACCCGCCGTACCGCCACCGTCCGCGCCGTGATCGCCTTCCGGGAGACGGAGGAGGTCCGCGCCGATCTGGCCGCCGTCCTCGCCGAGGCCATGGACCAACTGGGACTGGCCCGCCCGCTCGGCCTCGCGCTGCACGTCCGCCGCATGGAAGAGGGGTGAGGCGCGGTGCGCGCCGCCGTCAATCGTGTCGTCCTCGCCCTCGTCGGGCTCGCCCTGGTCCTCGCCGGCGGCGTCGTGCTGTGCTCGGCGACGGGTGTGCTGCACCGGCCGTACACCGGGCGGAACGACGTGCTGCTCGGCGACGCGGACCGGACGCGCTACGAGGGCGCCTCCTGGTGGTGGCCGACGGTCGTCGCCGTGCTGGCCCTGATCGTGCTCTGCGCCCTGTGGTGGCTGCTCGCCCAGGTACGCGACCGCAGGCTGCGCCGGCTGGCGGTGGACGCCGACGACGACGGCGTGACGGTACTGCGCGGCCGGGCCCTGGAACAGATCATCGCGGCCGACGCCGGGCAGCTCCACGGCGTCGACCACGCCACCACCGCGCTCGTCGGCACGCCCACCGCCCCCCGGGCCCGGCTCCAGCTCGCCCTGTCCCCGTACGCCGCCCCCGGTGACGTCCTCGCCGAGCTGGATTCCACCGTTCTGGACCGCGCACGCGTCTCCGCGGGCCTGCCCCTGCTTCCCGCCGAGGCGCGGCTGCGGGCCGTCAGCCACCGGGCGGCCCGCGTCACGTGAGCCCGGGGCGTCCTGTCCGCGCCGTAGAGCCTGTCGTCGCATTCCCGCCCCCAACCTTCGGCCGGGGGCACCTGCCGGCGCCGGCTATGGGAGCCAATGTGGCGACAGGCTCCGGCTAGAAGCCGTTCCGCGCCCCGCCGTCCACGGGGAGCATGACCCCGGTCAGATAGGACGCGGCGGGCGACAGGAGGAAGGCGGCGGTACGGCCGAACTCCTCAGGGGTGCCGTAGCGGCGCAGCGGGATGCGTTCGCTGAGCCGGGCGCGGGCGGCGTCCGCGTCCCCGGTGAGCGCGTCGAGCTCGCGGACGCGGTCGGTGTCGATCCGGGCGGGCAGCAGGCCGACGACCCGGATGCCGCGCGGGCCCAGTTCGTTGGAGAGGCTCTTCGCGTAGCCCGCGAGCCCCGGGCGCAGTCCGTTGGAGACCGTGAGCCCGGGGATCGGTTCGTGCACCGAGCCCGACAGCACGAAGCCGATGACACCGCCCTCGCCGAGTTCCTCGGCGGCCGCCCGCGACAGGCGTACGGCGCCCAGGAAGACCGACTCGAACGCGTGCCGCCACTGGTCGTCCCCGATGACGTCGGCGCCGCCCGGGGGCGGACCCCCGACGCTGATGAGGAAGCCGTCGAGTCGTCCGAACGCGTCCCGGGCCGCCGCGACCAGCCGTTCCGGGGCCTGCGGCTCGGCGTTGTCCGCGACGACGCCCGCCGCCCGCTCGGCTCCGCCCAGCTCCGCGACGGCGGTGGCGACCGACTCCTTGGAGCGGCCGCTGACGACCACCCGTGCGCCGTCGGCCACCAGTTCGCGCGCCGCGGCGAAGCCCAGCCCGCGGGTCGCGCCGGTGACCACGTACACCCTGTCCCTCAGCCCCAGATCCATGCCGTCATCGTGCCCCATCGCGGCCGGAGAGCGTGAGCGCGGTGTTGACCAGGCCGATGTGGCTGAACGCCTGCGGGAAGTTGCCCAGCTGCCGCCGGTCGACCGGATCCCACTCCTCGGCCAGCAGGCCGACGTCGTTGCGCAGGCTCAGCAGCCGTTCGAACAGCTCGCGCGCCTCGTCGGTGCGGCCGGTCCGGTGCAGCGCGTCGGCGAGCCAGAACGAGCAGGCGAGGAAGGCCCCTTCGCCGCCGGGGAGCCCGTCCACGCTGCTGTCCTCCAGGGTGTAGCGGCGGACGAAGCCGCCGTGGTCCAGCTCCCTGCGCACCGCCTCCACCGTGCCGACGACCCGGCTGTCGGTGATGGGCAGGAAGCCCACCTGGGGGATGAGCAGGGTCGCCGCGTCCAACTCCTTGGAGCCGTAGTACTGGGTGAAGGTGTTGCGCTCCCGGTCGAAGCCCTTGCGGCACACCTCCCGGTGGACCTCGCTGCGCATCGCGCGCCAGGCGTCCGCGTCACCGGACAGGTGCCGATGGCTCTCCAGGGTGCGCACCGCCCGGTCGGCGGCCACCCAGGCCATCACCTTGGAGTGCACGAAGTGCTGCCGTTCGCCCCGTACCTCCCACAGGCCCTCGTCCGGCTCCCGCCACGTGGACTCGAGGAAGTCCATCAGCGCGCGCTGCACCGCCCAGGCGTGGGGCTCGTCCCGCAACCCGAAGCTGCGGGCGAGGAAGAGCGAGTCGAGGACCTCGCCGTAGACGTCGAGCTGGAGTTGCTTGGCCGCGGCGTTGCCGGTCCGCACCGGCAGGGACGCCTCGTACCCCGCCAGCCAGTCCAGCTCCTCCTCGGGCAGCCGGCGTTCGCCGGCGAGGCCGTACATGATCTGCAGGTCGGCCGGGTCGCCGGCGACCGCGCGCAGCAGCCAGTCACGCCAGTGGTAGGCCTCCTTGAGATAGCCCGTCTCCACCAGGACGTTCAGGGTGAGTGTCGCGTCGCGCAGCCAGCAGAAGCGGTAGTCCCAGTTCCGGACCCCGCGGATCTCCTCGGGCAGGGAGGAGGTGGCCGCGGCGACGATGCCGCCGCTGGGCGCGTACGTGAGCGCCTTGAGCGTGATCAGCGAACGCAGCACCGCGTCCCGCCAGGGACCGTCGTAGCGGCACTTGGCCGACCAGGACTCCCAGTCCGCGCAGCTCTGCTCCAGCGCCTGGAAGGGGTCGATCAGACGCGGGCGGCTCTCGTGCGAGGGGTGCCACGTCAGGGCGAAGGCGATCTGCTCGCCCTCGGCGACGGTGAAGTCGGCGTGGGTGGCGAAGCCCTTGCCGTACATGGGGATCTGGGGCTCGGTGCGCACCCACACCGAGTCGGGCCCGGCGATCGCGACACGGTGGCCGTCGGTGCGGCGCATCCAGGGGACGACCCGCCCGTAGTCGAAGCGCAGCCGCAGCTCGCTGGTCATGGGCACCCGTCCGCGCACGCCCTCGACGATGCGCATGACGTCCGGCGCGCGGTCGCGCTGCGGCATGAAGTCGATCACCTTGGCGATGCCGTCGCCGGTCTCCCACTCGCTCTCCAGCACCAGGGTGCCGTCCCGGTACGAACGGTGTGGGCACGGCTCCTCGCGCCCTGCGGAGGTGGGGGCGATCCGCCAGTTGCCGTTGTCCTCGTCGCCCAGCAGCGCGGCGAAGCAGGCGGAGGAGTCGAAGCGCGGCAGGCACAGCCAGTCGATGGAGCCGCTCCTGGAGACCAGCGCGACGGTCTGCAGGTCGCCGATGATCGCGTAGTCCTCGATGAGTGCCGGCACGATCGGCCTCCGTCTCTCTCCCTCTACGAGAGTGCCCCCGGGGCTATGGGGACGCGACCGCAGCGGCGGCCGGCCGGGCCGCACCGTCCTCCGCCGCCGCGTCGCGGGCGGCGAGCCGTTCCCGGCGCTCCCGGCGGACGAGGATGACCCAGCCGACCGGGACCATGGCGGTGAACAGCCACCACTGGATCGCATACCCCATGTGCATGCCGATGCTGCTGTGGTCGGGTTCCGGGATCAGCTGGGGCTGCCGGCCCGACGGCTTGGGGGTGGTGGCGGCCAGCTCGATGTAGCCGCCGACCGGCCGCTCGGCGGCGGGCAGGTCCTTCGCCATCAGACCGCTGTTGATGAGCATGATCATGCGGTCGGGGAGGCCGCTCCGGTTTCTGATGCCGGTCGCCGCGGTGGTCTCGTCGGGGCGCAGCCGCCCGGTGACGGTGACCTCGCCGGACGGGGCCGCCGGGATCTTCGGGAACTTCGTCAGATCGGTGCCGGCGGCGATCCAGCCCCGGTTGACCAGCACCGAGCGGCCGTCCGCCAGCACCAGCGGGGTGATCACGTGGTAGCCGATGCTGTCCCCGTCGCCGGCGGTGCGCTGGCGGGCGACGACCTCGTGGGCGGTGTCGTAGCGCCCGGTCGCGGTGACCGTGCGGTAGAGCTGCCGCTTCGGCACCACCGCGCCGGGGCGGGTCAGCGACTCGACCGGCACGGCCTTCGCCCGGAGGTTGTCCGAGATCAGGTGGTTGTTGGCCACCCGGCGCTCGTGCCGGTGCAGCTGCCAGTAGCCCAGCTTGACCATGACGGGCATCAGAAGCAGTGCGATGAGGGTGAGGATCACCCACTGCCGGGACAACAGGAAGCGGTACACCCCACGACCGTACAACTCGGTCGCGGGGCGCTCTCCAGAGGGGTGGTACGCCCCGGTGCGGCCGCCCGGCTCAGCCGGTGCCCGGCAGCGAGCCGACGCGGTCGACGATGCCGCTGCGCCCCTCCGCCTTGGAGCAGTGACCGCCGCAGTACCAGTGGCCGTCGACCTCGACCCCGTGGCCGACGATCCGCACCCGGCAGTGCTCGCAGATGGGAGCCATCCGGTGGATGGCGCATTCGAAGCTGTCGAAGACGTGCACGGCCCCCTGGGCATGCACCTCAAAGCTCATCACGTAGTCGTTTCCGCATACTTCGCATCGGGCCATGAGGCCCAGGGTGCGGGCCGGGCCCGGGCGCGGCAATCGGTGGCCGGGTGCGTCGCCGCCGCACCACTCGAACGGCGGCCTCAGCCGTGTACGTCGGGGGCGGGGGCGACGTCCTTCAGCAGTTCGGCGAAGCGGCGCTCGTCGACGACCGGGGTGCCGAGCTGCCGGGCCCGCACGGTCTTCGTGGTGAGCGAGTCCGGGTCGTTGGTCACCAGGAGACTGGTCAGCCGGCTCACCGAGGACGAGACATGGAGTCCGGCCTCGGTGGCGCGGTCCTCCAGCAGTTCGCGGTCGATGCCCGTGTCGCCCGAAAAGGCGACGCGCATTCCCTGGACCAACGGTCCACCGGGCTCCAGCCGTCCCGGGTTGGGGTAGGGGCAGGCGGGGCGCTTCCGCGAGGGCCGCCAGCTCATCGGCCGGTATGTGCTGCGGTAGCCCCCGGCGACCGACTGCGCGGGGACGGCGGTGTCGATCCACTCCGTCAGCGGGCGGCAGGCGTGCAGCGGCAGCCGCAGCCCGTCCGCGGCGGCCTGCCGCAGGCTGGGGCGGAACACCTCCGCCAGGACGCGCGCGTCGTCCAGGGCGTGGTGGGCGCGCTGCTGGACGACGCCGAAGTGCGCGGCCAGCGACTCCAGCTTGTGGTTGGCCAGCGGCAGTTCCAGGGCCTTGGAGAGCACGATGGTGCACAGCCGCTGCTCCACGGGCGCGACGGTGCCGGTGCGCGCGAACTCCCGGGCGAGCATCGACCAGTCGAAGACCGCGTTGTGGGCGACGAGCACCCGGCCGGAGAGGCGCTGCGCCAGCTCGGCCGCGATCTCGCCGAAGAGCGGGGCGTCGGCGAGCATGTCGGAGGTGAGGCCGTGGATCCACACCGGACCCGGGTCACGCTGCGGGTTGACGGGGGAGTACCAGTGGTCCTGCACCTCGCCGCGCGCGTCCAGCCGGTAGACGGCCGCGGACACTATCCGGTCGTCGCGGCCGAGGCCGGTGGTCTCGACGTCCACGACGGCGTATCCGTCGGGGTAGGCCTCTGGCCACGGAGGCTGCGGGAGCTGGGACGCGTGCATGGTGGAACACAATACGGCCGGCCACCGACACTTCCCGCCGCCACCCGTCCTGTCGCACCGTCGGATCGCGCCGCGAACGGGCCGTGAACGCCCCGCGAACCGGACGGGTCCGGCGCCGGATCGCGGCCGGCCGCGGCGCGGGAGGGGAGGACGCCCCAGCCGGCCGCCGCCCAGGGGCCGCTGACCGGTCCTGCGCGGTGTCCGGGGGTGTCCGGGGCGGCGCGCGACGGTCGCCGCGGACGCGGTCGCGCGGCCCGGCCGGGCCCGGCAGCCCATCGGCCCGGCCCATCGGCCCGGCGTACGGCCCCGATTGGGCCCCGGCCGGGCCATGGGCCGATGCCCCGGCGGCCGCCCGCCGGGTCCGGGCCCGTACCGTGCGGTAGAACCGATCGGTAACGACCTCTAGCCGGGGGCGCCGCGCGCCCTTATGGTGCGCGCATGCCGCAACTGCCCGATCCCGTGATGTGGTCGATACCCGCGTTCGTGCTGCTCACCGTCCTGGAGCTGATCAGCTACCGGATCCATCCGGACGACGACGCCGCCGCGTACGCCGCCAAGGACACCGCGACGAGTCTGTCGATGGGACTCGGCAGCCTGTTCTTCGACTTCCTCTGGAAGATCCCGATCGTCGCGGTCTACACCGTTGTGTACGAGTTCACCCCACTGCGGGTGCCGGTGCTGTGGTGGACGATCCCGCTGATGCTGCTCGCGCAGGACTTCTTCTACTACTGGCAGCACCGCGGCCACCATGTGATCCGCATCCTGTGGGCGTCCCACGTGGTGCACCACTCCAGCCGGAAGTTCAACCTCTCCACCGCGCTCCGCCAGCCCTGGACCGGCATGACGTCCTGGGTCTTCTACCTGCCGATGATCGCCTGCGGGGTGCACCCGGCGGCACTGGCGTTCTGCTCCTCGCTCAACCTCGTCTACCAGTTCTGGATCCACACCGAGCGCATCGACAAGCTGCCCCGCGCGGTCGAGTCCGTCCTCAACACCCCCTCGCACCACCGCGTCCACCACGCCTCGCAAGGCGGCTACCTGGACCGCAACTTCGGCGGCATCCTGATCGTCTGGGACCGGCTGTTCGGATCCTTCGCGGCGGAGGCCGAACGCCCGGTCTTCGGCCTCACCAAGAACATCACCACGTTCAACCCGCTGCGCGTGGCCACCCACGAGTACGCCGCGATCGCCCGCGACGTCGCCGCCGCCCGCACCTGGCGCGACCGCGCGGGCCACCTCCTGCGCGGACCCGGGTGGAGCCCGCGGGGCGAGGAGCCGGCCGCGTGACGGGGCGGGAGCGGGCCGCCCGCGCGGCGCTCGCCGCCTTCGCGGTGGCGGCCGTCGTCCACCTGGCCGCGCAGCTCGCGGGGTCCGCGACGGCCGACCACCTCACCAAGCCCGTGCTGGTGCCGCTCCTCGCCGCCTGCGCGGCGCTGCGCGGCGGCCCCCGGCTGCTGATCGCCGCGCTGCTCTGCGGCTGGGCCGGCGATGTGCTGCTGCAACTCGACGGCGACACGTCCTTCCTCGCCGGGATGGCCGCCTTCGCCGCCGGGCACGTCTGCTACCTCACACTCCTCACCACCCGCGGGGCCTTCGTCGACCGGCGGCGCGCGGCACTGACGGCCGCCGGATACGCGGTCGTCTGGCTCGTCGCACTCGTCGTGGTGTGGCCCGGTCTGCCCTCCGGGCTGCGGATCCCGGTCGCCGCGTACAGCCTGCTGCTGACGGCGATGGCGGCCGCCGCGGCCGGACTCGGCCCGCGGGCGACGGCGGTGGGCGGGGCGCTCTTCCTGCTCTCCGACACCCTTCTCGCGACCCGGCTGGCCGACCTGCCGCAGCTCCCCGCGGCCGACTTCTGGATCATGCTGAGCTATCTCGGCGCGCAGTATCTGCTCGCGACGGGCCGGTACGGTAGTACGAAACCATTCGTACAACCAGCGAGGACGAGTTCCGTATGCGCGCCACCGTGATCCACGCCCCCCACGACATCCGGGTGGAGGAGGTGCCGGACCCGGTCGTCCGGCAGCCCACCGACGCGGTGGTACGCGTGGTGCTGGCCTGCATCTGCGGCAGCGACCTGTGGCCGTACCGCGGTGAGTCGGCCCGGCAGCCGGGGCAGCGCATCGGGCACGAGTTCCTGGGCGTGGTCGAGGAGACCGGCTCCGCGGTCTCCGGGCTGAAGGCGGGCGACCTGGTCGTGGCGCCCTTCGTCTGGTCCGACGGCGACTGCGCGTACTGCGCGGAGGGCCTGACGACCTCGTGCCCGGCCGGCGGCTTCTGGGGCCAGGTCGGCTCCGACGGCGGCCAGGGCGAGGCCGTGCGGGTCCCGTTCGCGGACGCCACCCTGGTCCGGCTGCCCGCCGAGGCACTCTCCGACGACCGTCTGCTGGCCGGTCTGCTGACGCTCTCCGACGTGCTCGGCACCGGCCACCACGCGGCCGTCGGCGCGGGTGTACGGCCCGGCGCCACCGTCGCGGTCGTCGGCGACGGCGCCGTCGGCCTGTGCGGCGTGCTGGCCGCCCGGCGGCTTGGCGCGGAGCGGATCATCGCGCTCGGCCGGCACGAGGTCCGCACCGGCATCGCGCGCACCTTCGGCGCCACCGACGTCGTCGCCGAGCGCGGCGAGGCCGCCGTCGCGGCGGTCCGCGAACTCACCGGCGGTCTCGGCGCCCACGCCGTCATCGAGGCCGTCGGCACCGAGCAGTCCATGCGCACCGCGGTCGCCATCACCCGCGACGGCGGCGCCGTCGGCTATGTCGGCGCCCCTCACGGCAGCGACACCGGCCTGGACCTGAGGGAGATGTTCGACCGCAACATCTCGCTGCGCGGCGGCATCGCCCCGGTCCGCACCTACATCCCCGAGCTGCTGCCCGACGTGCTCGACGGCACGCTCGACCCGTCCCCGGTCTTCGACCTCACCGTCGGACTGGACGGCGTCCCCGGCGGCTACAAGGCGATGGACGAGCGCACCGCGCTGAAGGTCCTCGTCAAGATCTGACCGCGCTGTCCGACCGCGCTGTCCGACCGGGGCGTCCGACCGGGCCCGGACAGCGGACCGCCCGGCGGGGCATCCCCGCCGGGCGGTCCTCGTGTCACACGGGGTGCGTCACTTCCTGACGGCGTCCAGGGCGTCGACGAGGCCGTGGCCGTAGAAGCTGGTCACGTGCCGGCCGGTGATGCAGGTGGCGTCCTGCACACCGTTGCCGTCGGGGTCGTACAGACCCGTCGGGCAGCCCGGGTCGTCGGCCTGCGCCTTGAGCATCCACTGCAGCTGCCCGGGGGACGCGCCCGGGTGCCGGCTCTTGATGAGCGCGGCCACGGCCGCCACGTGCGGGCTGGCCATCGAGGTGCCCTGCAGGTACCCGTAGGTGTTGCCGGGCAGGGTGGACAGGATCCGCCCGTTGGCCGACGGGGTGGCGGGGATCTGGTAGCGGTCGCCGCCGGGGCCCGCGACGTCGACGACGCCGAGACCGTAGCTGGAGTAGTACGACTTCAGGTTCTGCACGCCGGTGGCGGAGACGGTGACGACGCCCGGCAGCTGGGTCGGGATGTCCCAGCAGACGTGCGGGTCGATGGTGCGGGTGACCGGCGTGGTGTCGTCCGGGCTCGTCGCGTCGACGATCGCGTCCGAGTCCAGGTCGTGGTTGGAGTTGCCCGCCGAGGCGACGTTCAGTACGCCCTTCTTGTGGGAGTACTGCGCGGCCCGGTTGACGGCGTCGACGATGGCCCGCTGGTCCGGGTCGCCGAAGCAGTTGTAGAGCCACGGGTCGATGTAATAGCTGTTGTTGGTGATCTCGACGCCGTGGTCGGCGGCGAAGACGAAGGCGCAGACCACGCTCTCCGGGAAGAACAGCTGGGTGTCCGGGTCGGCCACCTTGATGGAGGCGACCTTGACGCCCGGGGCGACTCCGGCCACGCCGATCCCGTTGCGCGCGGCGGCGATCTCGCCCGCCACGTGCGTGCCGTGGTAGGCGTCCGGGCTGTACGGACGCCATGCGCCGGGGCTGGTGTCGGCCTTGCCGCCCACGCAGTTGGCGGACTGCGACGAGGAGAAGTTGGCGGTCAGATCCGGGTGGGTGTCGTCGACGCCGGTGTCGATGACGGCGACGGTGACCTTGCGGCTGCCGGGGTTGATCTTGGCGGCCTTGTCGGCCCGGATGGCCGGCAGGTCCCACTGGTCGGGCTCCATCGGCTCCTGGCCGGCGGTGGCGGCGGCCTTGGCCGCGGCGGCCTGGGAGGCGGTGATCTCCTGCACCGCGCCCAGGTCGGTGGTCGACGCCGTGGAGAGCGCGGCCGTGCGGGTGGCCCCGGCGGTCTGCACGCCGCGGACCTTGCGCATCTCGGAGGCGAACGCGGGGTTCGCCGAGTGGACGACGATCACGCCGATCCGGTCGTACGTCGTGACGACGTCACCGCCGTTGCGGGACACGGCCCGCTCCACGGACTTGAGGGTGCCCCTGTCGGTCTTGGTGTTGACCACGTACGACAGCGTCGGGCCGTCGTAGGTGGTGCTGCCGCCCGAGGCGGTTCCGGCAGTGGCGGCCGAGGCGGCGTTCGGCAGGAAGGCGAGAGCACTCGCCACCGCGACACCGATGGGTATCACGAAGGCGCGGCGCCGTCTTGGCAGAGGAGCCATGGGTTCTCCAATCGTCCAACCCCCCGTCCTGGCGGCAGGGTTGCCCTTGGACGGGTACATGACGCTGGAAGCTATCGCCGCCGTCCGCGCCTGATCAATGGCTCCGGGGAGAAAGCTGCGGTTCCGGTTGCCGACGAAGAATCAGTTTTCAACTACCGCCCCCTGTCGAAGGCCGTGGTTGCGCCTTTACCATGCGCGGGTCCGATCTTTACGTGACGTAGCTCACGTCTGCACGCACGTGCCGGCGTCCGTCCACGTCGCTTGCTCGTGCCCGCTCATAGCTCCGCCCCACAGGAGGCATCGTGGACCCCGCACGACCGTCGGCAACCTCAGGTCCGCCGTCTGCCGACTCGTACGCCGAGGTGCAGGCGAGCGCGGAGTTCGCCCAACTACGCCGCTCGTACCGATCGTTCGCGTTCCCCCTCACGGTCGCGTTCATCACCTGGTACCTGCTCTACGTCCTGCTGTCGAACTACGCCGGCGGCTTCATGGACACCAAGGTCGTGGGCCACATCAACGTCGCCCTCGTCTTCGGGCTCGCGCAGTTCGCCACCACCTTCGGCATCGCCGTCTGGTACTCGCGGCACGCGAACGCCAAGCTCGACGCCCGCGCCGACGCCATCAAGGCGCGCATGGAAGGCCCTGGTTCCCAGGGCACCGACGAACCCGAGAGCACGGAGGCCACCGCATGACCGCGCTGCACACCACGGGAGTCCAGGTGGTCGCGGTCGGCGCGAGCGAACACCGGCCGCTGATCATCACCCTGTTCTCGCTCTTCGTCGTCGCGACGCTCGGCATCACCGTCTGGGCGGGCCGCCAGACCAAGGACGCCACCGACTTCTACGCCGGCGGCCGTTCCTTCAGCGGCTTCCAGAACGGGCTGGCGATCTCCGGCGACTACATGTCGGCCGCGTCCTTCCTCGGCATCGCCGGTTCCATCGCCCTGGTCGGCTACGACGGCTTCCTCTACTCGATCGGCTTCCTCGTCGCCTGGCTGGTGGCGCTGCTGCTGGTCGCCGAACCGCTGCGCAACTCAGGCCGGTTCACCATGGCCGACGCCCTCGCCTTCCGGCTGCGGCAGCGCCCCGTGCGGACGGCCGCGGGCATCTCGACCATCGTTGTCAGCATCTTCTACCTGCTGGCCCAGATGGTCGGCGCGGGCGCCCTGGTGGCCCTGCTGCTGGGCATCACCGGTGAGGGACCGCGCCGTCTGATCGTCATCCTCGTCGGCGTCGTCATGGTGCTGTACGTGACCATCGGCGGCATGAAGGGCACCACCTGGGTGCAGATGGTCAAGGCGGTGCTGCTGATCGGCGGGACGCTGCTGATCACGGTCCTGGTCTTCGCCAAGTTCAACTGGAACCTGTCCTCGCTGCTCGGCGCGGCCGCGGAGAAGAGCGGCAAGGGAGCGGCGTTCCTGGAGCCGGGCCTGAAGTACGGCGTCACCGCGACCTCGAAGATCGACTTCATCTCGCTCGGCCTGGCCCTGGTCCTCGGCACCGCCGGCCTGCCGCACATCCTGATCCGCTTCTACACCGTGCCCACCGCCCGGGCCGCCCGTACGTCGGTGAACTGGGCGATCGGCATCATCGGCTGCTTCTACCTGATGACGATCGCGCTGGGCTTCGGCGCCGCCGCCCTGCTCACCCCGGAGACGATCACCACCTCCAACGCGGCGGGCAACACCGCGGCGCCGCTGCTCGCCCAGGAGATCGGCGGCGGCGCGGACTCCACGGGCGGCGCGATCCTGCTCGCGGTGATCTCCGCGGTCGCCTTCGCCACCATCCTGGCCGTGGTCGCGGGTCTCACCCTCGCCTCCTCGTCGTCCTTCGCGCACGACCTGTACGCCAACGTCATCCGCAAGGGCGCGGCGAGCGAGAAGGAGGAGGTCGCGGCGGCGAAGATCGCGGCGATCGCCATCGGGGCCGTGGCGATCCTGCTCGGCATCTTCGCGGGCAAGCTCAACATCGCCTTCCTGGTCGCCCTGGCGTTCGCCGTCGCGGCCTCCGCGAACCTGCCGACCCTCCTGTACAGCCTGTTCTGGAAGCGCTTCAACACCACCGGCGCGCTGTGGAGCATCTACGGCGGCCTGATCACCTCCGTGGTCCTGGTGATCTTCTCGCCCGTGGTGTCGGGCAAGGCGACCGCGATGTTCCCCGGCGTGGACTTCCACTGGTTCCCGCTGGAGAACCCCGGAATCGTCTCCATCCCGGTCGGTTTCCTGCTCGGTGTGGTGGGCACGCTCCTGTCCAAGCCGGAGGAGGACGCCGACCGCAAGTACGCGGAGCTGGAGGTTCGCTCCCTCACCGGAGCCGGAGCGCATTAAACACACTGTTGAAGGTCAGTGCCGTCCCGTAGGCTGCGAAGTAACGGGACGGCACTGCCGTCCCACGGACCCGATGCCCAAGGGAGGCGCGCCGTGCTGATGGACACCTACGGCCGGATCGCCACCGACCTGAGGGTCTCGCTGACCGACCGCTGCAATCTGCGCTGCACCTACTGCATGCCCGAAGAGGGGCTGCAGTGGCTCGGCAAGCCCGATCTCCTCACCGACGACGAGATCGTCCGGCTGGTGCGGATCGCCGTCACGACGCTCGGCGTCAAGGACGTCCGCTTCACCGGCGGGGAGCCGCTGCTGCGTCCCGGTCTCGTCGGCATCGTGGAGCGCTGCGCGGAGCTGGAGCCCCGCCCCAAACTCTCCCTCACCACCAACGGCATCGGCCTGGCCCGCACCGCCGCCGCGCTGCGCGGAGCCGGCCTGAACCGGGTGAACGTCTCGCTCGACACCCTGCGCCCCGACGTCTTCCAGACGCTCACCCGCCGCAAGCGGCACGAGGACGTCGTCCGCGGCCTGGAGGCCGCCCACGCCGCCGGTCTGACCCCGGTCAAGGTCAACAGCGTGCTGATGCGCGGCGTCAACGACGACGAGGCCCCCGAGCTGCTGGCCTGGGCCCTGGAGCGCGACTACGAGCTGCGGTTCATCGAGCAGATGCCGCTCGACGCCCAGCACGGCTGGCAGCGCAGCGACATGATCACCGCCCAGGAGATCCTGGAGAGCCTGCGGACCCGCTTCACGCTCACCCCCGAAGCCGACGAGGCCCGTGGACACGCCCCCGCCGAACGCTGGCTGGTGGACGGCGGCCCCGCCCGGGTCGGCGTGATCGCCTCCGTGACGCGGCCCTTCTGCCGGGCCTGCGACCGCACCCGGCTCACCGCCGACGGTCAGGTGCGCAACTGCCTGTTCGCGCGCGAGGAGACCGATCTGCGCGGGGCGCTGCGCTCCGGTGGCTCCGACGAGGAGATCGCGGAGTTGTGGAAGGCGGCGATGTGGGGCAAGAAGGCCGGCTCCGGCCTGGACGACCCCACGTTCCTGCAGCCCGAGCGGCCCATGTCAGCCATCGGCGGCTGAGCTGGCCTCCCATTCCTCGAAGGGCACGACGTCCTTCAGGAAACCCCGAACTCCCAGGAACTTCGACAGGTGTTCGCGATGCTCCTCGCACGCCAGCCAGGTTTTGCGGCGCTCCGGAGTGTGGATCTTGGGGTTGTTCCAGGCGAGCACCCATACGGCGGGGGCGCGGCAGCCCTTGGCGGAGCAGATCGGCGATTCGTCGTTCACGAACCCCATCCAAACATGGCGACGCCGGGCAGCCACGGGGGGAGCCGCCCGGCGTCGGTCCGTCGCTCCGACGGGGGATGCGGAGCGCGTACGCAGTATGTCACGCGGAAAGCCCCGCAGTGCAGTGGATCCTCATGATTGATCTGAGCTTTTCTTGAGCTTCGGAGCGGCGGAACAGCTCAGTCCTGACCGGAATGACGCCGTCCGTCCTCTTCCGCGATCCGCTCCGCCGGCAGCAGCGGCTCGCCGGGGCCGAGTGCCGGCCGCACCGGCGGCGGGATCCGGGAAGAGGGCAGGCCAGGCGCGTTCTCCCGCCCGGCGTTGGCGATGACGACCGCGACGTACGGCATGACCAGACCCAGGACCAGCGCGATCCAGGCCAGCGGCGTCGAGACGTGCCACAGGACGACCGCCAGGATGAACGACAGGGTGCGGACCGACATCGAGATGATGTATCGCCGCTGCCTGCCCCGGACGTCCTCCGTGAGCCCTGCCGCGGTCCCGGTGATCCGGAAGACCTCGGCACCGCTGCGCTTCCGCACCACGTTCCACCGCCTGCTCGAATTGCCGGAAGCCACCCGGTTCCGGCACTGCCCACGGTACGCCGTGGGTCCGCCGCATTGGAGACCGGGGAGCCCACCGTCGTGTGACAGCACCCGCCGTACGGCGTATGGCCGCCTTCGGCATGCGGCGTACCGGGACCACGCCGAGACTGACCGCATGAACTGGTTCTGGGCGATCATCGTCGGCATCGTGCTCGGCTTCCTGGCGAAGCTGCTCCTGCCGGGGAGGCAGGACATCCCCTGGTGGCTCACCATCATCTGCGGCATCCTCGGCGCCTTCCTGGGCAACGCGGTCGCCGGATGGGCCGGCGTCCGTCACACCGGTGGCATCGACTGGATCCGGCACCTGCTGCAGATCCTGGGCGCGATCCTCGTGGTCGCCGTGATCACGCCGCTGTGGGCCTCGATCCGCGGCAGGCGGCGGACGGCCACCTGAGCGACCGGACCGGGGGAGCCCGCGGTCAGAGGACCTGCTGCCGCAGATGCGTCGGCGGCACCCGGTCGGTGAGCCACACGCCGTTGGCGCTGACCCGGAACTCATGGCCCGACGCGGCCAGCCCCGCCGCGTCCACCGCCAGCACCACCGGACGGCCGTGCCGCGCACCGACGCGCACGGCCGTCTCCACGTCCGCGGACAGATGCACATCCTGCCGGGACATCGGTTTGAGCCCCTCGCGCAGCACGATCGGCAGGGTCGTGCTCGCCGTGCCGTGGAAGAGCACGGCCGGCGGATCCGCCGGGGACAGCCCGAGGTCGACCTCCACCGAGTGCCCCTGACTCGCCCTGATCCGCAGGCCGTCGTCCGAGAACGCGTACCGCTTCTTGTTGTTGTTGGCCACGACATGGTCCAGGTCGGCGCGGGAGAAGCGCCGGCCCGCCCGGCCGGACGCGGCGATCAGCTCGTCCACGTCCACCCAGCCGCCCTCGTCGAGGGTGATCCCGATCGAGGCCGGGTCGTGCCGCAGCACCCGCGCCAGGAACTTGGAGACCTTGACCGTCTGCTTCTCGTCCATCGCCCCGCCCATCGTCGCGGTCAGACCCCCTGGCTGACCGAGCTCATGTTGAAGTCCGGAATCCGCATCGCCGGGAACGCGGCCCGGGTGAACCAGTCGCTCCACTCGCGCGGCAGCGTCCGCTCGGTGCGGCCCACCTCGGTGGCCCGGCCCAGCAGGTCCACCGGCGACTCGTTGAACCGGAAGTTGTTGACCACGCCGGTCACCTCGCCGCCCTCCACCAGGTACACCCCGTCGCGGGTCAGCCCGGTCAGCAGCAGCGTCGCCGGATCCACCTCGCGGATGTACCACAGGCAGGTCAGCAGCAGGCCGCGCCCGGTGTCCGCGACCATCTCCTCCAGTGACCGCTTGCCGCCGCCGTCCAGGATCAGATTGCCGCCGCCCGGCGTGAACGGCAGGCCGGTCAGCCCGGCGCTGTGCCGGGTGGTGGACAGCCGGTTGAGCACCCCCTCGCGCAGCCAGTCGGTCGGCTCGACGGGCAGTCCGTTGTCGAAGACGGACGCCGTGTCACTCGAGGCGTGCGCGATGACGAACGGCGCCGACTCCAGCCCCGGCTCGTCCGGGTCGCTGCGCAGCGTCAGCGGCAGCTCCGAGAGCTTCTCGCCGACCCGTGTGCCCCCGCCCGGCCTGCTGAAGACGGTACGGCCCTCCGCGGCGTCCCGCGCGGCCGCGCTCCACTGCTGGTAGATCATCAGGTCCGCCACCGCGGAGGGCGGCAGCAGCGTCTCGTACCGCCCGGCCGGCAGGTCGATCCGGCGCTCGGCCCAGGCCAGGCGCTGTGCCAGATCGGCGTCGAGGGCCGCCGGGTCGACGTCGGTGAAGTCGCGGGTGGCGGCCCCGGCCCACGCCGAGCGCGACATGTCCGCTGACTTGGCGTTGAGTTCCAGGGTGCCGCTGGGCTGGTCGTGCCGGAGCCGCAGCCCGGTGGACGTGCCCAGGTAGGTGGAGGTGACGGAGTGGTAGGCGAAGCCGTACAGCCGCCGCCCGCCGGCCCGTGCCGCGGCGAAGGACTCGCCGAGGGCGGGCGCGAAGGCCGCGAACACCTCCGAGGAGGTCGCGGCCGGCGGCTCGGTGAAGGAGGCGCTCAGGGGCACCCCCTCGACGAGCGGCTGGGCGTCCTCGGCCGGACCGGCGTCCCGCGCGGCCGCCTCCGCGGCCCGCACCAGCGGCTCCAGCTCGTCCGCGGTCACCGCGGCGCGGGACACCACGCCGGAGGCGGTGCCCTGGGCGCCGTTGACGGTCGCGATCACCGTGAGGGTGCGGCCGCGGGTCACGCCGTTGGTGGTCAGCGCGTTGCCCGCCCAGCGCAGGTTGGCCGAGGACTCCTCGTCGGCGAGGACGACGCAGCCGTCCGCCCGGGACAGCTCCAGGGCGCGCTCGACGATCTCGTGCGGCTTCGAAACGGAGCTCATCGACCGGCCTCCTGCGTGGTGTTGAGGATGTTGACGCCGCGGAAGAGCGCGGAGGGACACCCGTGCGAAACGGCCGCGACCTGACCCGGCTGGGCCTTGCCGCAGTTGAAGGCGCCGCCCAGGACGTAGGTCTGCGGCCCGCCGACGGCCTCCATGGAGCCCCAGAAGTCGGTGGTGGTGGCCTGGTAGGCGACGTCGCGCAGCTGCCCGGCCAGCCGGCCGTTCTCGATCCGGAAGAAGCGCTGGCCCGTGAACTGGAAGTTGTAGCGCTGCATGTCGATCGACCACGAGCGGTCGCCCACGACGTAGATGCCGCGCTCCACACCGCCGATCAGCTCCTGCGTCGACGGCCCGTCCGGCGCGGGCTGCAGCGACACGTTCGCCATCCGCTGCACCGGCACATGGCCGGGGGAGTCCGCGTACGCGCAGCCGTTGGAGCGCTCGAAGCCGGTGAGCCGGGCGATCCTGCGGTCGAGCTGGTAGCCGACCAGGACGCCGTCCCTCACCAGGTCCCAGGACTGCCCGGCGACGCCCTCGTCGTCGTAGCCGACGGTCGCCAGGCCGTGCTCGGCGGTGCGGTCGCCGGTGACGTTCATGTGTGCGGAGCCGTACTGCAGCTTGCCCAGCTGGTCGAAGGTGGCGAACGAGGTGCCGGCGTAGGCCGCCTCGTAGCCCAGCGCGCGGTCCAGCTCGGTGGCGTGGCCGATCGACTCGTGGATGGTCAGCCACAGGTTGGACGGGTCGACGACGAGGTCGTACGAGCCCGCCTCCACCGACGGCGCCGCCATCTTCTCGGCGAGCAGCCCGGGGATCTCCGCGAGCTCCGCGTCCCAGTCCCAGCCGGTGCCGGTCAGATACTCCCAGCCGCGGCCGGCCGGCGGCGCCAGGGTGCGCATCGAGTCGAACTCGCCGGACTCCGGGTCCACCGCGATCGCGGTCAACTCCGGGTGGACGCGGATCCGCTGCTGGGTCGTGGTGGTGCCCGCCGTGTCCGCGTAGAACTTGTTCTCGTGGACGGTCATCAAGGACGCGTCGACGTGCGACACGCCGTCGGCGGCCAGCAGCCGCCCGCTCCACTCGGACAGCAGACCCGTCTTGTCGGCATCGGGCACCTGGAAGGGATCGATCTCGTACGAGGAGACCCACACCCGATCGGAGTGGACCGGCTCGGCCGCCAGCTCCACCCGCTCGTCCGAACCCGCCGCCGCGAGCACCTTGGCCGACAGCTTCGCCATCGCCACGGCCTGCCCGGCGACCCGGGCCGCGGCGTCCATCGTCAGATCCACCCCGGAGGCGAAACCCCAGGCCCCGCCGTGTACCACGCGCACCGCGTAGCCGACGTCGGTGGTGTCCGACGACCCCGAGGCCCTGCCGTCGCGCAGTCGCCACGCGGCGCTGCGGACCCGCTCGAAGCGGAAGTCGGCGTGCTCGGCCCCGAGGGCACGGGCGCGCGCCAGGGCCGCGTCGGCGAGTGCCCTCAGGGGCAGCGCCAGGAATGACTGATCGACCTCGTGGGGCACGACGGCCTCCCCTTCTGTCCAATCGTCAGTGTCTCCGCAGTGAATCATGCCGCTCCGACACTTCCGCCGCCTGCGGTTTTCTGTAGGGACTCGACAGCGACGCGCACCCGCCCCTGTCGGGGGTCGATTCTCCGTACCGTGGCGTAGGCAGATAGTTTTTCGGAGTACAAACCACTAGGGAAAGGGTGATCCGTTGAGCCGCTCGGTTCTCGTCACCGGAGGAAACCGGGGCATCGGCCTCGCCATCGCCCAGGCCTTCGCCGACGCGGGCGACAAGGTCGCCATCACCTACCGCTCGGGCGAGCCCCCGCAGGGGTTCTTCGCCGTCAAGTGCGACATCACCGACGGTGAGCAGGTCGAGCAGGCGTTCAAGGACATCGAGGCCCAGCAGGGCGCGGTCGAGGTGCTGGTGGCCAACGCCGGCGTCACCCGCGACCAGCTGCTGCTGCGCATGTCGGACGAGGACTTCACGAGCGTCCTGGACACCAACCTCACCGGTACCTTCCGCGTGGTCAAGGCCGCGTCGCGGAAGATGCTGCGCGCCCGCAAGGGCCGCGTCGTGCTGATCTCCTCCGTGGTGGGCCTGACGGGCCAGGCCGGCCAGGCCAACTACGCCGCGTCCAAGGCCGGCCTCGTCGGCTTCGCGCGCTCCCTCGCTCGTGAGCTGGGTTCGCGCAACATCACCGTCAACGTGGTCGCGCCCGGCTTCGTCGACACCGACATGACCCGGGTGCTCACCGACGAGCAGCAGAAGAACATCGTCAGCCAGGTCCCGCTGGCCCGTTACGCGCAGCCGGAGGAGATCGCCTCCGTGGTCCGCTTCCTCACCTCCGAGGGAGCCGCATACATCACCGGAGCCGTCATTCCCGTGGACGGCGGATTGGGCATGGGTCACTGAGCATCATGAGCGGAATCCTCGCTGGAAAGCGCATCCTCATCACCGGTGTGCTGATGGAGTCCTCCATCGCATTCCACACCGCCAAGCTCGCCCAGGAGCAGGGCGCCGAGATCATCCTCACGGCGTTCCCGCGGCCCACGCTGACCGAGCGCATCGCCAAGAAGCTCCCCAAGCCGGTCAAGGTCATCGAGCTCGACGTCACCAACGAGGAGCACCTGGCCTCGCTTGCGGACGTCGTCCGCGAGGAGCTGGGCGGCCTCGACGGAGTGGTGCACTCCATCGGCTTCGCGCCCCAGGACGCCCTCGGCGGCAACTTCCTGAACACGCCGTTCGAGTCCGTCTCCACCGCGATGCACGTCTCCGCGTACTCGCTGAAGGCGCTCACCATGGCCTGCCTGCCGCTGATGCAGGAGGGCGGCTCGGTCGTCGGCCTCACCTTCGACGCGCAGTACGCCTGGCCCCAGTACGACTGGATGGGCCCGGCCAAGGCGGCGCTGGAGGCCACCTCCCGCTACATCGCCCGTGACCTGGGCAAGCAGAACATCCGCTGCAACCTGATCTCGGCGGGACCGATCGGTTCCATGGCCGCCAAGTCCATCCCGGGCTTCGGCGAGCTGGCCGACGTCTGGAACCACCGCTCCCCGCTCGAGTGGGACGTCTCCGACCCCGAGCCGGCCGGCCGCGGTGTCGTCGCGCTGCTCAGCGACTGGTTCCCCAAGACGACGGGCGAGATCGTCCACGTCGACGGCGGTCTGCACGCGGTCGGCGCGTAACCGCTCGCGCCGCGTACGCGCACGGCCCCGGTACCGCCTTCGGGCGGCGCCGGGGCCGTATGCGCGTTCGGGACGGTGTCCCCCGTTCGGCCCAGCAGACCGGGTGGCCGGGCGTCCCCGGCCGCCAGGATGGCTGTGCGGGGGTGTGCCGGGGGTGAGCGGAGGGAGGGCGTGCATCGTGCGTGCCTACCTGTGCGCCGCGGCGGCGGCCGTGGCGCTTGCCGCGGGCGCGGGACCGGCGGCCGCGGCCACGGGGGCCGCGACACGGCTCCCGGACGTCGCCGAGTGCCGGACCTCGGTGCAGGGCAGTGAGGGCGTCGCCGTCTGCTTCAACCCGGACCCGGACCTGGACCTCGTCCAGCTGCACATCGAGTGCCTCCAGTGGTGGGACCCGGACGTCGACGGCCCCTCCGTCCCGGTCGGCCCCGCGGAGACGGTGACGCTCGGCGACCGCTGCTGGAAGGAGATCCAGGAGATCTGGATCACCCGGACGCCGGGCTGAAGCGGCAGCTGAAGGCGTGCCCCGAGGCCTCGGCGGAGGCCGTCTCCGGATCGCCGGCCCGGATCGCCTCGACGAGCCGGGCGTGGTCCACGTACTGCTCCGGGCGGAGTTCCTCGCCGACGTCCGCGCGCAGGAAGGCGCGCAGCACCTCTCCGAGGTCGGCGTAGAGCTCGGCGACGACGTCGTTGTGCGAGGCCGCCACGACGGACAGGTGCAGCGCCGTGTCGGCGTCCACGAAGGCGTCGGCCCGGCCGGACTCCCAGGCGCGTTCGCGCCGCTCCAGGGCCGCGTCCAGCTGCCTCAGATCGCGGTCCGTGCGCCGCCGTGCGGCCAGCGCGGCCGCGGACGCCTCCAGGGCGCTGCGCAGCTCGGCCACGTGCCGCGGGTCGGCGTCGGCGAAGCGGCGGTGCATCACCCCGGCGAGTTCGCTGGTGGCCAGCACATAGGTGCCGGACCCCTGCCGGATGTCGAGCAGGCCGTTGTGCGCGAGCGCCCGGACCGCCTCACGGACGGTGTTGCGGGCCACCCCGAGCTGCTCGACCAACTGGGTCTCGGTGGGGATCCGCGACCCCACCGGCCACTCACCGGAGGTGATCTGCGCGCGCAGCTGCGCGATCACCTGGTCGGCCAGGGCGGAGCGCCGGGGCGAGGTCAGTGGCATGGACTCTCCTCAATATTCATCCCATCATTCTATGATGGTCGGCATGCGTGACGACGAAGCGACGCTCGACCCTGCCACGGAACGGGCCACCGTGCCCGCACACATTCCCGACTCCCCGCACGGCATGCGGCGCACCCGGATCCTGGTGGCCGTCGCGCTCGTACTCGCCGCGCTCAACCTGCGCCCCGCCATCACCAGCCTGGGCGCGCTGCTGGAAGAGGTGCGCGACGGCCTGGGCATGAGCGGCACCGTCGCGGGCCTGCTCACGTCCGTCCCCGCCCTGTGCTTCGCCGTGTTCGGGGTGACCGCGCCCCGGCTGGCCCGCCGCCGTGGCCCGGGCGCCGTGGTCTGCGCGGGCCTGGTCGCGATCACCCTCGGGCTCTTCCTGCGTCCGTTCGCCGGCGGTACGGCCCTGTTCCTCGTTGGGAGCGCCCTGGCCCTGGGCGGCATAGCCGTCGGCAACGTCCTGATGCCCGTCGTCGTCAAGCGCTGGTTCCCGGACCGCGTCGGCACCATGACCGGGCTCTACTCGATGGCCCTCTCCTTCGGCACCGCCCTCGCCGCCGCCGCGACCGTCCCCGCGACGCGCGCCCTGGGCGGCGACTGGCGGCTCGGCCTCGGCGCCTGGGGCGTGATCGCCGCCGTCGCCGTACTGCCGTGGCTGGCCCTCGTGCGCGACCGGAGCCAGGCGGTCACCGCCGCGACCGACCCCGCGACCCCCGCCGCCGGGCAGGCGCCGGGCAGGCGCATCACCCGCAGCCGTACCGCCTGGGCGCTCGCCGTCTACTTCGGACTCCAGGCCACGGGCGCGTACATCACCATGGGGTGGCTGCCGCAGATCTTCCGTGACGCCGGGGTCTCCGCCTCCACCGCGGGCGTGCTGCTCGCCGTCACCATGGTGATGGGCGTACCGCTGTCCTTCGTACTGCCCGCGCTCGCCGGCCGTATGCGGCACCAGGGCGGGCTCGCCGTCGGGCTCGGCCTGTTCGGGATCGCCGGCTACGGCGGTCTGTGGGCGGCCCCGGCCGCCGCGCCGTGGGTGTGGGCCCTGCTGCTGGGCATCTCCAACTGCTCGTTCCCGCTCGCCCTCACGATGATCGGGATGCGCTCGCGCACCGGCGCCGGGGTGGTGCGGCTGTCGGCCTTCGCGCAGTGCACCGGTTATCTGCTCTCGATCCCCGGGCCGATCCTCGTCGGGACCCTCTACCAGCACACCGGCGGCTGGGACCTGCCGGTGGCCTTCATGCTCGCCCTGCTGGTGCCGCAGATCGCCGCGGGCGTGGTCGCCGGCCGGGACCGGTCGGTGGAGGACGAACTCTGACCACCCGCGTGCGCGGGCGCCGGTGCCGGATGCGAGACTGGGCGGCATGCCCGTGCTCGAGCCCAACCCCCCGCAGCCGCAGAAGAAGCTCCTGATCGTCTTCGGTCTGATGATGGCCGTGCCCGCCCTCGTCGCCGTGATCGCCGTGATCGGCTCCAAGCTCGGCTGAACCGCCACCCCGAGGCCCGGGGTAGGGACATCCCCACCTCCCCTAGGGGGCCAGGGTCAGGGTCGAGTGGGTGGCCCACCGGATGGGACCGCGAGCCGTGCTTCCGTAGCGTCGTGGTGCAAGGTCGAAGACCGCTCCGGCACCCCGGCTGATCCACGGAGGCGTCCCGTGTCCACGCAGGCTGTTCCTTCGCGCACCCCGCGATCCCGCATCGCCCGCCCGGCGGTCGGGCGCGGCGCGCAGACGCGCCTGCCGTGGTGGGCGCTCGCCCTGCCCGCACTCGCCTTCGCCGCGCTGCTCGCGCTGGTCGCGGGCCCGGCGGCCGCGGACGCCTCGGCGGCGGAACCCGTGGGACGGATCCTGCACGCCATCGGCGAAGGGCTCCCCGGACTCCTCCAGCACCTGCTGTGACCTTCCCGCGGCGAACCGTGATCCGTCCCGCAGCACGCGCCTGGCGGCCGGATTTCTGGAAAGCTGAGTGGCATGAGCGCAGTTGCATCGCCCCGCCGGATCGTCCTGCTCCGGCACGCCAAAGCCGACTGGCCTGACGTCCCCGACCACGAGCGCCCGCTGGCGGAACGCGGACGCAAGGAGGCCCCCGTCGCCGGTCGCAGGCTCGCCGAGCTGGGGATCACGTTCGATCTGACCCTCTGCTCCTCGGCCGCCCGCACCCGCGAGACGTGGAAGCTCGCCGCCCACGAACTCCCGCACCGCCCCCGCACCGTCTACGAGGAGCGGCTCTACGACGCCACCCTCGGCGACCTGCTCGCCCTGCTCAACGAGACCCCCGACGACATCGACGACCTGCTGCTCGTCGGCCACAACCCGGTCATCCACGCCCTCGCCGACGCCCTCGCCGGGGAGAGCGACGGGGACGCCCTGGCGCGCATGAACCGCACGGGCTTCCCGACGGCGGCCATCGCCGTGATCACCTTCTCCGGCCCGTGGAAGACGGTGGAGCACGGCGTCGGCCGCCTGGTCGACTTCTGGTCGCCGCACGACTGAGCCGCGGCCCGGCCGGCCCCGCCGATGCGGCGAGGACGGCGGCGACGGCGCGGACCGCACGGACGGCGGCGGACAGCGCGAGGGCCCCGGAGCGGATGCTCCGGGGCCCTCGCCTTCCGTCCCGGCCGGGACCGTCAGGCCCCGGCGCCGCCGTCCCCGGCGTCGGCCGCCTCGACCTCCTCGCGCGTGATGCCCAGCAGGTAGAGCACCGTGTCGAGGAACGGCACGTTGACCGCCGCGTCCGCCGCCCGCCGGACCACCGGCTTGGCGTTGAAGGCGACCCCGAGGCCCGCCGCGTTCAGCATGTCCAGGTCGTTGGCACCGTCCCCGATGGCGACGGTCTGGCTCAGCGGCACCCCGGCCTCCGCCGCGAAGCGGCGCAGCAGCCGCGCCTTGCCGGCCCGGTCCACGATCTCGCCGGTCACCCGGCCGGTGAGCTTGCCGTCCACGATCTCCAGGGTGTTGGCGGCGGCGAAGTCCAGCCCCAGCCGCTCCTTGAGATCGTCGGTGACCTGTGTGAAGCCCCCGGAGACCACACCCACCTGGTAGCCCAGCCGCTTGAGCGTGCGGATCAGCGTGCGGGCGCCGGCCGTCAGCCGCACCTCCTGGCGGACCTTGTCCACCACGGACTCGTCCAGCCCCTTCAGCAGCGCGACCCGGGCGTGCAGCGACTGCTCGAAGTCCAGCTCGCCGCGCATCGCCGCGGCCGTCACCTCGGCGACCTGGTCCTCGCAGCCCGCGTGCGCCGCGAAGAGCTCGATCACCTCGTCCTGGATCACGGTGGAGTCCACGTCCATGACCACCAGGCGCTGCGCCCGGCGGTGCAGGCCCGCCGACACCACGGCCACGTCCACCCCCCGCTCGTGCGCCTCCAGGGCGAGTGCCGGGCGCAGTGTGTCGGTGGCGACACCGGACACGGCGAACTCCACGGCCGTCACCGGGTACTTCGCGAGCCGGAAGATACGGTCGATGTTGCCGCCGGCACCGGTGATCCTGGCCGCTATGGCCGCCGTCGACTCCGCGGTCAGCGGATGCCCCAGCACCGTCACATGGGAGCGGCCCTCGCCGCGCGGCCGGTTGTCGCCCGTACCGGAGATGATCTCGGCCTGCAGGCGTACCGACTCGGCCCAGGTGTGCACCGTCGCGCGCAGCTCGCCCTCCACGGTGCGGCCCGCGGGGGCGGTCACCAGGGCGCAGAGCACGATGCGTCCCCGGGTGACGACCTGCTCGATGTCGATGACGTTCACCTGGAAGCCGGCCAGCGTCTCGAAGAGCCCGGCGGTGATCCCCGGCCGGTCCTTTCCGAAGATCTTGACCAGCAGCGTCGGCACATTGGCGGCGGTGGCAGCGGTCGCCTGCGATGCGTCGTTCATGGTGTCTCCACCGTATCGGGCACCGGCCCCGGCACGGACATGTGTTCCGCCTGGCGGACAGCGCCCGTGGTCAGCGGCGCCCGCCGGGCGCGCCGGGCGGTGGCGGGCCCTCCCACGGCGGGCCTGGCGGACCCGGCGGGCCCGACGGAGGCCCGGGCGGCGGGGGCAGTGGCGCCCCGGCCACCGTGCGCGCGGAATGCGGCGCCTGGCCGGGCGAAGGCTCCCGGTAGGGATTGGGCCCCGTGTCCGGCGGTCCGTAGCCGGGGCTGGGGATGTACGGGCCCGGCTGGTAGGCGATGCCCGGATACGTACGGGAGGCGCTCTCCCCGGCCGCCGCCTCGGCCGCACGTCCCAGCGCGTACGGCGACACCCGGCGCCCGGCCGTGCCCGTCGCCAGCGCCAGCAGCGCCCCCGCGCCGCCCGCGACCGCGCCCCAGGCCCCGCCCAGCAGCAGCGCCAGGGGAAGGCTGCCGTGCAGATCGACGCCGGCGCCCACCGCGTCGAAGCCGAAGACCGAGATGCCCGCGTTCACCGAGACCCCGGTCAGCCACACCAGCAGCGGGAAGGCGATCGCCGTCACCATGCCGAGCCGAACCGCGCAGCGCCTCGCGTAACCGGTCCGGGTCGATCCCCACAGCGGGGTGCGGGCCGCCGCCAGGGTGCCCGCCGCCAGCATCATCAGCGCCGCGGCGACGGTCAGCAGCCACACCCGCTGGTCGTACTCGGCCAGCCGGGCGGGCGTCACCGGCTCCTCGACGCTCGTCGACAGCAGCCGGTCCAGCGGATCCGGCAGCACCTTCGCGAGCTCCCCGGTGGCGGTGCCCCGCCAGGACACGAACAGCCCGAGCGGCACCGCCAGCCACACCCCGTTGGGCGCTCCCAGCAGGGCCGCCCCGGCGATCCGGCCCGGCTCGTCGCCCGTCACGGCCGCGTACCCGGCCGCGGCGCACCCCGCGGCCACGGCCAGCAGCAGTACCCAGCGCAGCGCCGAGGCGGCCGGCCGGACGACCCGGTGCAGCCCCTCCAGGGCCGGCGGCAGCGGAGTGCGGCGCGAGGTGAGCAGCGCCAGCAGCAGGACCACCACCACCCACAGCAGCCCGCCCAGCAGGGAGCGGCCGACGGCCACGTGGAAGCTCACCGAGGCCTTGGCGTCGATCAGATCCCGCAGCCCATCGCCGAGCCCGCCGCCGAGGTCGCCGAGGCCCGGCAACCCGTCCGTCAGGCCCCCGCCGCCGTCCGCGCCCAGACCGGCGCCGTCGATGGCGATGGTGTCCTCCCCGGACCACGCCAGCGCGCCGAGCAGCGCCACGAAGAGCACCACCACCGCCCCCGCCCGGGCCGCGAGTTCACCCCCCGGCACGGTCAACCCCGCCCCGCGCAGGGACCGCAGGAACACCCAGGCCAGCAGCAGCGCCCCCACCAGGCCCACACCCAGCGGCATGACGTCCAGCCGGCCCTCACCGCCCGCCCCGCCCAGCCCGAACACGGCGACGTCACCGGAGGGGACGACCTTGCCGCCCACCGCCATCGCCACCACCGCCGCCGTCATCGGCCCCAGCGAGCCCGCGGTGTCCGCGCCGAGCAGATGCAGGCCGAGCGCGGCGGCGCCGACCATCCCCAGGTACGCCCAGCTCACCGCGGCGACGGCGGAGAGCAGCGCACCGCCCCAGGGGATCCGGCGCCCGGGGCGCGCGGGCGCGGTCGATGGTGTGGAGGTGTACGCGGTCATGCCCGCCCCCGAGGTCTCGCGTCCGAACCGCCTGCGATGCATGGTGCCCCGATCCGTCATGATCCGCACGGTTCATGGGCGGTTACCACTCTCCGGTGGTGTTTCGGCTCCGTCAACGGCTTCCGGGAAGAGGGTTCATATCACTCTTACGTGGAGACTTCCTGACGGGCGGGCGTGCCTGGAATAGTTCCTCCCGATGTTCGCAATCCCTGGACTCCCCCATGGGGGACAAGTCGGGGTACGACTTTGTGGGGCTTGGGGTGCCTGAACTCGTACTCGAAATGAACGGACAGACCTGGGCGCTCGATCCGGCCAGGTCCTACAGCCTCGGCAGGGATCCGCAGTCGGACGTCGTCCTCGACGACGCGCGGGTCTCCTGGCGGCATGCCACCATCCGCCGCGCCGAACGCGGTTGGGTCATCGAGGACCTCGGCAGCACCAACGGAACCTATGTGCAGGGCCAGCGGGTCCACGCCTACGACGTCGCCGCCGGGGCCACCGTCAACCTCGGCAACGCCACCGACGGCCCCCGCCTGAGCTTCAGCGGCGGCGCCGCGGGCGGCGGCGACCTCTACAGCGCCGAGACCGCGCTGGCGCAGCCGCAGCAGGGCCGCCAGTCCGGGCCCGCGGCCCAGGGGTCGCCGAACCCCGTCGCCCCGCCACGCCAGGGCGGCTGGGGGAACGGGTCGACCGGACCATATGTGCCGCAGCCCTCGCAGGCGCCGGAGCCGGACCACCGGCAGCCGCAGGCGCACATCCCTTCTCCGCACGGGCCGTCGGGCGCCTCCGGCGCGCCCCCGGTCTACGGCGACCGCAGCCCGACCACCTTCCACCACCTGGTCCTCGGCCGCGTGATGAAGATCGGTCGCGCCCTGGAGAACGACCTCGTCGTCTCCGACCTCCAGGTCTCCCGCTTCCACGCGGAGTTCCGGGCGCACCCCGACGGCCGCTACGAGATCGTCGACCTCGGCAGCCACAACGGCACCTACGTCAACGGCCAGCCGATACAGCGTCATCTGCTGGGCCCCAACGACATCGTGGGCGTCGGCCACTCCACCTTCCGGCTCGTCGGCGACCAGCTTGAGGAGTTCGTCGACACCGGCGAGATCTCCTTCTCGGCCCGCCGGCTCACCGTCCGCGTGCCGCAGGGCAGCGGCACCAAGACCATCCTCAACGACGTGTCCTTCGGCGTCCCCGAGAAGTCGCTGATCGCCGTCATCGGCCCCTCCGGCTCCGGCAAGTCGACGCTGCTGCGCGCCCTGACCGGCTACCGCCCGGCCGAAGAGGGCGAGGTGCTGTACGACAGCCGCAACCTCTACAAGCAGTTCGCCGAGCTGCGGCAGCGCATCGGCCTCGTCCCGCAGGACGACATCCTGCACAAGGAGCTGACGATCCGCAGAGCCCTGCGCTACGCGGCCAAGCTCCGCTTCCCCGGCGACACCAAGGCCGCCGAGCGCGAGGCCCGGATCGACGAGGTGCTGCGCGAGCTCAAGCTCGACGTCCACGCCGACAAGCGCGTCACCTCGCTCTCCGGAGGCCAGCGCAAGCGTGTCTCCGTCGCCCTGGAGCTGCTGACCAAGCCCTCGCTGATCTTCCTGGACGAGCCCACCTCCGGCCTCGACCCGGGCATGGACCGCGACGTCATGAAGCTGCTGCGCGGCCTCGCCGACGACGGCCGCACCGTGCTCGTCGTGACCCACTCGGTGGCCGAACTCGCCCTGTGCGACAAGCTGCTGGTGATGGCGCCGGGCGGCGCGGTCGCCTACTTCGGCCCGCCCGAGGAGGCACTGAACTTCTTCGGCTACGAAACCTGGGCCGACGTCTTCTCCGCCTTCGAGAGCTACCGCGACTACGACTGGTCCGGTCGCTGGCGCGGCTCCCAGCACTACCAGATCTACGCCGCGGACCTGGACGCGGTCGCCCCGCAGTCCGTAGGCGCGGCCCCGCAGCGGGCCAAGCCGCCCAAGCCGCAGAGCTGGCCGGCGCAGTTCGCCACCCTCGTCCGCCGCTATCTGTCGGTGATCGCCTCCGACCGGGGCTTCATGGCGCTGATGGTGATCCTCCCGGCCGTCCTCGGCCTGGTGAGCGTGGTCATCCCGGCGAAGTTCGGGCTGGCGCCGCCCGACGAGGCGGGCAAGTTCAACACCGACGCCGGCACCATCATGCTGATCATCGCGGTCGGCGCCTGCTTCTCGGGCGCCGCCAACTCGGTGCGCGAGCTGATCAAGGAGCGGGTGATCTACGAACGGGAACGCGCCACCGGCCTGTCCCGCTCCGCGTACCTGTTCTCCAAGGTCTTCGTCCTCGGCCTGATCAGCGCCCTGCAGGGCGTGATCATCTGCGCCATCGGGCTGTCGGTGCGCAAGCTGCCCGAGGAGGGCCTGATCGTCAAGGGCTTCCCGGCCGCGGAGATCACCCTGGTGGTCATCGCGCTGGGCTTCACCTCGATGATGTTCGGCCTGGTCATCTCCTCGCTGGTGAAGACGGCCGAGAAGACCATGCCCCTGCTGGTGATGTTCGCGATCGTCCAGGTCGTCTTCACCGGCGTCCTGTTCCAGATCTTCGGCACCGTCGGCCTGGAGCAGGTGGCCTGGCTGATGCCCTCCCGCTGGGCCGTCGGCGCCGCCGGCGCCACCCTGGACCTCGGACACATCATGCCGCCGTGGGACCCGGCCAAGCCCGACAACCTCGACCCGCTGTGGGAGCACTCGGCGAGCCAGTGGGGCTTCGACATGGCGATCCTGCTCGGCATCGCCCTCGTCTGCGGCATCCTCGTCCTGAGGCTGCTGCGCCGCCACGAGCCGGAGGTCATGCGCAAGTAGCGGCCCCGCGTACGACGACGGAAGGCGGCGGAACCCCGGGCCGGGGAACCGCCGCCTTCCGCATGTCCGTGCCGCTCGCCGCGGCCGCCGGCTCAGTACCAGTGGTTGGCCTGCCAGAACGCCCAGGCGCCGCAAGGGCTGCCGTAGCGCTCGTTCATGTAGCCCAGACCCCACTTGATCTGCGTGGCCGGGTTGGTGCGCCAGTCGGCGCCCGCGGAGGCCATCTTGGAGCCCGGCAGCGCCTGGACCAGGCCGTACGCGCCGGAGGAGGGGTTGACCGCGTACGGGTTCCAGGTGCTCTCGTGCATCACGATGTTGGCGAAGCACTGGAACTGGGCCGCGTCGCCGATGATCTGCTGCGCCATCTGCTGCGGGGTGCCGGAGGGGGCCGCCGGAGCCGCCGGGGCCTTGGGGGCGGCCGCGCGCGGAGCCGGACGCGAGGTCTCGTGCCGCTGCTGCGGGACCAGGGCCTTGCGCTCGCGGCTGCGGTTCGCCGCCTGCTGCTCCTCATGCCGCACACGGGCCTGCTGCGCGACGTGGGCGGCGCGGCGCTTGCGCGCCGCGGCCCGCTGCTCGCGCTCCTCCGCCTGCCGGCCGCGCTCCGCCGCCTCGCGCTTGCGCTCCACGGCCTGCTGGGCGGCATGGGCGGCGTGCTGCTTCGCCGCGGCGGACCGCGCCTGCCCGGCGGCGGCCTCCTGCGCGTTGCCGGACGCCTGCGCCGTCCCGCTGGTCCCGGCCACACCGGTGATGGCCAGGACGCCCACACCGGCCGCGGCGATGCCGGCGGCGGAGTACCTGTGGGTCTTGGCCAGACGGTCGAGCTTCGGGATCGTCGGGAGCTGCATGGGGGAGTGACCTCTTCCATTCGGCTGCGCCCCACTCCGCCCTCGGGCAAGGAGAAGCGCCGCGTGTCGAACGCGGCGCGGAGCGACCCGAGCATTCTTAGCCGCGGGAAATTCCCCGACCAAACCCACCCATTACTACCCGAAGTCGTAGTGGCCGGACCGGCCGGGCACGGCACACGCCGTACATCCGGCCACTCCGGCCGTCCCACCGCCTACTAGGCGCCTTCGTACGTGATGTACGCCCTGTGCCCCGCCTCACAGGCCCGTGGCGCACCGCGGCCACGCGACCACACGCCGTGCGCCGGGGAGGCCCTCAGGGCAGGAGCAGGTTCACGTCGCCGAACTCGTGCCAGAGGTAACCCGCCCCCACGGCACCGTCGTAGACCCGCTCCAGCAGCGCCCGGCCCGCCACCGCCTCCAGCATCAGCACGTGCGACGCCGCCGGGTCGTGCAGCCCGGTGAGGAGGCCGTCCACGACCCGCACGCCCCGCTCCGGCGTGACCACCAGGTCGGTCCAGCCGCCCGCCGCCGCGACCCGGCCCCGCGGATCCGCCGCCGACTCCAGGGCGCGCACCGCCGTCGTCCCCACCGCCACCACCCGCCCGCCGCCCGCCCGGGCGGCGTTCACCAGCCAGGCGGTGCTCTCCGGCACCGAGAAGCGCTCCGGGTACGGAGGCTCGTGCGCCTCGCCCGAGGACACCCCGGTGTGCAGCACCACCGGCGCGACCTGCACCCCCCGGCTCACCAGAGCCGCGACCATCCCGGCCGTGAAGGGGCGCGCCGCGCTCGGCATCTCCGCCGAGCCGAGCCCGTCCGCCGACGGCACGGAGAACACCGTCCGATAGGCCGCGAGCGGCTGGTCCCGCTCGGTGTACGCGTACCGGATCGGCCGCCCGTACCGGTGGAGGAAGGCCATCGCGTCCGCCGCCGACGCCCGCGCCACCCACAGCCGCTCCCCGCAGGGGCTCAGCGGCTCCTGCAGCAGCAGCCGCTCACCCCCCGGCAGCGCCACCGCCACCCCGGCCGGGCCCCCGGCCCGGGGCCGGGTGGTGCCCCGCCCGTCCGGCGTCCGCAGCTCCACCACCCAGCGCCCGTCGTCCAGCAGCCCCGAGAAGTGCACCACCACCGCGGACTCCCCGAGCGCGCCGTCCACCGCCGCCGGCAGCGTCCGCGAGGTGTTCACCACGAGCACGTCCCCGGCCCGCAGCAGCCCCGGCAGCTCCCCGAAGGCGTGGTGCGCGACCTCCCCCGCGGCCCGCCTCCCCACCAGCAGGCGCACCCCGTCCCGGCCCGCCGTCAGGCCGCCGCGCTGCTCCACCGGGACCCGCGCCGCCAGCTCCTCCGGGACGCTCAGCGCACCCAGCGCGGTCACCGCCGGGCCTCCAGCAGCGCGGGCGCCGCGTAGCGGCCACTGGCCGCACCCTCGTCGAGCAGCCCCAGCACGGCCGGCACCACGGACTCGGGGGAGGGGCGCGCGTCCCCGTCCGGGTCGTCGGGCACGGCCGCGTCGTACATCGCCGTCCGCATGTCGCCCGGGTCCAGCCACCACACCCGCAGCTCCGGCTCCTCCACCGCCAGGACCGCCGACAGCCGCTCGAGCGCCGCCTTGCTCGCGCCGTACCCTCCCCACGCGGGGTACGCCTCGACGGCCGCGTCCGAGCTGATGTTGAGCACCGTGCCGCGCCGCTTGCGCAGCAGCGGCAGCCCCTCCTGTACCAGTCCCAGCGCGGCCACCACATTGGTCTCCAGCGCCGCCCGCAGCCCCTCCAGCGGTTGCCCGGACAGCGGCCGCAGCGGCTCGGCGCCCAGCGCGCCGGCATTGTTCACCAGCAGGTCGAGACCGCCGAACTCCCACGCCGCCGACACCAGCTCCACCCGGTGCCGCGGGTCGGCGACGTCCCCCGGCAGCGCGGCCACCCGCGTCCGGACCGCCAGTTCCGCCCCCGCCCGCTCCAGCGCCTCGGCCGACCGGGCGTCGATCACCAGGTCCCAGCCCCGCTCCGCGAGCGCCCCGGCGAGGGCCCGGCCCAGACCCCGCGACGCCCCCGTGATGATTGCCACCGGCATGACATGTCCTCCCACCGGCCGCCCGGCCCGCTGCCCGGCGGATGCCCCCACCGTAGGAACGGTCCCCGCGCCGGCACGTCGGCCGCCCGCAGCACCGGCACCGGGGATTTCGGCCTAGGTCCACGGACCCGGGGCGCTCGGCCACGCGGCCGATCCCGTCCGCCGCACCCCGCCGGTACGGTGATCCCATGTCCAGCCGATCGTCCCGACGCGGCATCGAGGCGGTGAGCGCGGCCGTCCTCGCGATGAGCCGGCACCAGGAGGTGCGCGAGGTCCTGCAGACCATCGTCACGTCCGCCCGCGAACTGCTCGACGCCGAGTACGCGGCGCTGGGTGTGCCCGACGACCATGGCGGCTTCGCCCAGTTCGTCGTCGACGGCGTCAGCGACGACCAGTGGAAGGCGATCGGCCCGCTGCCGCGGCAGCACGGCGTCCTCGCGGCGATGCTGCACGAGGCCACCCCGCAGCGCCTGGCCGATGTGAAGGAGGACCCCCGCTTCGGCGGGTGGCCCTCCGCCCACCCGGACATGGCCGACTTCCTCGGCATGCCGGTGGTCGACGGCGACGAGATCCTCGGCGCCCTCTTCCTCGCCAACAAGCGCTGCGCCCCCCGCCCGCCGGACGGCGGATGCGCCTTCACCGAGGAGGACGAGGAGCTGCTGCGCACCCTGGCCGCGCACGCCGCGATCGCCCTCACCAACGCCCGCCTGTACGAGCGCAGCCGCGAGCTGACGCTCGCCGGGGAACGGGCGCGGATCGCCCACGAGTTGCACGACGCCGTCTCGCAGAAGCTCTTCTCGCTCCGGCTGACCGCCCAGGCCGCCTCCGCCCTGGTGGACCGCGATCCGGCCCGCGCCCGCGAGGAGTTGAAGCAGGTCGCGGCGCTCGCCGCAGAGGCCGCCGACGAACTGCGCGCCGTCGTCGTGGAGTTGCGTCCGGCCGCGCTGGACGAGGACGGCCTGCTGGCCACCCTGCGTACCCAGGTCGACGTCCTGGACCGGGCGCATTCGGCACGGGTCTCCTTCGGCCACCGCCATGTCCGTGCGCTGCCCGCAGCCCAGGAGGAGGCGGTGCTCCGGGTCGCCCAGGAGGCGCTCCACAACGCGCTGCGCCACGCGGACGCCGCGTCGGTGGCGGTGCTCCTGGAGGGCCGGGGCCGGGGAGCCGTGCTCACGGTGACCGACGACGGACGGGGCTTCGACCCGTCCGCGGTGCGCCGTGCCGGCCGCCACCTGGGCCTGGTCTCCATGCGGGACCGGGCCGACGGCGTGGGCGGCTGTCTGACGGTGGACTCGGCGCCCGGCAGGGGCACCGTGATCGAGATGGAGGTGCCCGGTGGCTGACGGCCCCATTCGCGTCCTGCTGGTCGACGACCACCAGGTGGTCCGCCGCGGCCTGCGGACCTTCCTCGAAGTGCAGCCCGACATCGAGGTGGTGGGCGAGGCCGGCGACGGCGAGGAGGGCGTGCTGCGCGCCGGGGAACTCGAACCCGACGTCATCCTGATGGACGTCCGCATGCCCGGCGTCGACGGCATCGAGGCGCTGCGCCGGCTGCGCGACAACGGCAGCAAGGCCCGGGTCCTGGTCGTCACCAGCTTCACCGAACGGCGCACCGTCGTGCCGGCGCTGCGCGCGGGCGCGGCCGGCTACGTCTACAAGGACGTGGACCCGGACGCGCTGGCCGGCGCCATCCGCTCGGTGCACGCGGGGCACGTGCTGCTGCAGGCGGAGGTCGCCGACGCGCTGCTCTCCCAGGAGGACAGCGCACCCGGGCAGGGCCGCGGCGGCACCCTCACCGACCGCGAGCGCGAGGTGCTCTCGCTGATTGCCGAGGGCCGCTCCAACCGGGAGATCGCCCGCGCCCTGGTGCTGTCGGAGAAGACCGTCAAGACCCATGTGTCGAACATCCTGATGAAGCTGGACCTCTCCGACCGCACCCAGGCCGCCCTGTGGGCGGTGCGCCACGGCATCGGCGGCTGATCCGACGCACGTGAGGGTCGTCCGACGCCATGAAAGCCGGGGCGTGTAGCGGTAGGACAAGCGGATCGTCTCCGTCCAGGCTGAGATTCATACCGTCGGGTGTATGTCGCCCGGATGGCGCAACCTGGCCGTGCGTGGACCGTTCTCCATGGCGTGCTGCGGCGCCTGCCGCGGTACCCATGCAAGGAGGGTCAAGAACGTGAAGAACCTGCACAAGGCCGCCGCCGTCGCCATGGTCGCCGGAAGCCTCGCCATGGTCGGCGCGGGTGCCGCCTCCGCCCACACCGGTGGTGCCCAGGCCCACGGTGGCGCGAAGAACAGCCCCGGTGTGGTCTCCGGCAACGTGATCCAGGTGCCGGTGCACGTTCCGGTGAACGTCTGCGGCAACACCATCAGCGTCATCGGTCTGCTCAACCCGGCCATCGGGAACGTCTGCGTCAACCGCTGACCCAGGACGTCACCCCCACGGCCCGGCCGTGACCACCGGCCCCGGAGCGTTCCGCCGCCCCGGGGCCGGTCCTTTTGCGCGGTACGCGGCACCCGCCGCCACGACACGCGGATTCCGCCGTACGGAGGTTTCCGGTGGTCTCCCCGTGTCACCGCCCCGGGGTTCGCGTTCCTCACAGTGCGGTCCTCGAACCGGGCCGTGTCATCACAGTGAGGAACAGCTTCATGAACAGCGCCAAGAAGGCCGCCCTGATCATCGCCGCCGCCGGTGCGGCCGCCGCCGGTTCGGCCGGTACCGCGCTCGCCGAGTCCCACGCGGGTGCCGTGGCCGCCGGCTCGCCCGGTGTGCTCTCCGGCAACGTGATCCAGGTTCCGGTGAACATCCCGGTCAACCTCTGCGGCAACACCATCAACGGTCTTGCCCTGCTGAACCCCGCGATCGGCAACGTCTGCTTCAACCGCTGACGCGCCCGGAAGGCCCCGCGGACGGTCTCGTCCACGGGGCCTTCCTCCGTCCGGGCGCCGGGCTCAGCCGCGGCGCCGCTCCGACTCCTCGACGTACGCGTTGTACGCCGCCACCTGCGCCCGCCGCGCCGTGCGTTCCACCGGCCGCAGCAGCTCCGCCCGCGCCGCGATCTCCGAGGCGCTGACCGCCGCCCCGTGCTCGGCCCGGGCGCCGGTCGCGATCCCTACCAGCGCGCCCACCCGCTGCGCCAGTTCGAGCACCCGCACCGCGCGCGGCGGATACCCCGGCGCCAGCACCTCACGGCCCCGCGCCGCACGCGCCCGGTACGCCTCGAGCGCCGCCTGGGTCGCGGGTCCCGCGCCGGCGACGTCCAGCCGGGCCAGGGCCTCCGTGGCGTCCCGCAGCGCCTCCGCGAGCTCCCGTTCCGCCTCGCCCAGCGAGGGCACGTCCGCCGGCGGGGCGTCCCGCACCTCCAGGCACTGCCACTCCACCGTCACGTGCACATCGCCCTGCGGCCCGGCCTCCGTCACCTCCGGCACCAGACCGAGCGCGGGGCCGCCGACCGCGATCACCGCCTCGCCCGCCGCCAGCGCCCGCGCGTTGAACTCGGGCGGACCGCTCAGCCCGAGCGGGTGCCCGGGTACGGGGAGCGCGATCCGCAGACCGGTGACCCCGAGCGCGCGCAGCCGCCCCAGGCCCAGGGTCAGGCCCACCGGGCCGTCCTCCCCGGGCAGCCCGGAGATCCGGTGGACCGAATCGTCGGCGAGTACTTCCTGGGCGGCGTCATCCGGTGCGGCAAGTCCGGCAATCAGGGCATTCCCCCAAGCCGCCAGCCGTCCTGAGCGAGGTTCGTCGAGCATCCCCCCAGCCTAAGGACTGGGGCAGGTCGGGCGTGGCGTAGATTTCCTGGGGGCGGCGCCTACAGGTGCTCGCGACAGCAGACGTGCGATCGGGAAGTGGGAGACAACACGCTCATGAGCGATGTTCTGGAGCTGGTGGACGTATCCGTGGTCCGAGACGGCCGGGCTCTGGTGGACCAGGTCTCCTGGTCGGTCGCCGAGGGCGAGCGCTGGGTGATCCTCGGTCCCAACGGCGCCGGCAAGACGACCTTGCTGAACATCGCCTCGAGCTACCTCTTCCCGACCTCAGGAACCGTCCAGATTCTCGGCGAGAAGATGGGCGGCGTCGACGTCTTCGAACTGCGCCCCCGCATCGGCATCGCGGGCGTCGCCCTGGCCGAGAAGCTGCCGCGCAGCCAGACCGTCCTGGAGACCGTCCTCACCGCCGCCTACGGCATGACGGCGCACTGGCAGGAGAGCTACGAGCAGGTCGACGAGGACCGCGCCCGCGCCTTCCTCGACCGGCTCGGCATGAGCGACTACCTCGACCGCAAGTTCGGCACCCTCTCCGAGGGCGAGCGCAAGCGCACCCTCATCGCGCGCGCCATGATGACCGACCCCGAGCTGCTGCTGCTCGACGAGCCCGCCGCGGGCCTCGACCTGGGCGGCCGCGAGGACCTCGTCCGCCGCCTCGGCCGCCTCGCCCGCGACCCGATCGCCCCCTCCATGGTCATGGTCACCCACCACGTCGAGGAGATCGCCCCCGGCTTCACCCACGTCCTGATGATCCGTCAGGGCAAGGTCGTCGCCGCCGGCCCCATGGAGACCGAACTGAGCTCCCGCAATCTGTCCCTGTGCTTCGGCCTCCCGCTCGTCGTCGAGCGCCGCGGCGACCGCTGGACCGCCAACGGGCTGCCCCTGAAGTAAGGGGCCGCGCCAACTCGCGCCGCAAAGCCTCGGGCAGAGCCGTCGCACCCTGTCACAGATCCACTCCGGAGCCCTACGATGGACGCGTGGACGACTGGTTGTGGTGGCTGATCGCCGCCGTGGGGCTGGGTATTCCGCTTGTGGTGACCGCGATGCCCGAGTTCGGGATGTTCGCGGTCGGAGCCGTCGCGGCCGCCATCGCGGCCGGCCTCGGCCTGGGCATCACGCCGCAGGTGCTGATCTTCGTCATCGTCTCGGTCGCGGGCATCGCCGTCGTACGCCCGCTGGCCAACCGGAGCCGCTCGCAGCGCCCGGAACTGCGCAGTGGCATCGACGCGCTCAAGGGCCGCCAGGCCGTCGTCCTCGAGAGAGTCGACGGGCACGGCGGCCGGATCAAGCTCAACGGCGAGGTCTGGTCGGCCCGCGCCCTCGACGCCGGACGGGCCTTCGAACCCGGCGAGAGCGTGGACGTCGTCGAGATCGAGGGCGCGACGGCCGTCGTGATGTGATCCCGTGCACCCCGCATCCGGAGACGGCACGGGAATTCGCCGAACCCGGCCCGCCTCCGTGCGGGGTCTGCCAGACTTGATCATGTCGTAGTACAGATAGCCACTGGCAATCGGCGTGGGAGTGGACGTGCAGCCGATCATCATCGTCCTGATCATCCTGGTGGTGCTCGTCTTCATCGCGCTCATCAAGACGGTCCAGGTCATTCCGCAGGCAAGCGCCGCGATCGTCGAGCGCTTCGGCCGCTACACCAGGACACTGAGCGCGGGCCTCAACATCGTGGTGCCGTTCATCGACACCATCCGGAACCGCATCGACCTCCGCGAGCAGGTCGTGCCCTTCCCGCCGCAGCCGGTGATCACCCAGGACAACCTGGTCGTCAACATCGACACCGTCATCTACTACCAGGTCACCGACGCGCGGGCCGCCACCTACGAGGTCGCCAGCTACATCCAGGCGATCGAGCAGCTCACCGTCACCACGCTGCGCAACATCATCGGCGGCATGGACCTGGAGCGGACCCTGACCTCCCGCGAGGAGATCAACGCGGCCCTGCGCGGCGTCCTCGACGAGGCCACCGGCAAGTGGGGCATCCGCGTCAACCGCGTCGAGCTCAAGGCCATCGAGCCGCCCACCTCCATCCAGGACTCGATGGAGAAGCAGATGCGCGCCGACCGCGACAAGCGCGCCGCCATCCTCACCGCCGAGGGCATCCGGCAGTCCCAGATCCTCACCGCCGAGGGCGAGAAGCAGTCCGCGATCCTGCGCGCCGAGGGCGAGGCCAAGGCCGCCGCCCTCAAGGCCGAGGGCGAGGCCCAGGCCATCCGCACGGTCTTCGAGTCCATCCACGCCGGCGACCCCGACCAGAAGCTGCTCGCCTACCAGTACCTGCAGATGCTCCCCAAGATCGCCGAGGGCGACTCCAACAAGCTCTGGATCATCCCCAGCGAGCTCAACGACGCCCTCAAGGGCCTCGGCGGCATCGTCAACCTCCCCGGCGCGCCCGGCGGCGGCAACGGCGAGGGCGGCACCCGCAGGGAGACCCCGCGGCTCGACAAGGACTGAGTCGCGCGGCGGCCGCCGCAAACGCGTATGACATGATCCGTGCGCTCCGGCTCCCCCCGGCCCCGACGGCGGGGAGGAGCCGCACCGATCATGGAGACGCCTATGACCCTCTGGGAAGCCCTGGCCGTGTTCGCGGCCGGAATCGGGGCCGGCACGATCAACACCGTCGTCGGCTCCGGCACGCTCATCACCTTCCCCGTCCTGCTCGCCGTCGGCCTGCCGCCCGTCACCGCGAACGTGTCCAACACCCTCGGCCTCGTCCCCGGCTCCCTCAGCGGCGCCATCGGCTACCGGCGCGAACTCGCCGGACAACGCGACCGCCTGCTGCGGCTCGGCGCCGCCGCCCTCGTCGGCGGACTCACCGGGGCCGTCCTGCTGCTGGCGCTGCCCTCGCAGGCCTTCGACACGATCGTGCCGGTCCTCATCGCGGTCGCCCTCGTCCTCGTCGTCGTCCAGCCCCGGCTCTCCCGCGCACTCCAGACCCGCCGGGCCGGCAACGGCACGCACGCCCCCGAGCACGGCGGCCCGCTCCTCCTCGGCGGCCTCCTCCTCGCCAGCATGTACGGCGGCTACTTCGGCGCCGCCCAGGGAGTCATCTACCTCTCCCTGATGGGCGTCCTCCTCGAGGAGTCCTGGCAGCGGATCAACGCCGTGAAGAACGTCCTCGCGCTGGTCGTCAACGCGGTCGCCGCGGTCTTCTTCCTCTTCGTCGCCGACTTCGACTGGGCCGCCGTGGGCCTCATCGCCGCGGGAGCCGCGCTCGGCGGCGTGCTCGGCGCCCGCATCGGCCGCCGCCTGCCGCCCACCGCCCTGCGCGGCGTCATCGTCGTCGTGGGCCTCGTGGCGATCGCCCAGCTACTCCTGAAGTAGCCGGGCGACCGCCTCGGGGCTCAGGACTCAGGCCGGCAGCGCGAGCCACCCCGGAACGCCCTCACGGTCCTTCAGACCCAGGGCCAGCAGCAGCGAGTCCGCCGGGGTCGGCTCGAACGGCTGTGTCAGCAACCGCATCCCCGCCTGCTCCGGCGTACGGTCCGCCTTGTGGTGGTTGTCCTCGGCGCACGACGCCACGGTGTTCAGCCAGGTGTCCCCGCCACCACGCGACCGCGGCACCACGTGGTCCACGGTCGTCGCCCTCCGGCCGCAGTACGCGCACCGGTGCCGGTCCCGGACCAGCACACCCCGCCGCGACCACGGGGCCCGTTGTCGGAAGGGCACCCTCACGTACCGGCAGAGCCTGATCACCTGCGGCACCGGCACCTCCACCGCCGCCGCGCGGATCCGCAGCCCGGGATGAGCCTGCTCGACCACTGCCTTGTCCTGCATGACCAGCACCACCGCACGCCGCAGCGACACAGTCGACAGCGGCTCGAAGGTCGCGTTCAGCACCAGCGTCTCACGCACGTCGCCCACCCCTCGGGTCCATCCCCGCCCCGCGGCGAGGTGGCTCCACTGTGACCGGGCGATACCCGCGCGGACAACGCAATTTCCGCACGTCAAAGCGAACAGGGGGAAAAGCGGGAGGAAACGCCGGACCCGGGCCGCCGGCCACCCCGGGCGCCCGCCCCGCAGGGCTCGAGGCGCCCGGAGGGCGGCGATCGGCGTGGACGCCCGGGCGCATGACCGGGCTCCGGCGGACGGCAGGCAGGTCGCGCGGCGAGAGCCGCACAGCGCAACGCCCCGCCGCCCCCGCCACTGCGGTGCCGACCCCCGGTGACGGTCAGGCCACCAGGCAGACACCACAGTGCGATGCGGGAGCGCCGGGGCGCAACGGAATTTGGGACCCCGGCCCACGGCCGGGGCGGTACGGCTACGCCGGGTTCTCGTACTCGCCGATCAGGTTCGCCCGCGCGATCGCGTGGAACCGCAGGTTGAAGCCGACGACGGCGGGGGACACGTCCCCGTCCGGCCCCAGCTTCTCCTGGTCCACCGCGTAGACGGTGAACACATACCGGTGCGGGCCGTCCCCGGGCGGCGGCGCGGCACCGCCGAAGTCCTTGCTCCCGTAGTCGTTGCGCACGTGCACCGCGCCCTCGGGCAGCCCCTTGAAGCCGTCACTGCCGGCCCCCGCGGGCAACTCCGTCACCGACACCGGGATGTCGAAGAGCACCCAGTGCCAGAAACCGCTGCCCGTGGGCGCGTCCGGGTCGTAGCACGTGACGGCGAAGCTCCCGGTCCCCTCGGGGAAGCCCTCCCACCGCAGGTGCGGCGAGACGTTCCCCTCCGCGTAGACCTGGGCGCCCTTCAGCGTGCCGCCGGGCTCGATGTCGTCGCTCACCACCGTGAACGACGGCACCTCGGGATGGAAATCGTGGGGGAGCGGCCGCCGCTTCTGCTCGGTCACCTCGGTACCTCCTGCTGATCGCGAAACGCCCTTCCGCCCGCCGATCCTAGAACCAGTTGCGCTTGCCGCCGACCTCGGCCAGCCACTGGTTGAGGTAACCCGCCCAGTCGGTCGCGTGGAAGTTGTTCAGGTCCACGGTGAAGGAGCGGAAGGCGTCGCTGCCCTCGCTGAACAGGCCCGGCTTCTTGTCCATCTCCAGGATGACGTCCATCTCGTGGCCGTCGGCGACGAAGCTCAGCTCCACCTGGTTCAGCCCGCGGTACTGCTGCGGCGCGAAGAACTCGATCTCCTGGTAGAACGGCAGCCGCTGCCGCGTGCCGCGGATGTGGCCGCGCTCCAGGTCGGCGTTCTTGAAGCCGAAGCCCAGCTGGCCGAACGCGTCGAGGATCGCCTGCTGCGCCGGCACCGGGTGCACGTTGATCGGGTCGAGGTCACCGGAGTCCACCGCGCGGGCGATCGCCAGCTCCGTGGTCACCCCGATGTTCATGCCCGTCAGATGACGGCCCAGGAAGGTCGTGATCGGGGTCTCCCACGGGATCTCCAGCCCGAACGGCACCACGTGCACCGCACCCGGCTGCACCTCGAAGGCCCCGCCCAGCTGCTGCCGGTGGAACTCGACGTCCTGCTTGTACTCGGCGTCCTGCCCCTCGACCTCGACGCGGGCCTGCAGGCCCACCGACAGCCCCTCGATCTGCTGCGGCACCGACCCGCCCTGGATCCGCACCTCGCCCTGGACGACACCGCCCGGGACCACATTCGGCTCGTTGAGCACCGTCTCGACCGACGCGCCACCGGCGCCCAAGCTCGCAAGCAGCTTCTTGAAGCCCACGATGTCCCTCTCCCTTTGCTGGCGGTTGCCTCGGTCAGTACGAACGCGGCCCCACCACGAACGGTTCCATTACTCTCGTACCGCATGATCCCCCCTCCCGAAAGCACCCCGCTCCCCAGGTCCTTCTTCGACCGGCCGGTGCTGGAGGTGGCTCCCGACCTCCTGGGGCGAACCCTCGTACGCAGGACGGAGGACGGCCCCGTCGCGCTCCGCCTGACCGAGGTCGAGGCCTACGCCGGTCCCCTCGACCCCGCCTCCCACGCCTACCGGGGACGCACCGACCGCAACGCCGTGATGTTCGGCCCGCCCGGCCACGCCTACGTGTACTTCACATATGGCATGTCAAGGCGGTCAGCATGAACGTGGTGGATCTTGCTCACCCCGCTGAAGAAGTCGCGCCCAAGCTGCTCGGTGCCGTCCTCACTCATGAGACGCCTGAGGGAACCGTGAGCATCGCCATCACGGAGACCGAGGCGTATTCCGGTTCGGCTGACCCCGCCTCGCACGCCTACCGGGGCAGGACACCGCGGAACGCCGTCATGTTCGGACCCGCGGGGCACCTGTACGTCTACCGGTCTCACGGTCTCCACTGGTGCGCCAACATCGTCACCGGGGCAGACGGCATCGCTACGGCTGTCCTCATCCGGGCAGGCAGGGTCATCGAAGGGGAAGACCTGGCCCGCGAGCGGCGAGGGGGCAAGGTCGAGAGTCCACGTCTCGCGCGGGGTCCGGGGAACTTCTGCCAAGCGCTCGGCATCACGGCAGAGCACAACGGCACAGACCTACTGACAGGAGCCTCGGTCGCGCTGTCCGAGGGCGAGCCAGTACCCGCCGCACTCATCCGGGTCGGTCCTCGGGTAGGTGTGAGCAAAGCCCACGACTGGCAGCACCGCTTCTATCTCGCCGGTGATCCAACGGTCTCGGCGTACCGACTGAGCCCGAGAGCCAAGCCGTCCGCCGGAGCCTGAGCCGCTGTGCGCCTTGCTGACGGTCCGCCGGTGAGTAGGTGTGGAGTTTGGCCAGGCGATGCGTGATCGTTCGCGAGCGCGGCCCGTGACGCGTCCCTGGCCGGTCGAGCGACTGTTGGCGTGCGCCGATTCGCAGGCTCCGCCGGTAGTGATGTCGTACTCCGCTTCTATGCTCCTGCGATGACGTCTTACGAAGGAATGCATCCCACCGTTCTCGTCCGGGTCGGCAACCTCCAGGCCCAGATCGACGAGCAGCTCGCACCAGCTATCCAGGCGATCTGGGAGTGTGGCATCGACACGTTCACCTGCTGCCAGGACCTGGCCGAGAGCAACGCGGACTGGCCGGTGAAGTTGCCGCACATGGCGGAGTGGGTGGAGTCCCGCCGCGGTTGGATGCTCATCGACTTCCCGGTGGACAGCGGACTCACCTTCCTTTCAGCCGTCGCAAATGCCGGACCGAGAGACGCCTTCTACGTGCGGATGACCCACTGGGCCGCCCCCGACGCCTGGGACGTGAAGATCAAGCCGATGGACGCGGCGATGTTTCAGGGGGACCAGCCGTCGGACTTCGGCCTGCGCCTCTTGCAGGTCAGCTTCCCTGCCTACGATCTGCCGGAACTGACCCGGCGACTCCGCGAACACGCCGCAGGCCGTACGGTGCCGCCTGCCCCCGCTGACTGGAGCACTGTGGGTCGCTAGCCACTGGCCGGGTCGCTCTGGAAGCGGGCCTTGGCTGAACAGAGTCGCACCACAGGGAGGGCTCCCGGGGCTCTGAGTGGTGTCCGTGCTTTTCTCGCCGGGTGTGACGACGGGCCCCGCCCGACTCTTGTCAGACAGGGCCCGTGCTCACTTCGCGCGGATAGCCTGCTCGGCCCTCCGCGATCGGAACTCAGGGGTTCCGGAATGTGATCCGGCAGTGCTCGCCCTTGAAGGACCGGACCCCTCGGCCGCGCGGCATCAGTTCGACTCGCTCGCAGACCTGCATGACGACGGTCCGCACGTAGTCGATGCGGTCAGGGTCCTCGTAGTCCAGCTCCTCCCACAGGTACTCGACGTCGCCCAGGTCGACGCGCACCCGATTCGATGCCAGGTCTGCCAGCTCTGTGCGGATCCTGGTCAGGTCGGCGTCACACCTGCTGATGCCCGTCCGCAGGGTCGACGCGTCGATGTCCCCCACGGCGAACATCTCCGCCAGGGCGGTGCGCCTCTCGGAGGCGGCCATCTCCTCGGCCAGCAGCTCGGCCTCTCGCTCCTCGTCCGCGGCATCCGTGGCCGGTGCCGCGTTCCACTCCTCGGCCCTGTCGATGACCTTCCTGACCACGAAGGAGTCGAGCGGGTCCGCGGGGCAGGTGATGCACCGGCCACCCGAGCAGGTGTAGATGCGGTACCGCTCTCCTGCCGCGTTCTTCTTACTCCACCCTTGAGTGACGACGGCCTGACACTGCGAGCAGCGGACCACGCCGGACAGCAGGGCCTTGCGCTTGCCGCCGCCTCCCGTGTTGCGCTCGGGGTCGCTCAGGTAGCGGACCAGCGCACGGAATATGCCCTCGGAGACGATCGCCTCCCAGTTGCCCGCGCCGGTCTCCTCGGTCCGCCGCACGCGCGTCCCGTCCGGCTTCTCGACCCACTGCGAGTACGTCTGGATTCCCGCGTTCCTCGGCTTCAAGAGGACCATCCGCAGGTTCGAGCTGCGCCACTCCTTGCCGTGCGGCGAGAGCAGTCCCCGCGTGTTCCAGTCCTTCGCGATGGACCAGAGGGTGACGCCGGTCAGGACATCCCGGTACGCCTGCCGCAGGGCTTCCGCCTCTGCTTCCCGGTGCCTGCCGTCCCGCTCGAAGCCGAAGGGGCGCGTACTCCAGAAGGGCCTCCCCGACTCCCTGCGCCGTTGGTGTCCGAGTACCTGACGCTCTACTCGCATCTCGGTCTCGTTGCGAGCCACCACAGCGCCGATACGAGCAGCGAGACGCCCGGACGGGGTGGACAAGTCGAGCACTCCGTGCGCCTGTGCGGCGGCCAGCGTGACGCCGGTCGCCTCGGCCAGGTCCACCAGATCCTCAAGGCCCCAGGGGGTGCGGTACATACGGTCGTAGTGGCGGGACACGATGGCGTCCGCCTTGCCATCCTCCACCAGAGCCTTGACGCGCTCCCACTCCGCGCTCCGCTTGGTTCCCCGCTTTGTCGAAGCCGACGTGTCCTTCTCGACGATCGTGGCTACGACCGACCAGCCCTTCCGGTCGCACAGCGCCTGACTCAGCTCGACCTGTTGTGTCAGGTTCCCACCCTTGGAATCCTCGCCCCTCGGGGTGGGGCTGAGCCTGGCGTAGATGATCGCTCGCACTGCCTGTCTCCTGCTTGTCGTCGCTTTGCCGATGCTGCCGAACGACGTACATGCCTAGTGAGTTACCTACGGCATGTGGCACTGCATGAACATCGTGCGGCCCCGAGGGCAACCCCAGCGGGATCCTGCTGCGCGGCGGCGACATCATCGAGGGCGCCGACCTCGCCCGGCAGCGGCGCGTCACCTCAAGGCGACCCCACGACCTCGCCCAGGGACCCGCCCGCCTGGCCACCGCCCTCGACATCGACCGCGATCTCGACGGCGCCGACGTCTGCCCCGACGACCCGGCCGCCTCCCCCTTCCGGGTCCTCACCGGCACCCCGCCGGACCCCGGCGCCGTCCGCACCGGCCCACGTACCGGCGTCGGCGGCGACGGCGCCGCGCACCCCTGGCGCTTCTGGATCGACGGAGACCCCACCGTCAGCCCCTACCGCGCCCACACACCGCGCCGCCGGGGCCCCGGGCGCGCAAAAGGAGTCGAGCGGAACGCGTAGTCTCGGGAAGACTCCGTACGAACGGGTACGAGGCACCGACCGACACTAGGAGACACGAGAACCGTGACGGACATCGTCGACGAGCTGCGGTGGCGAGGGCTGATCGCCGTTTCCACCGACGAGGACGCACTGCGCAAGGCGTTCGCGGACGGCCCGGTCACGGTCTATTGCGGCTTCGACCCGACCGCGCCCAGCCTCCACCTCGGCAACCTGGTGCAGATCCTCACCATCCGCCGGCTCCAGCTCGCCGGCAACCGGCCGCTCGCCCTCGTCGGCGGCGCCACCGGTCTGATCGGTGACCCCAAGCCCACCGCCGAGCGGACACTGAACGACGCCGACGTCGTCGCCGGCTGGGTCGAGCGGATCCGCGCCCAGATCGAGCCCTTCCTCTCCTTCGAGGGCCCGAACGCCGCCGTGATGGTCAACAACCTCGACTGGACCTCCGGCCTGTCGGCCATCGAGTTCCTGCGCGACGTGGGCAAGTACTTCCGGGTCAACAAGATGATCGCCAAGGAGGCCGTCGCCCGCCGGCTCAACTCCGAGGCGGGCATCAGCTACACCGAGTTCAGCTACCAGATCCTCCAGGGCATGGACTTCCTGGAGCTCCACCGCCGGTACGGCTGCACCATGCAGACCGGCGGCAGCGACCAGTGGGGCAACCTGACGGCCGGCATCGACCTGATCGGGCGCGTCGAGGGCACCTCCGTGCACGCCCTCGCCACCCCGCTCATCACCAAGGCCGACGGCACGAAGTTCGGCAAGACGGAGTCCGGCACGGTCTGGCTCGACCCCGAGATGACCACGCCTTACGCCTTCTACCAGTTCTGGCTGAACGCAGACGACCGCGACGTGTCCAAGTTCCTGCGCATCTTCAGCTTCAGGTCGCAGGCGGAGATCGAGGAGCTGGAGCGGCTCACCGAGGAGCGCCCCCAGGCCCGCGCGGCCCAGCGCGCCCTCGCCGAGGAGCTCACCACCCTCGTCCACGGCGCCGATCAGTGCGCCGCGGTGATCGCCGCTTCCAAGGCGCTTTTCGGCCAGGGCGAACTCGCCGACCTCGACGAGCGGACCCTCGCCGCGGCGCTCGGCGAGCTGCCGCACGCGAAGGTGGCCGAACTGGCCTCGGTCGCCGACCTCTTCGCCGAGGTCGGCCTCGTGGCCAGCAAGTCCGCGGCCCGCCGCACCATCAAGGAGGGCGGCGCGTACGTGAACAACGTCAAGATCGGCGACGAGGACGCGGCCCCCGCGCCCGCCGATCTGCTGCACGGCCGCTGGCTGGTGCTGCGCCGCGGCAAGAAGAGCCTGGCGGCGGTCGAGGTCGCCGGCGGCTGACGTCGGCTGGATTTCCACGTTTGAGCGGCGGCGGAGCTTGACTCCGCCGCCGCACGTGCGTAACGTAGCCCGAGCCGCTTGAGACGGTGCGCCCGGTTCGTCCGGATCCTCCGATCGGCGGTCACTCACCACGACGACTCCACCCCGAAGATTCGGGTGTACTTCCGTGCGCCTCGAATTCTCTCGGCGTGGAATCGCACGGAGAGTGGGGGATGAATTCGCGAGACGCGAAGGAATCCGCTAACGTAGTGAATGTCGCCGAGGCGGAAACGCCGAAAGTGAAACCCCCTCCAGAGGGTGGCAGAGAAGGAAATCGGATCTGCTAAGCTGGAGACAACGAAGGGAAAGCCCGGAGGGGCCGGTGAAACGGTCTCGAA